>CAYNHC010000315.1:0-4227 GCA_964396705.1 uncultured Paludibacter sp.
AGATTTATTCAGTCCATTCGCAACGAATATCCAAAAATGAATGTAGTGGGGGAGTGTTGGGTAAAAACACCTGCTGAAGTTGCTTATTACCAATCGGGCAATAAAAACAAGGATGGTTTCGATTCCCGACTTACCAGTGTTATGGATTTTTGCCTGAAAGATGTGTTGTCGTCTTCGTTCAACGAAAATGAAGGCTGGGAAAGTGGTATGGCACGTTTTTACAGCCATTACGCTCAGGATTTTGTGTATCCTAATACAAATCTTATCATGAACTTTTTGGATAATCATGATATAGACCGTTTTTCTACAGCCGTTAAAAGAGATGTGGCAAAATATAAAATGGGAATGGCAATGCTTATAACTTCACGCGGTTATCCACAGATTTATTACGGCACCGAAATTATGATTGATGGCATTGCAGGAAGTTACGAAGGCGACAGATTTGATTTTCCGGGTGGGTGGACTACAGATAAGCATAACGCATTTACTTCTGAAGGTAGAACAAATGACGAAAATGAAGTGTTTAATTATACGAAAGTTTTGTTGAATTATAGGAAAAATAATCCTGTGTTACAAACCGGCAAAATGAAACAGTTTATACCAGAAAATGGTATTTATGTTACTTTCCGTTACAACGAAAAGAAAACAATAATGGTGATTGCCAATAACAATCAGGAAAGCAAAAATTTATCTTTAGCAAGATTTAGTGAAATGCTTAATAACAAAACTCAGGGACTGGATATTGTAAATAGTAAGATATATTCACTTCAAAATCAACTGTCTGTACCTGCTAAAACGGTTTTGATTCTGGAAGTCAAGTGAGAATTTAAACGGACCAAAGAAATTAGAAATTGAGAAACTAAGGAATTAAGAAGTTACACAATTCAAATTAATCCATTCTTAAAACATTAATTGGCACATTAGCATATTTTCAAATTAGCAAATTATAAAAACATGAAAAAAATTTCTTTTGAAGAATTGGTTAATAAAATCCGGTTAGTTGCTGTCCGTTTCACATTTCCGGTGTTTTTTATCATCGGATTATCGGTTTTATTTTTTATTCAAATCAATCAAAAAGATGCCGATATTCATGAACGTTTATGGACGTTTTTCGGTCTGGCGATACCATTAAGTATTGCTATGAGCTTATTTTCGGAAGAATTTAAAAGCAATTTACTCAGAGCTGGAATAAATCTGGCTGGTACTTTAATTTTGGTGATTTACATAATTACACTGCCTGATAAACTATTCGAATATCAATACTATCAGGTGTTTACACTCGGAATTGTTTTCGTGTTAAGTTCATTTGTTGTTTCGTTTTTTCGAAAAGAAAACGATATTCCTTTTTGGGAATTTTCAAAAACTTCAATCATTCAACTGATTATTGCCTTTATTTTTTCGCAGGTTTTAATGTTGGGTCTGAGTCTGGCGATTCTTTCGTTAGATAAATTGTTTAATATCAACATTAGTGAAAAAGTGTATGGCAACTTAGCCGTAATCTGTTTTGCATTGTTTGCTCCAATTTATTTTCTGTCTAATGTACCTAACGAAACAGAAAAACGCAAACAAGAATTCGAATTCAATAAATTTCTCAAAATACTTGGGTTGTATATTATGTTGCCAATATTGGCTTTATATACAGTTATTTTGTATGTATATACAATTCAGATTGTTGCCAAATGGGAATTGCCGAATGGTTGGGTTACATGGTTAGTTTCGGTGTTGGCGTTAGGTGGATTTTTATGCATGATGATTGTATATCCATTGCGATTGCAGGCCAATAAAGTGGCAGTGTTTGTTTCCCGATTTTTTCCTGTTATTCTATTGCCATTATTAATTTTAATGACTGTGGGCATATTCCGAAGGTTCGACGATTATGGACTGACAATCAACCGTGCTTATGTTTTTCTGCTGAATTTTTGGTTGTACGGTATATGTATTTACCTGTTTTTAAGTCAATCGAAACATTTGAAATGGATAGTGATATCTTTTTCCATCATTGCATTTCTATCGGCAGTAGGTCCGTGGAGTATTTACAGCATTACCAAACGAAATTTATACAACACAATAGAAACGCTTTTAAGTGATAATAATTATCTCCAAAATGGCAAGGTAATTCCTGAAAATGAAATAAAAGTACTTCAAACCAATAAAAAAGTAAAAGAATTACTCTCAGCAAAAATAGATTATATAGTTGAAAATTTTAGCGCAGAAACAATGCAGCCCTTTTTCAGCGAAGATGTGAAAGATCTCAATCGTTTTGGAATTTTGGATCGTATGTGCTTAGAAACAAACATCAGATTTTCAGGTGCTAAAAAGTACTATAACATTCAGTTAAACGATGAAATACAAAGCATAGATATTCAATCGTATAACAAATTATTCATGCTTGAATTACGTCACAAAGAATTTGTGTTAAATGACAGTATTTACAATATTACTTTAGAGAATCAGGTACTAAACGTCAGCAATAAACAAACAAATAAAACGTACATTAGTATTTCCCTAAAAGAAAAATTCATTGAATTGACATTAAAAGAAGATTTGCAGGAATTTCCACAGGAAAAACTATTCATTGAAAAAGAAAATTATAAACTGATTATCGAATCGATAAATGCTCAGAAAAGAAATAATAGTGAACTCGAAATTACTGATTTCAAAGCAATTTTATTGATAAAATAAATCTAAATTTGATATATGTAATATTTTCAAAATAAGCTAATTACATGTTATAGTCCTGAAAAGATTCAAAATGCCACAGGTTTAGCTTACGCTGACCTTTGGTTCACCCGCGGTTATTCACATTAAAGATCTTCTTACTTTTAATACGATTTACCTGTTGAATTTTAGAAATCTTATGTCGAACTCACGTTAATTTAGTTTAATCGTTAAATATATAAAGTTATGAAAACACTTCGACTTTCTGTTGTCTGTTTCCTTAGTGTTTTATTCTTTGATTCATGTGCTCCAGCTTATGTTCCAACAGCAATTAACACCCCTATGTTTTCTAAAAAAAACGAAGCTAATGCCTCATTATTAATTGGTTCATGTGGCATAGATCCTCAGTTATCATACGCCATATCTGATCATATTGGAATGATGTTAAATAGTAGTTTCAAAAATTTTGAATTAGTTGATATTTCAACTAATAAACATTTCAGTATAGAAAGTGGATTAGGATATTTTTCAAAATCCAATTCAAATTTTATACATGAGTATTATGCTGGAATTGGTTATTGTAGTTCTTCAATAATAAATCCGGATATTGATACATATATTAGCGGAGAAGGGAATTATATTAAGTTTTTCATACAACCTTCATTTGGTTTTAAGAATATCTCAACTGAATTAAGTTTTACACCAAGAGTGGTAATTGTGGATTATCTTACAGATTCATATTCAAACGAACAACTAAGAACCGGATTTGAATATGTTTTTGAACCTGTAATAACTTTTAAGTTTGGAAAAAGTTATATTAAAGGTATTTTACAGTCGGGGCTTACCATTCATTCTAAAGATAGGCCTTTAATCGATTATTTTCCAGGATTTTTTTCTGTAGGTATTCAATTAGAGATAGACAGATTAATCAAAGACGATCATAAATAAATCTTCAAAATCTTTTCTTGTACAGGATTAAAAAAATTCAACTACCCCAAATCCACAAGATTGTATCACATGGGAGTAAAATTATTTGTCCGCAAGGTTGCCTCACAATGCAACCTTGCGGCTGTTAAGGGATTACCTTCTGTTCCGTTTGTTTATTGGAAGATTGATGCTTATGAGGTATCTGTTGGTAACCCTTCTTCTGGTGGTATAAAAAGAAATGAAAACGGTTTTTCAGCGCTTCCTACAGGTGGACTTCTGCCAATGTAGATGCAGGCTATGCAAGGTGTTTCGCAACGGGATATAATTCAGAATCTTTTGGTAATAGGTCAATTTGATGAAATGAAACTTAGTTGCATTAAAAAAATATCAATAATAATTGTCATTTACTTATATAAAAAACACGCCCTGATAAAAATATATCAGGACGTGTTAATTAATTTGTTTTTTATTATCAGAAGGCTATTTTATACGATCGATATATTCCGTTTGCTGAAACACGAACAATCATTAATCTTGATGTTGCAGGGAATTGTATAGTTCCGGAAACTGCATTTTCAGAGTAAAGCCTCATCCCGTTTATATTATAAACTTCAACTGAAGCAGATTCCGGTAAATCTTCCA
>CAYNHC010000316.1:0-1781 GCA_964396705.1 uncultured Paludibacter sp.
TGCATTCCAATTCGTCCAAACTCAGAGCGGTAAGTTGATGTGGTATGTTCGGTTACAATTTCTTTTTGATGAATATTCTTTTTGAGAGTCAGCAATATCTGACTTGGATTTACGGGCTTGGTCAGGTAATCGGCAATTTTATTCCCTATAGCCATGTTCATTATATTTTCCTCTTCGCTCTTGGTAATCATTACCATAGGTACATTTGGATCAATTTCTTTAATCAACGCCAAAGTTTCCAATCCACTTAAACCCGGCATATTTTCGTCCAGAAAAATAATGTCAAAAGTTTCTTTATGACAAAGATCTACTGCATCTTTACCGTTGTTGGCAGTAACAACTTCGTAGCCTTTTTCTTCCAAAAAAAGTACGTATGCACGCAGCAAATCTATTTCGTCGTCGGCCCAAAGAATGCGGTCTTTTTTCATTTCTAAATTTTTATTGTCAAATTATTTGTGTAAAAATCACTGTTTATCACCATTTCAACCCGTTTACTTCAAATAATACTCCTGCATAAACTCGATATATGTTTTAATTGCATTTTGTTGCATCATAACGTTTAGGTTGGACTGTGTGCCCACTAAATTTCTGTAGCTTGCATCATTCATATTTTCGAATAATGATTTGTCTTTTACCATTCTAATCAGATATGATTTAGCAATGTTAGCATCGGTAAATGAACCAATAATCATGATTTGCATTTTGCCAATGGTTTCTAACGAAACTTTCAGGTTCATAATGCCATAATTATTTTTATTGTAAGCATCGATGGCAGTTTTTGTTTTTTCAAAATTGATACTACCCGAAAGAATTGGTATTGCTACAAAATGTGGTTCATTGGGACGATATGCGAATAAATTTTTAAACAATGGTACTTCTATTTCTGCTTTTTGAGTTGAAGGTTGATTTGTTGTTGTGTTTTGCGTATTATTTGTTTCAGTTTTTTCAGGTACCGGAACTGTTGAAGTTTCAGAAACTGTACTCTGAATTTTTTCAGCATATTCTTTATCAAGTTTTTCGGTCGCCACGTTTGTTCCTGAAGAAACCGGAGCGCTTGTGCTGACTGCTTTTTCAGTTTTGGTTACAGGTTTTGCGGTTTTAACTGGCTCTTGTTTTTTTGTCGTTTTCTGAATTGTATTTTGGGCTAATGTTTTGTCAATTTTAGTTTTAAGATTAGCTGACTCGTAACTCAGATAATCGTCTAATGAATACATTGTTTTTAATAATCCGAAATTATTCTCAGAAATAATGACTTTTTGTACGTCAGATTTATTGATCAAATTGGTAAGAGCAGTATCGTTTGATAACGAATTGAGATACCAGTCTGTTTCGTCGTAGCTTTCGAAATTGGTTACTGACAAAACATTCTTTGTACTATCGAGCTTACTTACCGACAGATCAAAGTCTTTCACCATAAATCTTGAAAAGTTAAACGTGGCAACATTATAAAGCAATTTATTAATGAATTTATCATCAGCCGAGGTAATCATCAATAAACGATGCTTGGTTATTTTTTCAGCATCAAAAGTCCTGTTCGTCAATCCGGTTTCATCTGTTTTATTTTCTGCATCTCGTTTGGTCAATAATGTTCCATGCGATGTTCCTGTTTTTGATTCTTTACCTTGTTTCATTAACGCAAGTATATCTTTCGACATTGTACTTACATCGCTTTCAGGATAGTCTTCAACGAGTTTACTAAGAGCCTCTTCAAAAATGGCAGGTTTATCAGTTTTGCCTATACTTAATGCATTTAAAAATAAAAATTTAGGAGCTAAATTTGA
>CAYNHC010000316.1:1881-4223 GCA_964396705.1 uncultured Paludibacter sp.
GAAGTTGAGTCCGATATAATTTCAGTTTTTTCTTCTGCAAACAAAACTGCTGATTTATTCTTTCTTCTCCAATTGTCCTCAAGTTTTCGTTTGCCCCATTTTTTCTGAAAATCCATCAGACCGGTTCTCATTACATTCGGATTATAGAAGTACCAGTCTCCAACATTATTTCCAACACGATTATTCGATACCGGAGGTCCAAATCCTGATTCTATCTCGTTGAAATTAAGTGGATTTTCTTCATTTTCTTCATTTTCCTTCTTTTCTGCTGCTGCTTTTTCATCGGCTATTAATTTTTCAATAATTTTATTTACAATTTCAATCTGCTTACTTTCTGGCATTGCTGATAAGCGCAGAAGACTATCCTGTAAAGTTACAATTTCGTATTGAACCACAAGCTCGCTAAGTGATTGAGCTCTTGCGAAAATGCGATTATAATCAGGATATTCAACAGTAATAATTTTCGAAGCTTCGTCGTAGCAGGGTTGAGCTTTAATATAATCTTTTTTGGAATAGTAAAGATCGCCCATTGTAATTAAAGTTACCGCTTTATCAACACCGTTACGTGTGCTTTTTTCAGCAGATAAAATGAAGTTTTCGATGGCTTTAAGTGTATCTGATTTTTGTAAATAAGTTTTACCTAAAACATAATATAATTGATCAAGATATTCTTTGTTATTCGGATTCTTAATCATCTTTTTAATATCTTTTCTGATATTGCTTACATTACCACTATATAATTCAATGCTGTTGATACGTGCATTGAAGTCCATATCGTAGGGAGGATTTAGTTTTAAAACTTTTTGATAAGCATCATAAGCCGCCTGATTATTTCCTGTTTTTTGGTAGAGTTGAGCTAAAATATAACTAAATCTTTGTTTCAGATATTTATCTTTTTCTTTGCTAAGTGTTATTTCCAAAAAGGGAATGGCTTCTTTGTATTGTCCTTTTTTTATCAGTAAATCGGCATTTACTGATGTATAAAGTGCTGTGGTTGAATATTTAATGTCGTTTTGGTTAATCTTTGAAAGCAACTGCTCAGCCTCATAAATCCAGCCCATTTCAGCATAAGCGCGTGCTGTCCAAAGTTGACATTTTGTAACCATGTCTTTATCTGTTGAATAATATCGTGCGATATATGCAAAAGTACCCACTGATCCAAGAAAATCACCTTTATGAAATTCGGCTTTTGCCAATAATAACCATGCCTCTTTCAGCGCAGGGTTAAATTCCTTCTGATCGTAAAAAAGTTTATATTCAGGTTGATTTGCTTTTTTAATGCTTCGGGTTGGTTTCTGTTTAATTGAATAAAGTTTAATGGCTTTACGGCATTTTTCAATTGTTTTATCCATGTTCGAAGTGGCTGCTTTTGCATTTGCAGCTTTACTGATCGGGTACATAGGAATGACACCGGAAAAATCTTCAACATTGGTTTTTATAATATTATTAATTCCTTCTTCATAACTTGTTATGCCATTGAAATATACATTAAAGCGTGTGTTGATAGCTTTGTAAGTTCTGGTTGTCCACGTATTTTTTTTTGTGGAGCAATTGCTGAAAAATATTGTCAGCAATAAAAGAGTTACGATATTTAAAATTACTTTTTTCAAAGGAAATAAATTTTTATAGATGGACAGTAAATTTTTTGGAAACTCATGTTTTTTTGTAATCCTCTTAATTGTTTGAAAACGAAACAACTTTTGAAATTAGAAACTAAAAAAAAGACTTTCTATTGTATTTTAACTTACAAAAATATGTAATTTTGACCATAAAAGGGTAACTTTGCAGCGAAATTTATGTTGAATTAAGAATAAAAAATATTGAGTTTATGCTTATACTGATTATAGTTTTATTGGTTTTCGGATTAATCCTGATGTTAATGACATATTTTAATCGCAGAAATAAAACCGACGAGACTGAAATTGTTGAAAAATATGATGAAGAATGTTGTGGTGCACACGTTGTTTGTGAAAGAGATTCTTTATTAAATACCGATAATAAAGCCGAATATTTCGAAGACGAAGAGTTGGATGTACTTGCTGATATTGAACCGGATAAAATGACAAAAGACCAAATAGACCAACTTTCGGAAGTGTTTTATACATTAAAAGAAAGCGATGTAGCTGCTTGGTTGAGAAGTTTACAATTGCGCAGAATTCAGTTGCCGGTTGAATTGCGCGAGCAAGCGTTGTTAATAGTAAGCGAAAGGAGATAATTTTATACCGAAATTTTTAATTTATTTCGGTTTCGAAATGAATTTCTCAGTAATATAATTCCTGCAAAAGAAACTAAACAGCTTAGAATTCCTATCCAAATTGTATCGCCTGTTCCAATTGTATCAA
>CAYNHC010000317.1:0-4195 GCA_964396705.1 uncultured Paludibacter sp.
CGACCGACCTTGTCTGGTGAGCCGAAAAACAAGTGAGATAGGCGGTTAAAAATCGTCCTTGTTTGAGCACCGACGTATTTCGTCGGTGTGAGTTTGGACGATTTGAGCCTGTCGAGCGTAAGTTTTTCGAGTGAAGCAGGCACAGTCTTGATTTTTTTTGCTTACTTTTTTGCATCAAGGCAAAAAAGTAAGTCGGGTTTTAGGGGTGAAACCCCTATTGGTTTAGTTTAGGTCTTAATGCGGATAATCATTTATTTAATTGATATCCTCACTTTCAAGCACACTTGTAGGGACAAATTCAATAAAATCGATTTGAAATTGACCGCCACTTAGTCCTTTAACCATTAATTTATGACTACCTGCTTTTGCAAAGGTTTTAGTGGTTAAAATTTTTCGGAGGTTGCTAGCATTGTATCGTGCACTACTACCACTATACCAACTTTCATTTACCGCTTTGTAACTATTAGGTCCTTTCATATACCCTCTGTTGCGCATCATTTTATCATTCTCAAAACCTAATTGATCGTCTGCATCTTCGCCTGGTTTTATATACCCAATTGATACATCGGTACCGCCCGTGTTAAGATTTACAGGTACACCGGTGGGTTCGCCATCAAAATAAAACTGAGCTACACCACGTCTTCCGTTCGATTGATATCCAAATCTGATTTCGTAAGTACCTGCAGGAATGGGAGGTGTTGTAACAGTGAAGTCATAAAGTTTTCCGTTCTGAACAACTAAGAACACTTCATCACCCATATAATTCATTAATTTATCGTGAGCATTGGAGTAGCATACAACTGTCTGTTCAGTACATTCAAGTCTTTCAAGATAGCCTTTTGGTAGTGCATTTCGGTAAAGTAAATTATTATTGTCACTTGGTCTGCCCCGCATTTTATTATTCGTTAGTTCAGGAAATAAACTTGCAAAATCGAAACGGAGTCGTTTAGTAGATAACATTGCATCAACACTACTACTGTAAATCAACATGTCATCAATTTCATGGTAAACACCATTAATTGCATTATTTTCCACATTACTTTCTACTAATCGTATGGCAGTTTTTAATTCGGGATTATAATTGAAAAGATTTACGTCACCTGAGCTTCTCTGAATTTTTACTTCAATCAGCGTATTTGGACACATTGGTTCAATATATTCATATAGATCAATAATTCTCGACATGTGTTGAGTATCAAAATCGAGTATGAATTTATTTTTGCCTAACTCTTTATTAATTATATGATAGGCAATAAATCTGTTCAGACTGTTTGATCTGTTTGTTATGTCAGTAATTCCTGCATCTGTAGGGTAAACTACATTGTAAACACTTGCTGCAAATTGTTTCATGCTTTCAAGATCGGTAATTCCATTTTTTTTCATGGTTTCATTACTTTCCATAAGTAATGTATATCCATATTTCCTTGTAAGCGGCGCATGTCGCTCACTCGAAACAGTTGTATTTACTGCATCTTCAAGTTCTTTAGCCAACGAAGCTGATATCGAATAATTTTCATCTACCGTTCGTAACAGTGAATCAACCAAACCAGTAGCCACCAATCCATTATAAAATATGCTAAATGTTGAATCTTTTGAAATTACTTCGGCTATTCCCGAGCGAACCGGATCCAGAACTTTATTAATTTTATGAATAACACCATTATGTACTAATATATCTTTTTGGATGATCATGGATGTTTTATTGACAAAAATCTGCCCTGAATCATTAAATGAAATTGCTAAATACCTGTCGCTCATGGTCGATTGAAAAATACGTCCATCGTTAAACTTTACGTAATTTACAATAGCTCCATTGATAAGATGATCGTAAGCAATCAATTTTAAGCTGTCGTCAGGAAAATCATTAAATGATTTTTTCCCTTTCAGTGTGTAAAAAGCCCTGAGTGCTTCATTCGATGGAGCGAAACAGGTATATTCACCATAAGAATTGAGTAATCCTTTAATTTTCGTTTTTTCAATTATTTTGTCAAACTCTGAAAGTGTTGTATCCGACTCAATGAATTGTCCCATCATTTTATCTTTAAAAGTATATAAGTTATCACCCACATCATCCGAATTACATGATGTTAGGTTCATCAGAATGAAGAGTAAGGTCGAAGTGTAAAATATACGAATCAATTTTTTCATTTTTTATTTGCTAAAAAGGTGTAACAATTTGGTTGTCAGAAAAAGGTGAAACAAAAATAATACATCAATTACCTAATTACATGATAAAATTCAATCAATTTTGTCGAAATATATTTTTTATGTTATTCGTTAATCAATTTAACTACAAAATGTAACAAATAGAACACATTATAAGATGTCTTAAATACTATTTTTGCGTCGTTAATTTTTATATTTTCAAAACATGTTGAATAAAGCGTTTATTTTTTCGTTAATTGTTTCTCTTTTTGCATTTTCGCAAATGTCGTATGCTGTAACTTACTATGTTTCTTCTTCCGGGTCAGGAACAGGAACTTTCGCAAGTCCAATGAGTTTTTCTACAGCATTATCAAAAGCCTTGGTTGGTGGCGATTCAGTCATTCTGCGAGGTGGAACTTACAGCTTCAGTGCAAAGCAAGGTATTACTAAATCGGGTACTGCGAATAGTCGAATTCACATAGTTGCCTATAAATCAGAAGTCCCTGTTCTAGATTTTCGCACCCAGGCTTATGGTACGACAGGTGTAAGTTTATCCGCAAATTATGTGCATTTTATGGGAATAACAATACAAGGTGCCGGTGATAACGGATTGTATGTAACCGGAAACTATAATCTGATTGAAAAGTGTGTGTTTCGTTGGAATTGTGATTCAGGGTTGCAAATGAAAACGGGAAGTGATAATTTAATTCTGAATTGTGACGCTTACGAAAACTTTGATTATAAAACAGGAGGTACTGCAAGTCCTGATTATGGTGGAAATGCCGATGGCTTTGCCGATAAACAATACACAAATGCCGGAACTAATACATATAAAGGATGTAGATCATGGGCAAATTCCGATGATGGTTGGGATCATTATCAAAAAGTTGGAAATACAGTCTGTGATAGTTGTTGGTGTTATGCCAATGGACCTGCCAGTTTTGACATGACTGATCATATCAGGTTTAAAACCGATAGTGCATCGTGGTTTTATCAGTTTAAAAATGCTTCCGGTCGATACGTAATTAAAAATTATGGTAATGGTAATGGATTTAAACTCGGCGGTGATTATACAGTACATAATGCCACACTTCGCAATTGTGTTTCAGTTTTAAACACAGTAAAAGGTTTCGATCAAAATAATAATAGTGGGAATATGACTCTATATAACTGTTCAGGCTATATGAATAATCCTGATTATGGTTTTTCAAATAGTTCGTATGGATCATTAATTGTTAAGAATTCTGCTACACTAAGTTCAAAAAGTACCAATAAATTAGCCTGTAAGTCGGTGAGCCAATCCTTCAATTCATGGAATACAGGCTTCTCTTGTTTGGCAAGTTATTTCGTTAGTCTGGATTACCTACAAATGTTGTATCGTAGAAATGATGATGGCTTATTACCCGAAATAACTTTCCTGCATCAGTTCCCAATAAGTAGTATGATAGATAAAGGAACAAATTTAGGATTGCCTTTTAGTGGAACAGCACCTGATCTCGGTGCTTTTGAATATAAATTGTTATCTGCGGTTTCTGATTATAAAATCGATAATGGTATTTCTGTATATTATTCCGGGATTAAGAATGAATTATTACTTCGGGGCGAAATGTTAAGCGTTGACATATATAATATAATAGGTAAAAAAGTTTTCTCTGCTGATGTCTTCTCTCGTGAGATAGATGTAAATACCTCTAATTGGGAAAAAGGAGTTTTTATTGTTGTTTCAAATTCCATTAAAAATATCAGAACAGCTAATAAAATTCTGATTCAATAAATCAGTTGTCTTTTTATTAAATACTAATTTCAAAGGATGATCAATAATAAAGGTCATCCTTTTTTATTTCATAGATGATTTCCCATTCATTCTTTCATTCTCGCGTTTCGAACTCAATGACCAAATGAAATTTTATTTGTTCAATTGATTGAACTTTCGCATGCATTTAAATTCCTGATAGATAATCGTTTTTGAATTTATAGAGACTGATAATTAAATATTTATAAGATATTGCTCAGTTGTACTAAAATTTAGTGTAACGCCTCTTTGTTTTTT
>CAYNHC010000318.1:0-4195 GCA_964396705.1 uncultured Paludibacter sp.
TTGGATATGCTTTATACTTCAACAACCTTACCAAGACTTACATAACATACATAACCACTTGCTTCATAACCCATTTCTGAAATCAATTCCATGTAACTTTTAACTTGCTGATTATATTTCTCCAGTTCGTTATTGCCAAACTTGTAATCAATCACAATGGCTTTTTTATCACTGAATACTACCCGGTCAGGCCTGTATAATTCACCTTTTGGGGTAATAATTGTTGCTTCGTTTAACACACTGACATCATCGGAAAACCAGTGCGCAGTTTCCGGTAAAGCCCAGAATTTTTCCATTTCCTTCGCCACGATATTACTTTCATCGTAATTAATTCGACCTTCACGTATCATTTCGTTGATAGCATTATCCTGATCGGTCTTTCGGGTGATTTTACGCAAAATATCATGCATGATTATTCCGTAATTTAACCTACTGTCTGTCAACTGTTGATTTTCGAGCCAGTAATCGAGACTCTGATGCTTTATTTGCAACCGGTTTCCGGTATTCACCGACGGATACAAATTAAGTTTTTCATTGCTGCTATCTGTTTTTAATTCTTCATACTTACAACTTGTAGGTTCGCCTAAATCATAGGTTTTATTCTCATCATTGAAATTCTGTGTCAGGTTCAGAATATTAATATTTAGAGTATTTTCATTAATTACATTTTTAAAGCTATACAATAATAATCCTGCTAACGAACTTATTTTCGTTATTTCGCATGATTTTGATTCAGACAACGGTGCGAGACAGATTAACTCATGTTTTGCTCTTGTGAAAGCCACATAAGCCACATTAAGATTGTCGATATACTGATGCATTAATTCATCAAAATAACTCTCAGCAAAAATTGAATTCCCTAATTTTGATGAATATTCGACCGGCAATATAGGTAATTCATTGAATGGCTCTTCTTTAGGTTCACACCAAAGTACGTTTTTGAAAATTCCAGATTTTTTATCAATATCCCATTCGCAAAATGGGATGATTACAACCTTGAAGTCAAGTCCTTTTGATTTGTGTATTGTCATGATACGGAATGCATCAGGATTTTCAGGTGTGGATATACACTGTTTCAATCCGTTTTTATCCCACCATTTCAGAAAACCATACAAATCGGTGGTTTTACCTGTTGTAAACCTGAAAACAGCATCCTGAAATGCCTGCACAAAAACAGCCTGATTAGCCCAATTTCCAACATTAAAAAGCGAGATTATTTGTTCAACGATTTCGTAAAGTGAGTTGTGTTTCAGCTTATTTAGTTTCTCAGTTTCATCCTTGCTAAATAGCAAGTGTAAGTCATTGTAATCTGAAAAACAGGCATTTAATGCATCTTTCTCAGTCAACCTGAGGTTTGAACGTGCATACTCATAGTTTACAATTGTTTGCTGTATGGCATCATTCGGATTGATAATAAGTCTTAGAACTCCTAATATGAATTTAACAGATGAAGCTGATGCAATAAGTAAACCTTCGTTTCCCATGATATCGTAACTACATCCTGACTTGGCTTCGGAGGTAGATTTATAGGTCAACAATTTATGAATAACTTCCTGTGCTTCGTCGTTTCTTTTGACTAAAACTGCCACATCGCACGGACGATATCCACGATTTTGTATATCTTCAAGAATTGATGGCAAGCGGTTCAGACTTTTGGTTTTCCAGTCATCTTGAGTCTCATCCTGCTCAATGAAAGTAATATTCACTCGCCCGATACCTGCTTTATCCTGTGTTTTCTGATGTAATTGGGCATAAGCGTGTTCAATGCGATGTTGAAGTAATTCCAGTGATGGATAAACAGATACCACAGGTTGAATGCTGTCGCTTAGTTTTTGTTGTAGCAAAATGGAGGCACACCTGAAAAACTCGTTATTGAACTCCACGATATTTCGGTCGCTTCGCCAGTTGGTATCTAAATTTTCAGTATGTATCTGCTCATTCCGAAAATCAAGACTGATTTGTTCATCGAGCAATTTCCAGTCGGAATTACGCCATCGGTAAATACTTTGTTTTACATCGCCAACTACCAGGTTAAACTTACCCGAAGACAGACTATTTGATATTAATGGATAAAAATTTTTCCATTGTAAAGCTGAAGTATCCTGAAATTCATCAATCATAAAATGCTCGGTATGAATTCCGGTTTTTTCATACACAAAGGGCGTTTCACTATTGTCAATAATACGGTTAAGCAACATATTAGCATCAGAAATAAGCATGGAATTTTGCTCGCCGGTAAGTTTTTTTATTTGTAATGCCAGATCGGATAAGATTCCGAGTGTATTAATGTGTTTCTGAATTATAATTGCCGAGTTGTAATATACAATATCTACACTAAATAATCGTAAAATGTTCTGAATGCAGGTTTGCAGTCCATTTGAATATGCACTTTCGATCGTGTTTTTAATGCTTTGTGCTTTCGATTTTGTATAACAAAAACTTACATCTTCTGCAAATGATTCAAAACGTTTTCCAATTTCGAATTTTCCATTTTTAAGCGACTCGAAGGTTTTTGTTGTCGAATAAGCAAAATCATCATGGCTTAACCCAAATTTTTCCAATATATTTAATCCATTTTGAGCTTCAAGTTTCACCTTTTCCACAAAATCTTTTTCAATATTCCTCAGTTTTGCCCGATAGCCTAATAAAAAATCATGATTGTGTAGTTTTAAACTTATATCCAGTGCTTTGTTCTGGTAATTTTCTTTAAAAACTTCTTTTCCCAAATCTTCGATATTGCGTCGCGGATTCCAGTTTTCAGATTGTTCTATTCTGTCTTCGGCAAACTGAGTAAGCCAACTAAGCAGTTGCTTATTTTCAGTTTTCGATAAATCGACAAACATATTATCCACCGATTGCTGAAGGATATTTTCATTGTCTAGCTCAAGATTATACCCACCCTGAACACCTATTTCGCGGGCAAAAGAACGAATAATCTGCTGAAAGAATTTATCAATGGTACTAATAGAAAAAGAAGAATAATCGTGTAAAATGTTAATCAGAATTTTCCGGGCGCGAAGGTTAGTTTCCTCTTCGCTCAATTTGAATTTTTTCATCAATCCTTCACGATAACCCGATTTTTCGCCTTGTGCTAAAGCATGAAGTTCCTTCAAAATGCGGGATTTCATCTCGTCGGTGGCTTTATTCGTGAATGTCACCGCCAGGATTCGCCTATGAACCCGATCACGTCGTGGGTCAAAAAGCAAGTGGATATAGTCTTGGGTCAGTCGATACGTTTTACCCGATCCGGCAGAGGCGCGATAAATGTTGAGCATGGGGTTAAATCATAATTGATAATTAGGAAGAATTGAGTGAAAATTATTACTTTGTCTTTAAATTTTGATTAAAAAAACTTCTTTCTACTTAAAATTAATCTTCTTCACCTTAAAACCCATTTCCTGTAAAATACCTACAATTTTCACCCTGAAATCTCCCTGTACCAATATTTCACCATCGCGCGAAGAACCTCCTGCACCACATTTTATTTTCAATATCTTGGCTAAGTCTTTGAGTTCATCGTCTGTTCCCATAAAATCATAGATGAGAGTTGCCGGTTTTCCGTTGCGTTTGTCAAGTTCTACACGCAAAGGTTCAACCTGACGTTTTTTTGCAGGTTTTGCTGGAGTAGCTTCAGGAGTTACTTCTACTTGGGGTAATTCGGATTTTAATCCGCTTAGTTTATCTTTCCAATCCATAAAATTTTTCAAAAAAAACAACTTGGTGTACTAATTTTCACATTACTTTCCGGTAATAATTCTTTTTATTCCATTCAGTTTATTCAGCGCTTCAATAGGAGTAAGGTTGTTGATATCCAGGTTTTTTATTTCATCGCGAATTTGTTCCAAAACGGGATCATCGAGTTTAAAGAAACTTAATTGTACTCCTTCGCGGTGTTCGGCAATTTCGCCAATCGGTTTGGCAATTCCCGTCTGTCGGTTTTCGGTTTCCAGGTCTTTCAGTATTTGTTCAGAGCGTTTCACAATACTTTGTGGCATCCCTGCCATTTTCGCCACATGTATCCCAAAACTGTGTTCGCTCCCACCCCGCACAAGTTTGCGCATAAAAATTATTTTCTTATCGACTTCTTTCACCGAAACATTATAATTTTTTATCCTGTGAAACGATTTTTCCATTTCGTTTAGTTCATGATAATGCGTGGCAAAAAGTGTCTTAGCTCTGCAACTTCCATGTTCGT
>CAYNHC010000319.1:0-4186 GCA_964396705.1 uncultured Paludibacter sp.
CACCACTTTGAACATATTTTGAAATACCACCGACCAGATCGATGGATTTTTTAACCATTTCTTTGATTTGCGCAAAAGTCAGGATTGAAGATGTTACAGCAACAGGATTGTTTAAACTTATATTATCTGAAGCAATAACTGCAACCATAGTTGATGGTGCAGGTGACGCACTAAATAACGAATCGGCACGGAATGAACCATCAATCACAGTTTGAGAGTTATGAAAAGCCATGTCCATTGCAAATAATGAGAGCAAACTAATTGAAATTAAAGACCATTTTATGGGTTTTATATTTTTATTTGTAATTTTCATGGGTCAACTATTGCTTAATTTCTTATAATATTTTAATAAAATTGATTAGACATGGCATACAAAAATAAAGAAATATTCTGAATATCAGACTTATTTTACTATTAATGTGAGGTTGAAAAGTAGAATTTGACAATGTGTTTGTTCGAAAAAATTGAAAAATGATTTACAAGAGACTTCTAAAAATGAATATTTACCCAATTTTTTTTCTTTTTTTTCATTTTTTTCTTTTATCTTGCAGTCTAATTCTAAGAACATATTTATGAACAAAATTACAGCTCCCGAAGTGATTGACTGGGCAAAACAATTCCTCGCCCAAACAGAAAAAGAACTTACTCCCGAAGAAATTAAAGAACAAAAAAAGTACGCCATTCTCATTCAAAATCCCAACGACAAAATTTTGTTATCTAAGCTTTTAGATGAATCGTCGCAGATTCGCGATAACAAAAAACTGGCACGAAGGATGAAGATTTTGATAGAACGGTATGGTGTTCCCGAATTTTTCAGTTCTTCGGATACATTTCTGATGAAGTTGTTCACTACATTCGGTTACTGGTTCGATTTTATTTCTGTTCCAATTTTCAAAAAAGAACTTCGCGCCCAAACGTCCAATGTGATTATCGATGAAAAAGCATCCATTCTCAACAAACATTTAAATGCCCGACGTTCGCAGCAAATTGGTCAAAATGTAAACCTATTAGGCGAAGTAGTTTTGGGCGATGGTGAAGCCAATCACCGCTACGAACATTATCTGGAAGCATTGAAAGATCCCAAAATAAATTATATATCTATTAAAATTTCAGGCATTTATGCACAGATTAATGCCCTGAATTACGAACAAAATAAAATAGATTTGTGCGAACGACTCACACGTATTTATCAGCAAGCCATTGATTATCCTTTCGTTGACGAAAAAGGCAATAAAAAGGCTAAATTTGTGAATCTCGACATGGAAGAATATAAAGATACCGAACTGACTTTGGATGTTTTTATTACTGTGTTGAGTTTACCGCAATTCAAAAATTACTATGCCGGCATTGTTGTTCAGGCCTATTTGCCGGATGCCTGGAACTTCCAAACCGAGTTGCTCGAGTTTGCAAAAAAACGCGTAGCCGATGGTGGTTCGCCCATAAAAATGCGGTTAGTAAAAGGCGCAAATCTGCAAATGGAATCGATTATTTCATCGTTGAAAGGTTGGGAAAATCCTGTTCTCGATACCAAAATTAAAGTAGATGCCAATCATTTGAATATACTCGAAAGGGCATTAGAACCCGAAAATGCCAAAGTAATTCATATCGGGGTTGCCACGCACAATTTTTTCAGTATTGGTTTAGCCTATTTATTAAGTCAGAAAAACGGCGTGGAAGAATTCGTAACATTCGAAATGCTCGAAGGAATGGCTAATCATCTACCGCGTGTGATGCGCCATTTGGGCAAACAAATTATACTTTATACACCCGTAGTTAAAGACGAACATTTTCTGAATGCGGTTTCGTATCTTGTACGCCGACTCGACGAAAATACAGGCGAAGACAATTTCCTGAGTTATTCCTTCAATTTGAAAGCCGACAGTGATCACTGGAATTTCCTGAAAAACCAGTTTATGGAAGCTTACGCCCTAAAGGATTCGATGGACATAAAACCCAAACGCACTCAAAACCGTACTACCGAACACGAAACGAGAAACACGAAACTTGAAACATTCTTCAACGAGCCCGATACCAATTTTGATTTAAAACCAAACCGTTTATGGGCCGACGGAATCCGTAAAGCATGGATGAAATCAGCAACCGATCAACCTCTTCAAATTCCAGTACAAATTGGTGATAAAGAAATCATTTCCGGCAAAAAATATAAATATTTTGATCGTTGTCAGGAAAAAGAAGTTATTGTTTGCGAAGCAAGTCTTTCTACATTAGACCAAGTAAAAGAAATATTGACTGTTGCCGAAAATGATAATTCGGGTTGGAGAAAAAGTACCATCGAAAAACGGATGGAGACATTATTCGAAACGGCCGAAAATATCAAAATCAAGCGTGGACATTTGATTGGTTGTATGTCAGCAATAACCGGGAAAACTTTTGTTGAAGGCGATGTAGAAACATCCGAAGCCATTGATTTTTGCCGTTATTATCCGTTGAGCATGAAAAACTTCGATGAACTCAAATCAGTAACTATTGCTCCCAAAGGAATTATTCTGGTTATTCCGCCATGGAATTTTCCGCTCGCAATTCCCGTTGGTGGAGTTGCAGCAGCTTTATCGGGCGGAAATACGGTTATACTGAAACCCGCCACAGTCGCATTTCCGGTTGCCTGGGAATTTGCAAAATGTTTTTGGGATGCCGGCGTACCAAGAGATGCTTTACAGGTAGTTTGTACAGATGGTCGCGAACCGTTGAATTATGTCACAGCACATCCGGCTATAAAACATATCATCCTGACCGGTGGAACCGACACCGCTTTCCGATTACTCGAAAATAATCCAACCTGTCCACTTTCGGCTGAAACAGGTGGTAAAAATGCGATAATTGTAACTTCAAGTGCTGACCGCGACCATGCCATACAAAATATAATGACATCGGCTTTCAGCAATGCAGGTCAGAAATGTTCGGCTTGTTCGTTGCTTATTTTAGACAAAACGATATTCAATGATACCGATTTTAAAAACAAGATGATTGATGCCGTAACCAGTCTTCACACCGGAAGTGTTTGGAATGGTGGTAATTATGTAGGTCCGATGATAACCAACGATAATGATAAATTACTACATGCGCTCGAACATTTGGAAGAAGGTGAATCGTGGTTGGTAAAACCGGAATTTGTTGATAAAAAGCATTTTATACTCAAACCTTGCGTAAAATGGGGCGTAAAACCCGGAAGTTTTTCGTTTACAAACGAATTATTTGCGCCCATGTTGTCGGTGGTTTGCATGGACGATATAGAACATGGTATTCAATTGGCCAATAGCTCCGAATATGGACTTACAGCAGGATTGCAAAGTCTTGATGAAAGTGAACAGAAATTGTGGAAAAACAGCATCGAAGCAGGAAATCTATACATCAACCGAGGAATTACAGGCGCCATTGTAAACCGTCAACCCTTCGGAGGAATGAAACGTTCAGCGTTCGGCGGCGGTATAAAAGCCGGTGGTCCTAATTACGTTTCGTGTTTTGTTAATATTAACAATTCTACTGATATGAATAACTTAGGAGTTTCCGGAAAATTGGGCGAATTTAAAACCATAGCCGGTACATTACGCAACGAAGACCGAAAAAAATATGAATATGCCATCGAAAGTTATTTTAAAAATTACAAAGAGGTATTTTCGGTCGAAAAAGACATTAACAATTTGATGGGTGAGCAAAACACCTTCCGCTATTTACCGCTGAAGAATATTTTGTTCCGTGTGCAATCCACCGACGAACTGACCGACATACTATTGGTATCAGCAGCGGCGAAAATTGCCCGTACGCCTTTAAATATCAGCATTTCAGCCGACAATCAACATCTTAATGCGTTGAAAATGATAAGCGGTTGTAAAATCACTTTGCAGTCTGAGAACGAATTTATTGAAAGCATGGAAAAATACGAACGGGTTCGCACCTGTACTCCAGATTTATCAATTGAGATTTACAAAAAAGCAGCTAAACTCGGAAAGTATATCGCCACTCAAAAACCTCTGATTGAAGGAAGATTAGAATTGCTCCATTATTTAAAAGAACAGAGCATAGCTTTTGAATATCATCGGTACGGAAGTATTACAGAAAAACCGGAATAAACACATTAGAGTTTATATAAGTTAAAATGTTATGAAGATAATAGAACGCTGATTTCCGCTGATTTAGCTGATTTAAAACGGATTTAAATTTCGACAAG
>CAYNHC010000320.1:0-1663 GCA_964396705.1 uncultured Paludibacter sp.
TTTATTTTTGATTTTAAAAAAACATACAAACATGAAAAAACTAATTTTTATATTTATTGCAAGCACTTCACTGTTACTGACCTCGTGCAACGATTGGTTGTTGGAGCCACCGCCTGGTGTAACGCTTCTCGAAGATTATTTTACAGTGGGACAAACAGCTATTGAAACTACTAATGGTGCTTATGTGCCACTTATGTGGGAATTCAACAGCACCTATTTTCCCGAATGGTTTATAGGCGATGTGGCATCTGACGATGCACTTAAAGGTGGACAATCTATTAGTGATATGGCTGATGCTTACGACTTTGAAAACTTCAAAACCAATTCAAATAACGGTTTTCTACTTGATTATTACAGAGCGCAATATCAGGGCATTGGTCGTTGTAATCTTGCATTGGAACAAATACCTCTCATGAAAACTGATTCTGCAATGGATGCGCGTGTTCAGAAACGATTAATCGGAGAGCTAAAATTCTTACGTGCAATGTATTATTTCAGATTAGTACGGGTTTTTGGTGGCGTACCCAAAACAACCTCATCTATTGTTTCGTCGGCCGATTGGAAAAAACCGCGTGCGACAGCAACTGAAATTTACAGCCTAATTGTTAGCGATTTGGAAGATGCAAACAAAGGACTTTGGAAAAAGAGCGAGTATGCTGTTGAAGATTTAGGTCGTGCTACGAAAGGGGCAGCACAGGCAATGTTGCTCAAGACCAATTTGTATTTAAAAAACTATAACGATGCCAAACGATGGGGCGATTCAATCATGATATCCAATGAATATCAATTGGTTAATAACTATGCCGATAACTTTACACTGGCAGGTGAAAACGGTTCTGAATCAGTTTTTGAAATTCAGTACATGGCAGATCAAATGAGTGATTATGGCAATGGAGATGGTTTTACCCGCGGAACATTTACAGTTGTTCTAACCCGTTCACGTTCGTCTAAATATCAGGGTTGGGGTTTCAATAAACCGACACAAAATCTTTATAACGAATATGAAACAGGCGATCCACGTCGCAATGTAACAATTTTTAATCCATCGAATGCCGATATCGAAACACCTGCACAGGAAATTTATTTAGGAAGTCGCTATCTGAATCGCAAATATGCATTAATGAATACCGACAATTCCATTATTAAACTCGACCATCCAACCCGAGGTCCAATAAACAACAAAGTTATTCGTTATGCTGATGTATTGTTAATGTATGCCGAAGCTTGTTGTGAGTTAAATAAACTTACGGAAGCTAAAGCAACACTCGAACAGGTACGTTCACGTGCCCGTGGAACAGGAGCAATTTTACCTACATTTCCTTATGGAACTTACGCTGACAACCAAACAGATCTTCGCAAAGCCATTCGTCACGAACGCCGTGTAGAATTGGCTATGGAAGGGCATCGTTGGTTCGACCTTTGTCGCTGGGGCGTGGCAAAACAGACTATGGATACTTACAAAGCCACCGAGACCCCTGAAGCTCAGGCACAGATGGCTCCATTTATAGCCGGTAAACATGAATTATTCCCAATTCCAAGCCAGGAAATTGATTTAAATCCGATGGATCAAAATCCACTATATTAAAATAAACAAAAAAAATAATTATTAAACATTTAAAATTTTTATTATCATGAAACTAACAAAATTATTTATTGCAATTGC
>CAYNHC010000320.1:1763-4158 GCA_964396705.1 uncultured Paludibacter sp.
GTTACAGTAACCAAAGAGGTTATTGATTTCCAAAAGTCATTGACAGGTACCGAATATTATCCAATTATTTTAGATGGTGTTACTGCTGTTAAATTGGGAACAAAAATCAAGGCCGATTTTCGTCCGGATGAACTTACCAAGTTTTTGTATGTTTGGAATGAAACATTTGTACCAGGTACTACTTCCGGACCCAATTTTTATGGCGAAGTAGAAGGTTGGACAAGTTTAACAGTTGGAACAGTAGGCTGGTCAGGTGCAGGTTTCAATGTTAATGATAATGCTTTAACCGACAAGTTAGTTGCCATAACTAATAATCCGGACAATTATTATTTACACATTGGTATTAAGAGTAAGGGAAATGCTGTTTATGTATTTGGTTTGGATGGACAATCTAATGTAAAATTTGCTGTTGGTCCAACTGCATTTAACGACAATGGAACAATGATTCAACCACTTGCAGATTTTGATCGCGATGGCGAATGGCAACAAATTGAGATCCCTATGTCAACTTTAAAAACTAATGGATTGTTATATAGTACAGGTATGGGTGCTAAAAACATCTTATGGTTCTTGGCAGGCGGTGTAGGTGGTACTACACTTGATTTAGATGCCGTATTTATTTATAAAAAATAAGATTTCCAAATAAAACAGTGTAGCGGGGTTGAATGTCCCCGCTACATAACTAACAATAGTTTTTCCTTTTTTCTCACTTTATTAATCCTGATTTTATGAATGGTTCTTTAGTCAATAAAATAGCTTTCTTAGCATCGTGTATTGCGATTTTAATTGTTACATCGTGTAATCCAGAAGAGCCTCTTATTCCGGTGGAAACAGTAAGTCTTGATAAAACCGAAGTTACTTTGGTCGAAGGTGATTCAGTAACGTTATTGCCTACTTTGCAGCCAACTAATGCGAAAGCAAAAACAACCGTCTGGACTTCGTCGAACGAAAAAGTGGCTACGGTGGTAAATGGGAAAGTAAAAGCCATATCACGCGGATCAGCAACAATCAAAATTGAGGTTGATACTGTACTCAAAACCACCTGTGCAGTTACAGTGACACGTACCGATATTCCTTACAAATTGGTTTGGGCCGAAGAATTTGATGGAACTTCACTTGATTTGACAAAGTGGAGTTACGAAACCGGTGGTGGAGGTTGGGGAAATCAGGAAAAACAATATTACACCAATCGTCCGGAAAATATACGTTTCGAGAACGGGAGTTTAATCATTGAAGCAAAAAAAGAGGTTTATGGATCAAATAATTACACATCGGCACGTATAAATAGTCGTAATAAGGCAGCTTTTACTTACGGTAAAATTGAAGCACGAATCAGTCTACCCGTTGGCAAAGGAACCTGGCCGGCGTATTGGATGATGGGTTCAAACCTTTCTGTAGCAAAGTGGCCTTTGTGTGGCGAGATAGACATAATGGAACATGTTGGTTCGCAACCTACTATGATTTCGCATGCCACTCATACCTCAGAAAAAAACGGTTCGAAGGGAAATAACTGGTACAACAGGCAAACAAGAGCCGATGTTGAAGGTAATTTCCACACTTATGCTATAGAATGGGAGCAAAAGTACAACGAAGGTGATGACAATATAAGTTTTTATATTGATGGTGTAAAAAGTGCTACTGTTTGGGAACCGCATGTAAATGCCACCATTCAACAATGGCCATTTAAAGCTGACGCATTTATCATTCTTAATCTTGCGATTGGAGGCACAATGGGTGGTAGCATTGATGATGCCATTTTTAATCAACAGGTCATTATGAAAGTGGATTATATTCGTGTGTATCAGCGGAAACTATAATATTTTAGGTGTGTTTTAGGTTGTTAGGTAGGTTTTAGGTTGTTTAGTTTTTATCACTAGCAGAGCTGTTTTGGGCAGTTCTGCTTAGTGATATAATAAGTTTTATCTCTTAAATTCATGACAAAGCACGTTAGGATATATTTCTACTTATATATTTTGTTTCTGGGGATTGGTTTATCATCGTGCAGCATAGATGAAATTGAACCGCTCCCGGAACAAGTTCAGCACCGAAGTGCAAAACGTGGCGTATCCTATAACTTTCAAATTCCGACCGACGATGCCAATTTGCTGGCCAAAGGTGTTTCGTGGTTTTACAACTGGGGACCCAACATCAGCGGAGCTGTAAACACAGCAACTTCATTAAACCAAATCGACTTTTTACCAATGGCCTGGAATGGTAACTTCAATGCTGCTGAAATCCGTGCATTTAAGCTATTACATCCTGAATGTGAATATATCTTAGGTTTTAATGAGCCCAATCTCACCGATCAGGCAAACATGACCCCTGCGGCAGCTGCCCAAAAATGGACTCCATTGGCTGCTTTGGCCAAGGAACTCAACATGAAAATAATTTCACC
>CAYNHC010000321.1:0-4156 GCA_964396705.1 uncultured Paludibacter sp.
ATGTCAAATGAAAAAAATCAGTATTTTGATACTATTCATCAGCTTTTTGATAAATCTAAATTAATTCATCGTTTTCTGAATATTCAATTTCCTTTTGAATAAATTTTGATGAATTCAAAGCACCAAATCGACTTGGTTTTTTGTTAATTATAAGAGTGGAAGGTATGTGTGATAAATCGCGGTTTGCCGACTCGGAAAGTATATTCCATGTTTGATAGCTGATAAGCATAAAGCTGAATCTCGAAATAATTGTAGCGTTGTTTTTCGAGCTCTTCAATTGTTTTACCTTTATTGGGAATATTTCTTTAAGCTCATCAAGTGCCTTACGCATTGTTTCATTTGATTGAGTAATTTTATTTACATCGATAATGAAAATGCTGGTTTCGGGATTATTACGCAACAACCTACGGGCATAACGCAACAGAAAAACATCTGTTTCGCTATGCAGTATAACTACTGTTGATGTAATAGTTGTAAATCCTCTGTTCACAAACACGCCAGTGCTACATTTACTATTTTCGATAAAGTATCGGGTTTTATCTTTAATTAATGTACCCGGATAAAAAATAGTCTTTGTGTCAGTTACACTTTTAATGATTTTGTTAATCAGTCTGCTTCTCGAAAAAAACGAACTTTCTTTGAAGAAATGAATGCCGGATAATGAAATCCCTGCACCAACAAGTAAGAAATCGTAGGCATTATTGTTTACTACTTTTACAATTCCATTCTCAATATTATCTGTAATCTTATATTCAGTTTCTAATGGAATGTTTAGCTTTTCAGCTTCTTCTATAATACTTTTAAAACTCTCGGTTGAATATTGTTCGCTGTAAATCGGGTTTGTATCCGTTCCGGGTGTAATATGAAGCGCAGTAACTGCAAGTGAATTTTTTGTCCCATCAAGAACTGTTTTTGCAACGTTGAGGAGCGATTTACTGTTTTCGGGATTTCCAATAGCAATAATAGCTTTGAATATTCCTTTGGCTTGCTGTTGTTTAAATTCTTCTTCTATGTTTTTCGATGGGAATATTTTGTTAATCAATGACAATGCCGGCGAGGTCATAAAAGTGGTTACCAAAGCCATTAAAACAAGCATTACAAAAATCGGAGGAGGCAATATTCCCATTTCGTACCCAATATTCAAAACGATAAGTTCCATCAAACCACGTGTATTCATCAATACCCCAATCGACAAACTATCTTTCCACGATTCACCAAGTATTTTTGCTGTAAATGCACCACCTACAAATTTTCCGGTTACAGCAAATAGAATCAATATTATGCAAACCCACCAAAGATGAGGTGTGTTAAGTAAGCCTATTTCAGTACGTAATCCGGTGAAAACAAAAAATAAAGGTAATAGTAACGTAAGTGAAACATCTTCAACCTTTTCGATGATTAATTTTCTGAATTCCGGCAAAGGTGGCATTATAACACCGGCAAGAAAAGCTCCAAATAATGCATGAATGCCAATGAGTTGAGTGGCAAATGAAGATGCAATTAAAATAAGAAACAGGAATGCAACAATATTCTTATTCAGTACTTCGCTGCTATGATATATCTCGCCTATACGTTTTAGGAATGGACGTAAAACGTATAACATGAACAGCACATATACTATTGAAAATCCAATTGTATATAATGAACTGGCAATACTTCCTGTTTTGGCAATTGCAATTACAGCTGCAAGTATGCACCACGCAGTAACATCGTTAAATGCTGCACTGGCAATTGATATTGTTCCTAAATGTGTTTTAGTCAATCCTCTTTCCTGAACAATACGCGCCAATACCGGAAATGCGGTAATGCTCATTGAAATGCCTATAAATAAGGCAAATGAGAGAAAATCGGTACTGGAAGATGCAAATTCGGAATATAAAAAATAGGCGACTAACATTCCAAAGAAATAGGGAATTACAATGCTTGAATGACTTATAACAAAAGTAGCGCCCATTTTATTTTTTAAAGCACTCATATCCAGCTCCATGCCTATAGTAAACATAAACAAGATAAGACCTACCTGACTTAAGATATATAAATTGTCAAGCGAGTTGGCAGAAAAAAGAAAACTATATGCTTCGGGGAAGAAAAAGCCTAATAAGGATGGTCCTAAAACGATACCGGCAAGTATCTCGCCGATTACTGTTGGTTGTCCGATTTTTTTAAATATCCACCCGAATATTCTCGAAACTATTAGTATGGATATGATTTGAAGCAGCAACATTGCCAATGGTTCGGCAATATTATGAAAAAGTGAAACTTTAAAAAAATCGTAACTCTCTGCAAAACCCTGACTGTTATTTACCGACGATTTATCAGTAACATCACCGAAGACTTTGGCATTCTGAAAAAGCATATATGTAAAAACGATGAATAATAAAATCATCGCTACATAAAACAGCCAGGTTCTTAGATGTTTATTTTGCATTTTTTATAAACAAATTAATTGTTTAAGATGTTTAACAGTCAATTAATTACAATTTCACAAAATCAAGATTACGCAACTCAAATAAGTGAAGTCAAATGAATTATGTTTCAACAAAGATAATGATATTTTTTGTTCTTGCAAATGCTGTAAAATACGGTTCTGTATAGTTTATTTAAATTTAATTATATGACTTATTGTTTTTTTGAGTTACTTTGCATTTGATTTAGAAAAAAAATAAAAAAGACAAATTACAAAAAAAGGTATGGAAGAAGGAGTTTTATTTTGGGTAGGTTTCATTGTGTTCGTTATCATTATGCTATCGCTCGATCTTTTTGTGTTTCACAAAAAAGACAGTGTGGTTAAAGTTAAAGAAGCATTGATATGGAGTGCATTTTGGATTGCACTGGCTTTAATTTTCAATGTAGGTGTATATTATTTCATTGATCACACCAAAGCAATTGAATTTTTTACGGCTTATGTGCTCGAAAAATCATTGAGTGTTGACAATTTGTTTGTATTTATAATGATTTTCAGTTTTTTCAATATTAAACCTGAATTTCAGCATAAAATTTTATTCTGGGGAATTTTTGGAGCATTAGTAATGCGTGCAATTTTCATTTTTGCTGGTGTTGCACTTATCCAACAATTTGCATGGGTAATGTATATTTTTGGAGCTTTTCTGGTATATACCGGCATTCACATGCTTTTCGAAAAAGACGATAAAAGTGAATTTGATCCCAATAAAAATTTCTTAATAAGGATTTTTCGAAAGATGATGCCTGTTACTGACGATATGTCGGTACCTCACTTTTTTATTCGTAAAAACAAAGTATTATATGCCACTCCGTTTTTTATTGCTTTGTTAATGATAGAAGCATCTGATGTAATTTTTGCAGTCGATTCAATTCCAGCTGTTTTATCCGTTTCGAAAGATATTTTTATTGTTTTTACTTCAAACATATTTGCAATTCTGGGCTTGCGCTCGCTTTATTTTGCCCTGAGTGGTATCATGGATCTTTTCAAATACCTGAAATATGCTTTGGCAGGTATTCTGTCATTTATTGGAGTTAAAATGGTTGTAAATGAGCTTATGCACGAATTGGAATATAGTTTCCACATTTCAAATTTTGTATCTCTGAGTGTAATCGTAGTGTTACTTACCACTTCAATTTTGTTTTCGATGATTGATAACAGGAAAAAAGATAAGTCACAACCCGAAATTAAAGAATAGAATGGTATTTCATAGAGACTTATAATGGTTAAAGACACTGTTATAAATCATTTTTACAAGCACCAATTGTAGAATAAAAAAAACCTGATAAACTAACGCTGTTTATCAGGTTTTTACATTTAATATTTTTAGTACATGACAAAAAAAATCAAGCGTCCCTAAGTATCTGATGTGTAAAATATTGCCTGAAAGGCAGAATCTTCATAACCGCATGTAAGCGAAGCGTAACTTGCGGTAGAACAGCAAATAAATTGTTGCCTGAAAGGCAAGACTCATCTTTGTTCTGCCTTTCAGGCAGTGTTTAGATGGCTATTCTCTCCGTAGGTCAAAGACCTACGGTTATGAAAATTAGGCTTTTCAAGCCTTTATATTTTTTTGTCATGTACTAAATTTAATATTTACAACTTTATTTCTTTATGAATTTGGTTGTGAATGATCCATCTTCAGTTTTCAGATGAATGAAATAAATTCCTTTTGGCAAAACTGAAATATCGCAA
>CAYNHC010000322.1:0-4123 GCA_964396705.1 uncultured Paludibacter sp.
GGAAAAAATACAGCGACCAACGTAATTGTTGTTGAAACCACAGCAAAGAAAATCTCCTTCGAACCTTCAATTCCTGCCTCGAGTGGAGCCATACCGTTTTCGATTTTCTGATAAATATTCTCAGTTACCACAATGGCATCGTCCACTACCAACCCCACGGCAAGAACCACAGCCAGCATCGAAAGTACATTTATCGAATATCCAAAAATGTACATTACGAAAAAAGCACCTACGAGCGAAACAGGAATAACCGCAACAGGAATAATTGTGACACGCCAGTCGCGCAAAAAAACAAAAATAATGATGATTACCAGTAAAAATGCTATGTAAATTGTTTCCTCCACTTCGCTGATAGAAGCCCTGATAAATTTTGTATTATCAAAAGCTACTTCTACTTTTACATCTTTCGGTAAATCTTTCTTTAACTGTTCAAGCCGCAGATTTACTTCATCGGCAATGTTAATCTGATTGGCACCGGGTTGAGGAACGATTACACAACTCACCATCGGAATACCGTTGCGGCGAAGTATGTTTTTACGGTTTTCGGTATCTAATTCAGCTTTGCCAATGTCGCTGAATCTCACCAGCCTGTAATTGTCTTTTTTCACAATAACATTGTTGAAATCTTCAGGAGTTTGGAGTAACCCCAAGGTGCGGATAGATAATTCAATTTTATCTCCCTCGATACTACCCGAAGGTAATTCAACATTTTCTTTATCGATAGCGCTTTTAACGTCCATGGGAGTAATTCCGTAAGCTGCCATTTTCGATGGATCGAGCCAAAGTCGCATGGAGTATCTGTTTTCGCCCCAAATTCCCACCGAACTCACATTCGGGATGGTTTGCAAACGTTCTTTTACAGTCAAATCAGCTATTTCGCTCAGTTCAAGCAACGAACGACTTTCGCTTTCGATGGTTATTTGTATAATTGGATCGGAATCAGCATCGGCTTTCGATACGGTTGGAGGGTCGCAATCGTTTGGTAAAAAGCGTTGTGCACGCGAAACTTTATCACGGACATCATTTGCAGCAGTTTCCAAATCGACACTTAATTCAAACTCAACGGTTATGCGGGAATTTCCCTGACTGCTCTGACTCGTCAAAGACCGAATGCCCGGAATACCGTTAATATTTTGTTCCAATGGTTCAGTAATCTGGTTTTCAATAATTTCGGCATTGGCACCCGGATACGAAACTTCAACAGTAATAATCGGATTATCAACGTTTGGATATTCGCGCACACCAAGATATGTGTAACCAATTATTCCTAATAGAAAAATAACCAGCACAATAACTGTGGCTAAAACCGGACGTTTAATGCTTACTTCTGAAATATTCATTTAAATTGTTTGTTTCTTGTTTCAAGTTTCTTGTTTCAAGTTGTTGAGGGTGTTCGCTGTGCGATGGTTTTAGCGTTGAAGCGACGCTCTCAATTTTATAGCTTCTGGCTTCAGGTTTCAAGTTCTCAATATTTATTTCTTTTTGTCTTTGATCTAATCAATTTTATCAATTTTCACCGGCATTCCATCGCGTAACTGCATTACACCACTTACCAGAAGCGTATCTCCGGGCTGTAGTCCTTCGAGAATCTGAATGGACGAAGCTGTTCTCATTCCTTTTTTCAGTTCAACTTGTTGTGCTTTTCCGTTTTTATAAACAAATGCAATATCACGTCCCATTTCGGCCAGTGTGGCAATGCTCGGAACAACTATGGCATTGTTTATTTCTTTCATTTTAATTTCGATAGTTGCTGAGTGACCCGGTTTTAATTTACCACCCGGATTTGGATAACGGGCGCGTGCTTTCAACGATAAAGTGGCTTCATCGAGTTTCGATTCCACTGCATAAACGGTTGCCTGATACGTATTTTTGTCGTTTTCGATACTGAACGAAAGTGAAATGCCGTTTCTGATTTCGTTGGCTTGCTTTTCATTGACCGAAAATTCAATTTTCAAGGGTGAAATTTTGGTGAGTTTCGAAATTACTTTTGTGGGTGAGGCGTAAGCTCCTTCGCTGATTAAACGTAAACCAATAATACCATCGAACGGTGCACGAAGTTCGGTTTGAGCAATGCGCGCTTTGGCCAATTCAATATCTGCTTTCAGTTTTTCAAGTTCAGTGTTTACAGATTCGAAAGCTTCCTGACTCACAGCATCTTTGTCTAATAATGATTTCTGACGAAAAACCCGTTCCTGAGCCAATGGCAATTGTGATTCGAGTTTTTTAAGCTCAGCCTGTAACGGTTTGTCATTCACTTTTGCCAATAATTGACCTTTTCGAACCGACGAACCCTCGTTGAAAAAAATATTGGTAACTCTGCCCGATGTTTCAAAAATCAAATCCACCTCTTCATCCGGAACCAACAAACCTTTGGTTCTGTAAATATCAGTAATACTTTCAATCTTAATTATTTGTGCATTTACATTCAACGGTTGTTTCTTTTGCGAATCTTTTGGTTTTTCATTTGCAGGAGATTCATTGGTTGCAAACCATTTTTTCATTTGTGGATACAAAGCCATGCCTGCAATGAGCAGAATAATAGCAGAAAAAACGAGTATTTTAGTCTTTTTATTCATACAAAAAAATATAATTTACCGAATAAATTGGTTTGTAAAGTTATAATTATTTGCCGGTTAATTCTCAAAAACAAGTATTTTTTAAATTAATTAAATTTCAGTTCATTATTGATTTAACCTCCGGCAAAAATAAGATATTACAACAAAAACATCTCTTTTTGACTTAATTGTTCTCCTATGGTTTAATTCACATAAAAACTAATTTGAAATTTTTTGTTAGTCTTTATTTGAAATAAAAAAAGGTGCATCAGCACCTCTTTTTAAATTCTACGAATTTAACTATTTGTCAAATTCGCTTTTTGTATGGCTACCATCGCAAAATGGTTTATTTTTACTCAGTCCACAACGACAAAGATGCGGATCAGTAACAATATTTTCTTCGCCCGATGGCATTACAATTTTAAATTCCCCTGTTACAAGATAAGGACCTCCTTTAAAAACCTTGATTAATGATTTTTCTTGACTTTCCATATTAATACTTATTAGAATTGTTTATCTAAAAAACAAATTCTTTAGTCAAAATGTTTTAAACTCGCTTGTTTTTTTATATGGTATGAATCGGAGATTTTTTTTTTACATCTTACAAATCACTAGTTTGCATTAATCTTTCATTAGTAATTTCACAAAACTCTTTGCTTATTTCGAAACCAATAAAATTGCGACCCAGCATTTTAGCCGCTACAGCTGTACTTCCAGACCCAATAAATGGATCGAGCACCAAATCACCTGGATTGCTGCTGATTTCAATATAAGGAATACAAACTTTCAATGGCTTTTGTGTCTTGTGCTTTGTACGTTCTTTTCCCATGCAAATGGGAGCCTGAATAAAGTTATGCATCTCATTTACATGTTTGTGGTTCCATGTTTTGGGTGTTCCCTTCGAAAAATGAACCAATAATTCCATACTGTTGGCAAACATTTTTCGGGTATAAATGGCCGGAAATGGATTCGTTTTGTGCCAATGTATCACCTTCCGAAATTTGAATCCAACCCGATCGACCATTCTGTTAATGTAGGATACAAAATCGTCGCCACACCATATATAACCTGCTGCACCGGGCTTTGCAACCCGAAAACATTCTGTAAGCACTTCTTCTAAGAAATTCAAATATTCTTCTTCGTTGCTGAAACTATCAAATTCGAACTCAGTTTCGACATCTTTGTGATTTTTCAAACCCTGCACGTTTTGAGCACGGTACTGAAAATAAGGAGGATCAGTAAATATCAGATCTACAGACTCATCCGGCAGGTTTTTAAGTCCATCAATACACGATTGATTGTATATTTTGTTAATTTCGAGCATTTAACGTTGTGCGTGTGTTTTATTGTCTGAAATATTTGTCGAGTAATTCTTTGGCTGCAATAAAGGAACTTACTTCGTTCGATAGTACTCTTTTCTCGGCAATAATCAATGATCTCATTATTTCTTCATCCGTATAGAAATTCGATTTCAAACGGTCATTAATCGATTCGTACATCCAATATTTTGCCTGATCGTTTCTTTTTAATTTTAAATATCCATTCTCTGTAACATATTGAATGAATCT
>CAYNHC010000323.1:0-4122 GCA_964396705.1 uncultured Paludibacter sp.
TAATATAAATAGTTACAAGTTACGAGTTACTAGTTATGAGTTACAAGTTGATAGTCTGTTCATCCGGATATTGGTTAATATAAATAGATCATTAAATTTCAGAATTATTTATTCTATTACCAGCATCAGAAATTTTTTTATGATAACAACAAAATGGTTCGACTTGTTTAAAATAAAAACGGAATGACACAGATCATTCCGTTTTTATTTTATCAAATGATAAATGATTTAATAGAAATTCAATCTGTTATCAGTTAGTTCTGCTTTGTCTTTAATGCTTTGAAGTACTGAATAAGACAATGAATAACTTAATCTTGAATTGAGTTGCATAATCTGCATTTTAGCATCAAAAGGAGTTGGGTTTGCTACAATATTTTTAGGTAGAACCACATAAACTCCTGCATTCCCTTTTATTGGAGCAGATAATTTATTCAGAGCTAATGTTGATACTTTACCTATAACAGCTGGTTCCATACCTGCTACACCAAACTGATATCCGCTGAAGTTAACACCCATTGCTTCTTTAATGTCTGTCTTTAATGCAGCAGCAACACCTTCGATTGTTGGAGTTTTAGACGTTAATGCAGTAAGGTTTTTGATGATTATTTCTGCTTTTTTATCACGGATTAATTCACTTTTTAACTGTGCTGATATTTTATCCATTGATATATAGCCTTTTTCGTTCACTTCTGTGTTTGCAGCAACTACAAAAATGTTACCACAGTCGAATACATCAGAAACACTTCCTTTGTCATTTTCGAAAGCCCAACGAACAATTTGTCTTGATTGCTGAATGTCAGAAATTTTATCTGAAGTAGCAAGAATTTCATTCGCTTGTCTTACCATCAATCCTTTTTCTTTAGCTTTACTTTCGAATTTTTCTAAATTGGTAACTCCCGCAACAAATTGTTTAGCATCGTTGTAAAAACTGCTGACAGTTTTACTTGTAGCTACTACTTTGCGTTCGAGTATCGCTAATTTTACTTTTCTGCGAGGAGCAGTTTTTTCAGTAACCTGTAGAATTTGAGTTCCCTGAGCATTCTTAATCGTAAATATTTCAAATGCCGGTTTTGCAAAAGCTGCGGCAGTTATTTCTTTATCGAAACCAATGCCTTCCTGAATCCAACCTATTTCACCGCCATTGGCTGCTGTTTGTTGAACTGCAGAATATTTCTTAGCAAGCTCTGCAAAGTCGGCTCCACCTTTCAATGCGGCAACAATGCTGTCGGTTTTTGGTTCGTCATTTGTAGCAAGATAAATGTGACGTAGTTTAACTGAATCGGATTGTAAAATACCCGATTCTATAACACGAGCCATTGTATATGTGTCGTTTTGGAACACAGGTCCCATAACGGCGCCGGCCGGATTTCCAAAAGCAAAATCTTTCAAAGAAACAGGAACAGTGTTTTCGCTATAGTTACGTCCATCGTACATTACATCAGAGTTAGAATTCACTAACCCAGCAATGTCTGTGGTGGTTTTGAATTCTTCAGATAACTGATTAATCCATTTTTCAGCTTCCTGGAAATCTTGTTTTGATGGAACAACATTGAATGCAATATAACTTATACTACGATTTGCTTCCTGTTTAAATTGCTCTTTTCTTTTATTATAAAGTGCTTTAATTTCGCTGTCAGATACTTTTACTGTTGAATCAGGTATAGTGAAATATGATTGAACAACATAAGCTACATCTATATTGTTTTTTGATGCATTGAAGTTCATCTTTGCATCTAAACTGTTGGCAGTAACAGATTTCGCAATTAACTGATTGTATTTTTCCTGTAGTAAACCAATTTTTACATTGCGTTCCCAGAACATCCAGTAACTTTTAGCTTTGTCAATTTGCTGACGCATTTCTTCGTTTTCAGGCGTAGTTTGCAAACTGTTGTAGAACTGAAGCAAATTGCTGCGACTAAATTGACCATTTTCGCCTGCAAAAGTACGACGTTGCTGAATTAATGGATGTATGTTACTTCCAATTAATCTTTCTGATAATTCTTCAGCACTTACGGCTAATCCGAGTTTTTTTGCTTCTGATAGCAATAGTTTTTCGCTAACCAAACTTTCCCAAACCGATGTGCGTAATTGCGACATTGTTTCTTCGTTCAATTCGGTTTGTCCCGTTTCGATTTTATAAACTTCTGTCATTTGATCAATTGCTGCCTGAAAATCTTTGATGTTAATTTCCTCACCAGCAATTTTAGCAACTGTCTCACGCGATTTATTGAAATATGATGAACCTTGTGTTAATGCATCGTTTACTATAAACAGAAATAATGCAAGTCCTATAACAACTATCAATAAAACTCCTTTGTTACGAATTTTTCCAAGTAGTGCCATTTTCTTAAATAAATATGATTTTTTTAAATTATTATTCTAAATATTTTGAGGGGGCGAAATTACAAAAAAAAATTGTTTCAATTGCTAACTTTTTAATATTTCTGTTTTTGTGTTACTCTGTCAGAATTTACTTTTTGTTATATTGAAGAATATCAGTCAATTATATTTTAACTGGCAAATTTAATTTGTGCTTTTATGTATTAAATTCTAATTGTAATCTATTTACAATACAATTTTAATGTTAATAACCTACTCCTAACCTTATTAATTCAATTCTACTGTTTGTAACTTTAACACATTTAATCGAAAACTCATTGATTCTGATAATTTCATTTAACTTGGGGAAATGCTGGTGATTATGTAATACAAATCCTGCAATTGTTTCATATTCATCCGATTCCGGTATGTTTAAATTAAATTTTGAATTTGCCGTTTTCACTTCGAGTCTTCCTGAAAAAAGATATTCACTAGGACCTGTCTGTTCGGCAACGTAATCTATCGTGTCATGTTCATCTTCAATTTCACCAAAAATTTCTTCAATTATATCTTCGAGAGTTACAATACCCGCAGTACCGCCAAATTCATCAACCACCACGGCGATGCTTTTTTTCTGCTGCATAAAAAGTTTCATTAATTTCTGCGCAGCCATATTTTCGGGTACTATTGGAATCTGATTTATTTGTTTTTTCCAGTCCTTCTGGTGTTCAAACATTTCGGATGAATGGATATATCCAATTATATTGTCGATATCTCCTTTGTAAATTGGAATTTTTGATAGTCCGGTTTCAATAAATGTTTGTTTAAGAGCTTCAACATCAGAATTATATTCTAAAGCTATTATGTCGGTGCGCGGAACTGAACAATCACGTAGCTTCACTTTTGAAAAATCGAGCGCATTCTGAAATATCTTCACTTCATTTTCAAATTCCTTCTCGTTTTCGTTGTTCTCAAAACTTTCTTGTATCAGATAATTTAAATCAATGAGTGAAAAAACATTTTCTTCCATCTGATTATTCATCTTTACACCAAATAGTTTAATCAAATTCATTGAAAGCCAGGAGCTAAAACGGGAAATTGGATAAAGTATAATGTAGATAAAAAACAAAAGCCACGAAAAAATTCTCAACCACAAATTAGGATTTATCCGAAAAATAGTTTTAGGTAAGAATTCGCCTGTGATCAGAACAATGGCTGTGGCAATTATGGTTTGTACCAGGGTAATGAGCAATGGGTTGCCTAAAAATACAAGAACAGGATTTAAAGTTTTTGCCATCAGTAAGCCATAAATTACCAGCGAAACATTATTGCCGACTAACATGGTGGAAATAAATTCCTGAGGACGCTTATAAAATATTGTAAGAATAGCTGAAACAAGATTTGGTTGTTTCTTGTCTAATTCAAACCGTAATTTATTCGAGGAAACGAATGCAATTTCCATCCCGGAGAAAAAGGCTGAAAATAATAAGGTTATTAATATTGAAAATAAAGTGTTCAAATTATTTGAGTAAACTATTATTATGATAAGAATTGAGCACAAATATACAATAATTTATTCTTTTAATTTTAAATTATTGGTGTTACAATTATTAACTATAACAAATCGGGCTTTGAGTTATTTTAGTATGGCTTTGAATTTCAATAATTTATCATGTGAGATAATTCAATTTCTATTTTTATGTAAAAAGGGTTTGCCATTTTAAAAAAAACCTGTATCTTTGCAACCGCTTTTGAAAAAAGATCTAGTAGCTCAGCAGGTAGAGCACATCCCTTTTAAGGATG
>CAYNHC010000324.1:0-4094 GCA_964396705.1 uncultured Paludibacter sp.
GACGAGTTTTCGAATTCCAATGCATTGAAAATAATAAAGATAATGTCCATTACTTTCAAAAACTCGTCTTTCACCTGATCGGGGCGACAGAAAATATGCGCATCATCCTGCGTAAAGCTGCGTACACGGGTTAAACCATGAAGCTCACCACTTTGCTCGTAACGATACACTGTACCAAACTCAGCCAGACGAACCGGTAGATCTTTGTACGAACGAGGTTTGAACTTGTAAATTTCGCAATGGTGCGGACAGTTCATTGGTTTCAACAGATATTCTTCGCCCTCTTCGGGTGTATGAATGGGCTGGAACGAGTCTTTACCGTATTTGGCGTAGTGACCGGATGTCACATACAATTGTTTATTTCCAATGTGCGGAGTCATTACCTGTTGGTAATCGAATCGGCGTTGAATTTTCTTCAAAAAATCTTCCAAGCGCAAACGCAAAGCTGTTCCGCGTGGTAACCACATCGGTAGCCCTTTGCCCACCATTTCGGAGAACATAAACAATTCCAGTTCACGTCCGATTTTACGGTGATCGCGCTTTTTAGCTTCTTCCAATAAAACCAGGTATTCATCCAACATTTTCTTTTTAGGGAAAGTGATACCATAAATACGGGTCAACATTTTACGTTTTTCGTCACCACGCCAATAAGCTCCGGCTACGCTCAACAGCTTGATAGCTTTGATTTCGCCGGTATTTGGCAAGTGTGGTCCACGGCAAAGATCGGTAAAGTTACCCTGCGAATACAAGGTAATTGTTCCATCTTCCAAAGCGCTGATTAACTCTACTTTGTATTCGTCACCTTTATCTTCAAATTTTTTGAGTGCTTCGGCTTTGCTGATATCCGTTCGAACAATCAGTTCTTTGCGGGCAGCCAGTTCAACCATTTTAGCTTCGATGGTGGGCAGATCGCCTTCTTTGATCAATGCGGAACCCGGATCTACATCGTAGTAGAAACCATTTTCGATAGCCGGACCGATACCGAATTTAATGCCCGGATACAATTCCTGAAGGGCTTCGGCCATAAGGTGAGCTGATGAGTGCCAATATGCATGTTTGGCTTCTTCATCGTCCCATTTATGCAACTTAATGGCAGCATCGGTTTCGATAGGACGGCTAAGGTCCCAGATTTGTTCGTTTACTGTGATGGCAAGCACCTCTTGTGCAAGTCTTGAGCTGATACTTTCAGCCAATTGAAGTCCGGTAATGCCTTTGGCAAATTCGCGCACCGAACCGTCGGGGAATGTTACTTTAATCATGTTTTTTGAACCTTACAAATGGTTTTTTAATTTTTGAGTTGCAAAGATAGAACATTTGAGTTTTATTTAAGCGATTAATAACTGAATTATTCAAGACTTGATTGAAATTATTTATTGCAATTGGTAAAGTAGAAGTAATAAGTAATATACCAACTATAATGTAGTATTTTGAACGCAAAGACACTACGGCGCTACGGCGCTAAGAAAATAATAATAATCGTTGAGTCTTAGCGGCTTGGCGACTTTGCGTTCAAAGAAATATTTTTAAAATATATACGACATTAAATTATTCTTTTTATTTATAAACAGGAATATAAAATCTTTATACTACCCCGATTTATCTTTATAAAATCTTTATACTATCGCCTGTACCTTTGTATCGACCTTTAGAATCAGAAAAAATTGCAACGGATTTTAAATATATTTCAAAAGGTAATCGTATGCAAAACAGATCATTCCAAATTATTTTCAAAGAAATCGGTAATCTGATTTCGCTTTTAGGTCTTATACTTTTAGTGCCTGCCGCTATTGGTGTTATTTATGGTGAATGGTATTCAGTACTCGGATTTCTGCTTGCCGCCGTTATCACTTTTGGTTTGGGTAAAGGCACTCATTTTTTGTTCCGTAATGCCATTGAACCACAGTATAAACACGGTTATATTATAGCGGCTTTGGGCTGGTTATTAATGACTGTGATGGGTGGATTGCCCTTGTATATCATTTCGTTTATTACTCCTGAATCGGTTATGCAATCGTTAATACCCGCAGGTTTCGATTATACTTCAAGCTTGCTTTATTTCCGAAATCCACTGCATTGTTTGTTCGAAAGCATGAGCGCTTACACTACCACCGGATTGACCATGGCTGTGCACGAACCGTCGGTGGGAAAAACAGTGTTGTTTTACCGATCGTTTGCGCAGTGGATTGGTGGTGCAGGTTTTATTGTTATGGCGTTGGCCATGATTAAACATGGTTCAGGACGAAGTTTGAAGCTACTTTATCGTTCGGAATCGACCGGAATAAACCTGCGCACCAAAGTAATGGACACTGCTCGTGATATTTGGAAATCGTATGCCATTATTACCGGAATTACAGTTGTTTATCTGATTATTGGCACATGGATTATTCTTCCTGAATATCCGATTGTGGATAATATTTTTGATGCATTTAATCATGCCATGGCGGGATTATCGTCGGGTGGTTTCAGTACACTGGACGATAGTATAGCAGGTTATCACTCCGAAGCCATGGATTACCTGCTACTTTTACCCATGATTTTTGGCTCATTTTCGCTGCCGTTTTACTTCCGCATATTTTACAAAGGTCAAATTAGTGAAATTTGGCGCGATGTGCAAACACGGTCGTTGCTCTGGTGCTTTTTATTCGGTAGTATTATTCTTTCGCTTTTGTTAATGTACTCGGGAGTTGTTCCGAATCCGTTTCGCGAAGGTGTTTTTCAGTATATCAGCGCCATTTCTACTACAGGTTGGCAAACATCCAACATTCATGTGTGGGACGACAAATCGTTTCTGTTTATTGTTTTCGGCGCCATGTTTATTGGTGGTGCATGGGGTGGGACGGTAGGCGGAATAAAAATCTACCGAGCTGTGTTTATTCAGAAAGGAATTCGCTGGCAAATTAAACGGTCGTTTTTCTCTACTAATGCCATTCGTACTATGAAGTTCGATGGTAAAACAATGTTGCCCGACGAAATAAATGCTGAACTTGCATCCGCATCCATTTTTACTATTATGTTCTTTCTGATACTTATCGGAAGTACATTTGCCACCACTTTTTTTATTCCCGAACAATACAGCTTTTTCGATGCATTGTTTGAGTCAACCGCTGCTCAATCCACTGCCGGATTGTCGGTAGGAATTACCGAACCGGGGATGAATCCAATAGTGGAGATTATTTATATCCTTCAGATGTGGGTGGGTCGTCTCGAAATTTTCCCTGTTCTTGCGTTATTTCGTTTTGCTTTTTTAGGTGGAAACCCCAAACTCAATTGATATTTTCGGTGTTTTTTGCGCAATGTTAGGAAATCTGATTTACCTTTGTTTTTACAAATTGAACTTTTTTAACTACAATATCAATGGTAAATAGCAGCAATAATATAGTAACGAAATCCACAGCACGTCTGTTGGTGGCAGTAAGTCATACGCGGCAATCGGCTGAGTTGCTTGTTTGGGCAAAGCAACTGGCTGATAATATGCAGGCTACTATCTATGCAGTTTATGTTGAAAGTACATATGAAATTACACAAAAGCAACGAAAGGAACTGGACAATAATATTGCTATTGCTAAAAATTTGGGCATTGATTTCAGGATAATCTCAAATTACAATACTGTAAAAGGAATTGTTGGTTTTGCATTTCAGGAAAAAATTACGCACATAGTTATTGGTAAACCCAAAGCTTATAACTTGCTGACTTACTTGCGCCGGGGCGATTTTGTCAATCAATTAATTAAAAATTCCGGCGACATTCATGTGTATATTCTGGGTTCGGATGGAATAAAACACAGTGAAAAATACCGCGAGAAAGTGAATTTGCCTTCGTTCACTTCGCAATGGAATCAATATCTCATTTCTTCGCTCATTGTTATTTTATCAACATTAGGTTGCTATTTTTTAAGCGATTTTGTAGGTTACAGAGTCATTTCATTTGTATTGCTGTTTGTAGTGTCGCTTATGGCTTTTTTTTACGGCACAGGACCAATTTTGCTGGCTTCTACACTCAGTGCGCTTATCTGGAACTTCTTTTTCATTCCGCCGCATTTCACTTTTCATATCGACAATACGGAGGATGTGCTCATGTTTTTTATGTTTTTCAT
>CAYNHC010000325.1:0-4010 GCA_964396705.1 uncultured Paludibacter sp.
TTATTCTAATAATTTCTCAATTCCAAAATTACATTAAACTTATTTATCAAAAATGATATTAATAATGTCTTCTGCTTTTACGGGATTTTGAAGGTTAGGATTAACTGTTTTTATACTGGATAAAATGTTAACTGCTCTCTAAAAACTTCAAATAAGTTTAGATGATTTGAAATGAAATGATTATCCGCATGATGACCTAAAAATTCTTGACATTCAATTTACCTGCCGAACTTGACAGATGAAATAAGCCCAGGGTCACTGAAGCCAAAAATAAGTGAAAATGAACTTGAAAATAAAGTAATTTATATCTATCAACAAAAAAATTACAAGTGATAGAATAATACCCGAAAGCGATAAAATGATCATCAACAACGTAATGACTATACCCCCCATTTATGGATTTTTCTGAAAATTTAGATGCTTTTTTTACCAATCCAATAATTTCCGATCGCCGCTGATGCTTTGGATCTCTGATATTTCCTGCGAAACTTCCAACGTGCCTTTGTATTCTTTATTTGCATTTCGGACGGCGTAATAGTTTATCAGTATAAACTTTGGTCCCATGTGAAACCAAAAAGAAGCCACGTCTTTTTCGCCGGTACGAAACGACTCAACAATACGCTCCACCACATGTACACTTTCGGGAGGATGACAGAATTGCACTTTGCGTCCAATAATGGCCGACGTACGTGGAAAAATTCGGTGTGGTGGATTGGAGTAAAAACGCACTGTGTCATTTTCGTCAACATAAGTAATATCAACCGGCAAATGATTGAAAATGAGATTAAATTGCTCGGCTGTAAGTACGCCTGTAGGTAAATGTATTTTATCGTCGGTGTTGAAAGTTAAATCCTTATTTTTTAGCTCAGACTGTCTCAATTCCGCAAAAGGCAGCCCAATGCCAATGGTTTGTTCTAGCATATCAGCAAACTCTTCGTTCGTCAATGTCTCGAGCAGCATAGGGAAAATTATTTTTTCTTCCCTCAGAATAATGGTGTTTACATTAAAAAAAACTAACCCGCATGTCGAATTAAATTCCTGTAAATCAATTTTTGGAGTCTCCAACATCTCGATAAGTCTGCGTACATTCCGACGAATATCATCATGAAACGACCACATCAGTTTTACGCACTGATGGTGCTTCCATTTTGCTTCGAGAACCGGAAAAACCACATTTTCGATAACTGTATAATGCAGAAAGAATTTTTCGAAAGCAACTAACTTTTGCATTAATGCCTGAACATGAACAACCTCCGTCTGTTTGTTGATGGCTTTGATATGCTCACGCATATCTTTTAAATTAGCCAAAGCCACAGCGTTATCCTGTGTATAAATGTCCAAAATGGAACCCGGTGCAGGAGTCAATGCAGGATATTCGAGAATGGTTTGATACAAAATATTGAAGAGCTTGTTGGATACAAATTTCAAATCTTCAATTGAAACCTGTTTATCCATCAAAATATCGAATGCACTTACAATATCCTGAGGAATAAACTTACTTGTTTTAAGTGCATGTTTCTCAATTAATTTCAATCCATTCTCGCCTTGCAGTAGTCCCTGCATATAATTTGCCAGTTCTTCGGCTCTTTGTTCGGCAGTGTTTGTAAATTCAGACATAATAAGAAAATAATTGTTTTTGAATGGTTACGCAAATGTATGAATTTTATGCGTATCGCTGTAAATAATTGCGGGAAAATTGTTCCCAATCTTCCCGCAAGGTTTTTAGTTTGTTTTTTTTGAAAAAAACATTTTTAGCATTAAATCGACGAATACAATCAAACCGCCAATAATCATCAGCGAATCCGGTATAATTCTCAACCACATCCAAAACTTCATTGGTTCAACGGCGCTTCTTAACCGCGCATAGAAATATCCTAGATCATGTGCAATTCGGGTTTGCTCAATTCCTATAACAAAGGTAGGTACAGCATACAATAATGCTCCAATAGTCAAAATCCAGAATCCCCATTTACTCAATTTATTGTTCCAAGCCAACCCTTTAGCCAATGAATTGGTACGAGCCACCATGTAAATAAAGGCAATAGAAATATATCCAAATGCGCCTAACAAGGCGATATGCCCGTGAGGCATAATCAGGTATGTGCCATGTGAATAGTAACTGATTGTTGGGGTGTTGATAACCATTCCGAAGAATCCGGCACCAATCCAGTTAAGAATAGCCGAACCGGCCAACCACATAAATACAGTACCAAACTCAAAGCCCTCGCTTGAATGTGCTTTCTCTTTCTGGTTTTTCATGGCTTCAATAATCATCAAAGCCAATGGAAGCGGTTCGAGTGCCGAAAATATACCCCCAATGGCAATCCAATACTCGTCCAAACCCTGCCACCAAAGGTGATGACCAATACCGAGCGTTCCACTCATCATGATGAGGAACAACTCGAACATCATGGTTTTTACGGCAATCTTTTGAGAAATAAGTCCCAACGAAACGGTGAAGAATGCAATAACACCGGCTGCAAAAAGTTCAAATGTCAATTCCACCCACAAGTGAATTACCCACCAACGATAATAATCGTCGATAGTGAAATTAGGAATAATTTTGTGAATTGGCATCATTCCGGCCATGTACAAAGTGGCGATAGCAAAAGCCGACCAGATAATGGTACTCACCAATGGATTATTGGTTGCCGATTTTCGGATTAATGAAACAACCAACAAAAACCAAAATACAAGTCCTACAACCAGTCCAATATCCCAGACACGCCCTAAATTTATCAGTTCACGTCCTTCGTTGCCCAGCCAAAACCAATTTTCACGTAGTTGACCGGTTGCACCCATGTACAATCCAATCATAGAACCAACTGCTACTACCAACAATGCACCCCAAAGCACATCAACCAACCACGGGAATTTATGATCTTTGTTTGCTACCCATGGCGCAATCAATAAACCGCCTACAAGCCAACCAACTGCTACCCAAAGAATTGCCAGTTGTGTGTGAATTGAACGTAATACATTAAAAGGTAATATGCTTTGGGCAAAAATAAAGTCACCTTTTGGCTCGGTATATAAGTGCGACAAATAACCCCCAATAAACAATTGTACCACAAATAATGCTGCTACAATTGGCACATATTTCAATAATTTTACCTGCGATGGAAATAATTTTGTAATTTTTAGCGCAGGTTCAAGCTTGTCATCTGCTTCTTTTTTGAACAAATATTCGTACGACAAGAATATAACAACGATGGTTAATGTCCATAATATCAAGAACTCCCAAAGTGAAACCACATGCGAATTAAACGAAACTCCCTGATCCAATTGTGGTACATTCGGCCAGTCGTTCGACCATGAGCGGGTAGTTCCGGGACGAAGTGTAGATGCCACTAACTGCGACCAATCGAAGAATGCTGCAATTTTTACCGCCTCGTCCGGACGAATAACTCCTCCTTTAAAAGCACGTTCAGGATCACCCTCGACCAACATTTTGGTAATATAGGCCACATTACGATGAAAAGCCTGAGCCGAAGCGTCAGTATAAATGGTTCCCTCTTCGAGCAATTTGGTTTGCTGCTTTACATCTTGCTTTACACGTTCTTTTACAGCACCACGCTCAATAGCTGTTAATTGTGCATTGTTCTTCTTGTACATTTCCTGACCATAATAGTCATACAAAAATTCAGTTCTGTAATGAAGCATTTCTGTTGTAAAATCGGGGCCAATATACGCTCCCATTCCCAACAAACTACCCCAGTCCTGTAGATCAAACTCCTGAAAATACCCTTTCCCTTGTACTACGTCTTCATAAGTGTAAAGTTTCTCTCCACTTACCGAACTAACAGTTTTGGGAATCGGCGGTACCTCTTTCTGCAAATTTGCAGTGTAATAAATAAGGATTGACACCATGAAAAGTGCAATAATCCAAAAGCCGGTTGTCAAACCTTTCCGGCTCATAAATTTGTCAATTAATGTTTCTTTCATTGATTTCTTTTTTTAGTTAGTATTATTTTAGATTTAAAGAAGTCTGTATTTACGGTATTTCAGAT
>CAYNHC010000326.1:0-3992 GCA_964396705.1 uncultured Paludibacter sp.
TTTTATATAATTCGTACGCCTGTTCTGAATTGGTTTGATAAAATGATTTTGGTCCGATTTTGAATTTCAACCCTTCCATTTCTTCATAAATACATTCAGCGCCTTTGTAAACCAAAATTTCCTGATCGGTTATTGTGTCATTGGCTTTAGAATTAATGACATAAAGCAAGGATGTGATTTGTGGAAATTTAACGGCAATATGCTGTAAAAGTGCTTCTTGTACTTCTTTATCTTCGTAAAATAAAATTACAATCACCATCAATTCACCCGTTGATGTTGTGCGAATCATCAGCGTACGCAGAAATCCTTCCTGATTGCGTAAATCGAAAAAAGTCAGTTCATGTTGAAGTGCGTAACTACGAATTTCATTCCTGATTTGATTCGAAACATCTTCCTGAAGCCAGCATTTTTTGATATCGAGCACTTTATCGAACTGTCCGGGAATGTGAAACCCTACAGCATTCATGGTATCGAATTGTTTTTCTTCAGCTATTTCTTCAAATGTGCGCCAGCGTTTATTAGAGAAAGTATATTCCAGTTTATTGCGATAAAATTCAGTCTTCGCGGAACCTAAAATTGGAGTAATGTCAGGAAGTTCAATTTTACCTATACGAGTCAGGTTATCAACTACTTGCTGCTGCTTGAACCGCAACTGCTCAGCATAAGGTAAAATTTGCCATTTACATCCTCCGCAAATTCCAAAATGCTCGCAAACGGCTTCAATTCTTTTTTCGGAATATTGATGAAAAAAAATGGGGCGCGCTTCCATAAAATGGCTTTTTTTGCGTGTCACCTGTAAATCAACCACATCACCGGGCACAACAAAAGGCACAAAAACAACTATGTCATTCACTTTGGCTATCGCTTTTCCTTCGGCTGCTATATCGGTTATTGTAATATTCTCAAGAATTGGATGCGGTTTTTTATTTTTGGCCATTTTACTGATTTTGAAATTTTATTGAAAAATATAATTGAGTGCAAAAATACAACTTTTATGTACTATCGGATTTGTAAAAAATTGATTTTAACTTTTTGCGGAATTTCTGACATTAATTTACTCTTTCTTTTTCAACCCGAATTCCTTATTTATTTTTAAAAACGGAATCACAGCCAAGGTTGGTATGGCGCAAATTAAAACCCAGATAAAGAAGTGATTATATCCTAATAAATCTTGCAACCAACCGGCAAACATGCCCGGAAGCATCATGCCCAACGCCATAAATCCGGTACAAATGGCATAATGTGCCGTTTTGTGTTCTCCATCGGCAAAATAAATCATGTAGAGCATATAAGCTGTGAATCCGAATCCATAACCAAATTGTTCTATGGCAACTGCAATATTGATGAGTATTAAATTTTCGGGCATAAACCATGAAAGATACAAATACGCCAAATGTGGGAGTGTGATACTCAGCGCCATAGGCCAAATCCAGAATTTGAGTCCTTTTCGCGATGCAGCAATTCCGCCTACAATTCCGCCTAAAGTAAGTGACAAAACTCCAACGGTTCCATAAACAAGACCGACCTGACCTGTAGTAAGTCCCATTCCTCCCAGTTCGCGCGCATCAAGTAAAAACGGTGAAGCCATTTTAACAAGCATAGCCTCTCCTAATCGATAAAGCAACATAAAAGCAATAGCCAGCCCAACGCCTGGTTTTTGGAAAAAAGTGGCAAAAGTTCTTCCAAATTCTTTAAAAATATCCTTCGCTGAATTTGCTTCGGTAGAATGATCGGAAACCGGGCGGGGCAAAACAAAACGGTGATAAACGAAAATCAGAATGAAGAATCCTGCTAATATAAAGAATGTAATACTCCACGCTAGTTTAATATTACCCGAAATTCCTTTGAACTCACTTTTAACTTCATCTTTCAACTTATAGTCGAGTTCCACGACCAAATAAGCCGGTTTATCCCAGTTTTCTTCAGTAAAAACAATCCGTTCGCCGGCGAGCAACGAAATACTTTTATCCCCTTTGGCAAAACTTGAATTGAGTACCACATTTTGATCTTTTTCAGGTTTCTTTGTTAACCTGACAGCCACCAAACCGGCATTTCCAACTTTGCCATCGCTTCCGGAAACAGCATCCCGTTTTTCACCAAAATTAGTTTTAATGAAATGACCCAACGGAGCTGATACATGGCTTTTCCACCACGATTCTTTTTCTTTTTTAATTTCAGCAGCCGATTTTTCCAATTGAATAAATCCGTTTTTCTGATTTTGTTCCGAAGCAAAAGTTTTGATTTTTCCGAGTGAATCAGGCGAAATATTATTTGTATTCAATACCAAAGTAGAAGGAAATGCCACGAAAGTCATTTCGTCGGTAACAGGAACAGTTACATCTTTGTTCGGCATAACCAGTTCATTTTGAATAGTATTCGACGATTGAACAGTAAATTGCAAAGGCTCCGTTCCCGTCCAACTTTCGAGACTTCCGGCAAGAATTACCAACAGACCTTGTCCAGTGATTGTTGCAAGTCGATAAAAAGTACTTCTTATTCCGACAAAAAATGACTGTTGAGAACTATCGAGTGCCAACATGTAAAATCCATCTGCAGCAATATCGTGTGTAGCCGAACTAAAGCCAATTAGCCAAAAAATTGCTAATGAACCCTGAATATAAAGAGAGGTTGGTAAGAGAAATGCAACTCCTGCAAATCCTGCTCCAATCAACAATTGCATGGTCACGATCCACCAACGTTTAGTCTTTAATAAATCAACAAACGGACTCCAGAAGGGTTTGATAACCCATGGCAAATACAACCAACTGGTAAATAGAGCGGCATCAGTATTTGATAAACCGAGACGTTTGTACATGATTAAAGCAAAAGTAGTAGCCACAACTACATACGGAATTCCTTCAGCGAAATACAAAGTTGGTATCCACGACCAGGCAGATGATTTCTTAGTGATTTTTGTGTTTTCCATTTCAATTAGCATTTAATTTTTATTCACCGCAATTTGAGCGGTGAGTCCATTCATTATTCACCGCAAAACAATCTGTTTATTCTGAAAATCTGTTCAATTCATTCAATATTTCCTCCGTTTCGTTGTAAATAGAAACGATCAGATTTTTATATTTACCCTTTTCAATCATAAGCTGAAAGAACGGATAAACCGGAATTTCGTCGGTCCAGTATTTTTTTCCAAAGAAAATCATAGGACTTGCATAACCATATACAAGGTAATGATTTTGAACGGTTTCCTGAAATATTTCCTGCAAAGTTCCGGCACTTCCGGGTGTAAATATAATACCACCTTTGGCAATTGTAAGCAAACCTTCTTCACGGATACTGTTTTCGAAATATTTAGCAATTTTAGTGGCGAAAGGAGTTGTAGGTTCGTGTCCGTAAAGCCAGGTTGGGACACCAACACTTTCGAAGTCGGAAACAGGATGATTGCTCAAAACCTGCATGGCTTTTTCGAGCCAGAGCGGATTTTTAAAATCGGGCGCTTCGCCCAAAATGCTACACGCCTGTTCCAACACTTTATCCTCTTTTCCGCCAAACCAGGCACCCACATGAGTTGCCTCCATTGCTCCTGGTCCGCCACCCGAAACCATTAAATAACCATTCTCGGTAAGTTTTTTACTTAAAAGTGCAATTTCAAAAAACTCCCTGTCACTTCTCAGCAGCTGATGACCGCCCATGATAGCAACAATTTTCTTTTCATCGTATTTTGATAAAAAATCAGACAAAGCATCTGTTATTGAATGGTCGTGAATTCGTTGAGCCAGTGTCACTTTTATATTTCTAATATGCTGATTATTATAATTATAATCCCTGTAAATCTTCTGATCCAAAGTCAGCGCAAAAGTCTCTGGTTTTCCCATTACATAATCACCGTATAGTTTTTGGCTATCGTAAAGCGTGCTGATATAAACATTAAACGGCACATCAATGGTGGGGAAAATAAGACATTTCTCAGTTTTTATATTTTCCCATGTTTCGGGTAATTTACAACCCAAAAACAAACAATTGTTATATTTTTTTTC
>CAYNHC010000327.1:0-3986 GCA_964396705.1 uncultured Paludibacter sp.
CCAAGATTCATTTCGTAAAAAGCACGTCCATTAGCAACCTGAATATAATCAGTTTTCAACAAATTGGTATGTTGATTAGAGATATAACTCGCTAAATTTTCTTCGGTGGATTGCTCCCACCACCAACGCCAGTAAACATTGAAAATTTCAATTTTAAGCGACGCAGTAACAGGCCTTCCATTCTCATCTACAACTACAATAGGAAATAAATTTTTTTCGTCGGAATTCAACGCACCATTCCAACCTTTTCCCTGCGGTATTTTAACTCCTACATAATTTTTATAAGGGGAATAGCTGAAAATAGCTCTATCAGTACTAAAATCTCCTCCGGCTTCGAAGGCAGTTGTTTTCAATTGAACAGCAATCATACCCGGTGCATCGCTGTTAAAATCGAATTTAGAACTAATAATAGCTTTGCCTTCTGCATCAAGATTTCCATTAAAAACTGTCATATCCTGCGATGTGATTTTTTTGGAAGGATCGTCAAAAACATAATCCTTAAACCCGGGAAATTCTGTTTTTTTTGCAGCTATTGTGGCTTCAATTTTTACTTTAGCATTCGATGCCGGAGCACCATGCAGCCAGTTTACTTTCAAAGTTCCCGACTCAGAGACTCCTTTATGCAACATTGGAGAAGGGAAATTCAAATTAATTTTCAACCTGTTAGGTTTTACAGTCTCAATGCGTAAATTTCGGGCAAAAACTGAACCTCCCACATGCATTTTCGCTGTCCAGTTTCCTGTAGGTGCATTAGCAGGAGTTTTTATAATAAAATTGTAAAATCCATTCGTGTTTTTTGTTCTTACAAGATGTTGTGCAATTTGACCTGAAGGATTGAAAAGTTCAAGTACGACCGGGTAATTTGGTGGTAAAGTATTATTTTTATCTTCGAGAATAAATGTGAGATAAATCAAATCGCCAGGTCTCCAGACACCTCTTTCGCCATATATAAAGCCTTTTACACCTTTCTTTAGATCTTCGCCATACACATCGAACATACTGAGTGACAAGGATGATGCATCGTCCAATCGTAAATATCCACGTTGTTTCCCTTTTTTGGCAATAACAACAAATGGCTTATCGTTTAATACAATATTGCAAAATCCATCCGAATTAGTTTTAGCGGATTTTATCACCTGATTCTGAAAGTTTCTGAATTCGAGTTCAACATCCGAAAGCGCTTTAGTATCGCGTAAGTCTGTTAAAGCCAAAAAATATTCATTATTTGTTCCTGCTTTGGCAATAATTCCAATGTCAGACGCTAACACGTTACGGGCAACCCTTCTTCTGCTATCCATATAATAGGATGGTTTACATGGATTGTCTCTTTCCTGCCAATTGAAGTTTTCGTAATCGTAATACGATTCAGATTCATAATAATCCCAATACGATCCTGAAGGTTCATTATAATCTTCATTTGGATCACGGGGTTCTTCATATTCTTCCGAATCACTTGCTGAATCACTTTCAGTACAGGGAAAAAGTGAATATTTTTTCGTAAATCCAATTTCAACCCGATATATAGCTCCGGGTTCTGTATCAATAAGTTTTGATAAATCAAGTGAAAAATTATTCCATTCAGAGTAATCAATCGGATCATCAGAAGTGAGTTGAATTGTCTGATTGTAAACCACTCTACCTACGCGTTTTATTTCCATATTTTCATTCAGTTGATTAACCTGCAGAAACTGGACAATATTGTTTTCGAAAATTTTTATCACTTTAACATCAACTGCCGAAAGACTTACAGCCCTAAACGGGAATAAAATTCCTCCATTATCAGGAATAATTACACCATCGCCTATTAATTCAACCTGAGGTTTCAAACTAACGAACTTTAATTTATACATAAAATTATTGCCCAATGCAATTTCGAAAATATTCCGAACAGCGCCATAAACAGTGAGATATACGTCACCGGTAACTGTTTGTGTAGGAATAATTTTTGCCGATGTTCCGTTAACCAGGACCTTAAAACCCACATTTGGCGACAAACTGAAAAGTCCATCCAAATCCTGCATTCTACTGAGCGGATCCGAAAAAAATACTTCAATCTGAGGGTTTGGAGAAGTAACAGATTTTACATGAATAACACTAAACTCATTTAATGCCGGCATTTCGAAAGTAGAAGATCCCTTTTTTGCTCCAATTTGTGTCCCTTTCCACTCAATCTCAATTTTGTAACGTTTCGATTTACGTTCTACACTGTCGATGCTGAAAGCATGTTCACGGCCATCTTTACTGTGATTCCATGTAATTTTAGTGTAGTCAGCACCACTAATCTCAACAATATTTTCAAAAATGGAATTATCAACTACATCGGCACTGTGAAAAACTCCGTGAACTTTTTGCCATTTCATATTGCTTTCGCTGTAGGGCGAAATCCCGTTAAACTCATATCGAACACTTTGTTTCATTACCTGAAATCTGAACTTCAGTGTTTTTAAGTTTGAAGAAACCTGCGCAAACCGATCGAGAGCGAAATCAGCGGTATAAATTTCGCCGGAAGTCAATTTTTCGTCGGGCACAAACTGAATAGTCTGTTTGTCAACCCAAACTGCCTTTCCTCTGATATTCGGGCTAAACGAAAATGGATTTTTTTCCAGAACTTTGCCCGGTTTAGCCTCCGCAACTTCCTGAACCAAACGCACCTGAACTTTTGTAGAATTGGATACAACACCCGAAGTAAATGATATGACATACCCCGAAAATGCCGGATCGATGTAAAGAGGTTTCAATTCTTTTTTACACGAAAAAAACATTAAAGAAAAAGTAGAAATAAAGAAGAAAACAAGACATTGATTTTTTAAGGCTGACGATTTCATACTAATAAGTATTAAAAATTTTGGACAAAAAGATGTTTAAACAGAAATGGCAGTATGTTAAATAACAGACACAAAAGTAATTTATTTTACAGGTTTTCAATTATTTTTTTTCTAATCTTTTTGCAGTGAAATTTTATCAATTAATTGCTAGTTAAAGATTGTGGCAATTAGAATGAATATTCTGATTTTAAAACTTTTAAGAGAAGACAGGAAAGTTAGGTTTAGGATAATTAGGGACAAGCGATTTCCATATCGCTTTGGTAAAAAGAAGGCTTTCAAGCGATATGGAAATCGCTTGTCCCTTGTACCATAAAATAAAGAAAGCGATATGGAAATCTTTAGTCTTCAAACTAATCACACGTCTCTTAATTAATTACTAATGGGTTTTTATTATTTGTATTTAAAATATTTTTTAAATTTGTTTAAAATTCTAAATTATGGAAAAGAAAGAATCATATCGAAGTAATTTGCCTCATTTTCAACAACCTGGTCAAGCCTATTTTGTCACTTGGTCATTGCATGATGCTGTCCCACCTAAAGCATTACACGACTATACTTTGCAACTGAATTCGTTGAACAACAACTTACTATTAGCTATTCATAACAAATTGGATGAAAAGGTTATCCAACAATTGAAAACCGATTACTATATTGTAAGAAAAAAATTTATGAAAGCTTACGAAGATGTATTGCATTTGGAACATAAATCTATCGTGAATTTATCTCATTCCACTAACACACAAATTGTACTTGATACGCTATGTTACTGGCAAGGGGTACGACTTCAAAATCATGCAATTTGTGTAATGTCAAATCATGTTCACTGGGTTTTTAAACTTTTCGAAAAAGACGAAAGCAATAAACCCGTTTATCTTCAGGATATATTACAATCAGTAAAACGATTTTCAGCAACCGCTATAAACCAAAACGAAGGACTCAAAGGGACTTTATGGCAAAAAGAAAGTTTCGATACTACCATACGCGATGAAAAACATTTGTATGAAGCCATAGAATACACCAAAAACAATCCCGTAAGCGCCAAATTAGTAAGTGATTGGAAAGACTGGAGAGGAACTTTGATTTTTGAGTAAAGATTGTTTGGTTTAGGATAAGTAGGAATCTAGGATAAGTAGGGACAAGCGATTTCTATATCGCTATCTT
>CAYNHC010000328.1:0-3972 GCA_964396705.1 uncultured Paludibacter sp.
AACTACCGACCGTGAAATTGATTTTATGGTATATAAATTATACAATTTGACCGAAGATGAAATTGAAGTAATCGAAAAAATCGATTAAATTGAGTTAATAAAAATAACTTATTTAAAATTAAACAATTATGAAAAACACAATTATTACCTGTTCAAAATTTAGCGGCTATCTTTTTCTATCATTAATGTTATTTATTTTTAGCAATTCTGTTGAATCACAAGAAAATCAAACCATAAATAACCGAGAACTTTACACAGATGAAGATACTGGTTTGTATGGTTTCTATGATGTTATTGCTGATAGCATTGTAATTCCTGCTATATATACTTTAGCGCAAGATTTCTCTGAGAATTTAGCGTTAGTATATGTTGAAGGTGAATTGGATGAAAGTATGTATGATGGCCACCTGTTTTGCAGAGGCGGTAAATGTGGTTTTATTGATTCAACTGGTAAAGTAATAATTCCTTTGATTTATGAAGATGCTGAGAGTTTTAATAATGGTCTTGCTCCTGTTTGTAAAAATGGCAAGTATGGCTTTATCGATAAAAATGCAAACACTGTAATCCCGTTTATTTATAATAACGCAAAATCATTTTCAGAAGGGTTGGCTCTTGTAAACAAAGAAGGGAAATATGGTTTTATTGATAAATCCGGTCAAATTATTATTCCACCAAAATACGGTTTTGGGACTACCAGCTTTAAAGATGGATTAGCCATTGTAAATAAAGATTTGAAATGTGGTTTTATTGATCAAACTGGAAAAGAAATAATCGCTTTGATATATGATTATATTAAACCTTTTGAAAATAATTTAGCACTCGTTTCTAAAAAAGGGAAATTTGGCTTTATCGACAAGTCGGGTTCAGTTGTCATTCCAATTATTTATGATAATACTGAACCTATGGGAAATGACATTTTTGAAGTTGAGCTAAATAATAAAACATTTCTTATTGATAGCAAAGGAAAAAAGGTAGAATAAACAATTGATGGATAGCAAACTTAATATTTTGCGACAATTCTAAATTTCCCCTGCTCCCGCGCTATTATATCGCGTAGGAAGTAATAAGGAAAAAATACAGATTGAACTGGCTGGTTTGCCACATGATGCAATCGTGCAGCAGCTTGGGTTGGCTCACCTCATATAAACAAGGATGTAGGCAAAGTGAATGATTTAAAAAACTTTGAACAAATCTGCAAAGAAATCCGGGATAGAAAAAGACATAGATTTAGCTCCATAAATTTATACTTTCAGGATGAAAGCAGATTCGGATTAATGATAAAAATTAGAAAACACGTCTGAAGATTAAACTTCTGTAAATCAAACAACACTTAAATTATTGGAAAGACTCTTTTTAATAAAATTAAGAAACTAATATCCCTGCACCTTCACGAATAATTTCGGGTTCGTCGCCTGTACAATCGATAATAGTGGATGGTTCGAGGCCTCCAAATCCTCCATCGATAACCAAATCCACATTTTCACCATATTTTTCTTCAATCAGTTCAGGGTCAGTGATATATTCTGTGGTTTCCTCGTCGGTAAAAATCGAACTTGTCATCATTGGATTTCCGAGTTCACGAACAATTTCGAGGGCGATTTTATTAGCCGGCATTCTGATACCGACCGTTTTACGGTTTTTAAACAGTTTAGGCAATTTACTGCTACCGTTCAATATAAAAGTAAAAGGACCGGGCAGATTTTTTTTCATCAATTTAAAATCAACATCATCCATTTTAGCAAATTCGCTGATCTGACTCATTTCATGGCAAACAAACGAAAGATTTGTTCTTCGTAAATCTTTGTTTTTCATTTTCGATATTTTTTCGACGCCGGATGCATTAAAAATATCGCAGCCAAAAGCATAAACTGAATCGGTAGGAAAAATAATGATTCCTCCGTTACGAAGCACTTCGGCTACATAACGGATTTGAACAGGATTTGGATTTGTTTCGTAGAGTTTTAAAAGCATACTTTTGAAATGAAAAATGGAAAATGAAAAAATTTGAATGATGCTTAGTGATTTATTAAAACATTCAAAAATACAAAAAAAATCCTGCAAAAATAATTTACAGGATTTTATATTTGATTTTATTGTTTTATTGCAAAATTGCACTAAATCAAAATGCGTCAATAATTGCTTTGAAATCAGCAACTTTAAGAGATGCTCCACCAATCAGACCACCATCAATATCAGGTTGTGCAAAAAGTTCTGCAGCGTTCTTAGCATTACAACTTCCACCGTATAATATTGATGTATTTTCAGCCATATCCTTTCCGAATTGATATGCAATCAGGCCACGAATGAAAGCCAACATTTCCTGAGCTTGTTCAGTAGAAGCAGTTACACCTGTGCCAATAGCCCAAATAGGTTCGTAAGCAATTACAATTTTACTGAAATCATCTGCGCTAAGATTGAAAACAGTTTCTTCCAACTGATTTTTCACATAAGCATTTTGTTCGTCAGCATTGCGTACTTCTAATGCTTCGCCGCAGCAATAAATTGGAGTCAATCCATTTGCCAAAGCCAAAGCTACTTTGCTGTTCAGTTTTTCACTTGTTTCACCGTAATATTCCCGACGTTCTGAGTGTCCGAGTATTACATAATCAGCACCGGTAGATTTTACCATGGCGGCACTAACTTCGCCGGTATATGCACCCGATTCTTTATCAGCACAATTTTGAGCAGCAACGCCAATAACTTTTGTATCGATAGTAGCGGCTACACTTGCCAAATGAATAAACGGAGTTCCAATAACTACGTCACAATTCAGTTTTGAATCAGCTAAAGCTGCATTTAATTCAGTAGCCAAATTCAACCCTTCCTGAAGGGTTTTGTTCATTTTCCAGTTTCCTGCAACAATGTTTTTTCTCATTTTTATATATTTTATTTATGTTTATCTGCTCTTTTCTTTATTACTTTATAACTTTCTCACTAAAAGTCTCTCCAGTGCCATTTTTTTTGGATCGTTCCATTTTTTATAAGCATCAATCCCGGATTAGCACGGATAATGGTTTTCAAAGTTATGGGATCTGTTTTGCAAAATGGATAGCTTACGCCGGTCTTTTCTTTAAATGCAGCAATTTCATCGTCGGACGATGCGGTAAGTGCATAAAAGCGGACAGTTGTATTTTTATATTTTGCGTAAATTTCCTGCGCTTTTTTAGCTCCTTTTTCAGATGATTTATTCAAATCGTACATTATCAGCAGATAAGTAGATCCGGCATAATAAATTACATCTTCGGTAATATCTTCGAAATTAGAATTAACCATTGTAAAATTATGAATCGGAGCTTTGTAACCCTCTGACACTATTGTGGTTTTCTGATCTACAAAAGTCCAGGTTGAATCACCTTTGGGATAATTTTCGAGTGTAAATTCCTTTTCAACACCATCTTTTTTATAAATAAATGTGGTGTTATAAACATCGGACGGCGCATCCTGTGGAACCAACATTGCTTCGGGAATATTTGTGCCGATTTTATAGGGACGAAAATCGATCAATGGTAAATGATTCAAGCAGTGCAAAGATAAAGCAACACCAAAAATGGCAAATGCCGATACCACAATCCATTCAATATGAGGTAGAAGGATAGGATTTTTACCTCGAAGCGTTATTATTAAAACTATTGATAGAACAAGAAATATAATATTTTTGTAGAAAGTTTGCCAGTTACTTATTACTAAAGCATCTCCAAAGCATCCACAGTCGGTAACGGGATTGTAAATGGCTATATACAAGGTAAGTGGAGTCATTACCAGCATAAAAATCAAAGTAGCAAAAGAAGTGATTCGTAGGTGAATCATGAACAGAAGATTCAGACCTATAACTAATTCGATGACCGGAAGAATAATGCCTGCTGGTAAGGCTAAAAATGTAAGATTAGAAAAAACACCTCCAAAAGCTGTAAAATAATCTTCAATTTTATAAGTAAGTCCAAGTGGATCAATGACTTTTACAAATCCTGAAAA
>CAYNHC010000329.1:0-3943 GCA_964396705.1 uncultured Paludibacter sp.
AAGAAAATATGCAAAAGAAAACAGATCGTGACAGTCTCAGACATTTAAATAATGACAAACTTATTACTTAATTCCATCTCAAAACGTATTTATTCCACCGATTCTTATACTAAAAAACCTATCGGTCGTAACAAAAACTTTCCAATAACTAATTAACAAAACTTATGAGCAAATTTGACGATTTATTCAAATTATATGACTGCAATATTAACGATGAAGCAGTAAAAGCAGACATCGACCGCATAATTGCAAAAAACTATCAGGCAAACAACAATATTGAAGTTTATAAACAATGTCTGAACCAGATAGATTTGACATCTCTTAATGGAACTGACACTGATGCCGAAATTATTTCGATGGTTAAAAAAGTAAACGAATTTAAATCTTCGTTTCTCCATTTGCCTAATGTAGGAGCTATTTGTGTTTATCCGGCATTGGTTCCTGTCGTGAAAGAGCATCTACAAGAACCAATAGGAATCGCTGCTGTTTCGGCCGGTTTTCCAGCTTCGCAAACATTTATTGAAATAAAAGTGGCCGAAACTGCCATGGCTGTTATGGAAGGTGCTACCGAAATAGATGTGGTAATATCCATCGGAAAATTTCTTGAAGGCAAATATGAAGAAGTTTATGAAGAACTTTCTGAAATTAAATCAGCTTGTCGCGAAGCCCATTTAAAAGTGATTTTAGAGACAGGAGCACTGCAATCAGGATCAAATATTAAAAAAGCATCCATTATTGCCATGAGTGCCGGTGCTGATTTTATTAAAACATCAACTGGAAAAATTCCTGTAGCTGCAACTTTAGAGGCAACATATGTTATGTGTAATGCCATCAAAGAATGGTATGAAAAAACCGGTGTAAAAGTGGCTTACAAACCTGCCGGAGGAATTGTAACCACCGAAGACGCTGTGAAACATTATACCCTTGTAAAAGAAATTTTGGGCAATGAATGGCTTAATAACACGATGTTCCGCTTTGGTGCAAGTCGGTTGGCTAATAATCTGCTTACTTCGATTGAAGGTAGGGAAGTGAAATATTTTTAATCTTCTGAATTTCGAATAAAAAAAGGCTTCAATAACGAAGCCTTTTTTTGTCAATTAATTTTTTCTCGAAGCAGCAAATTCAGCACATTTTATTAGCGACTGTTTTACTTCACCATCCGCAAAGCTATCAAGTTCAGCAATTGCGTCGTTTTTAAAGTCGTTCATACGTTTAATTGCATAATCAACGCCCCCTTTTTCGTGTGCAAAGCGCATGATATAATCAATATTGTCATTTGTAAAGTCCTTGGTGTCAATAATCATCATTACCCTTTCTTTTTCAGCATCAGTACTATTTTGTAATGCAAAAATTAAAGGCAAAGTGATTTTTCCATCCTGCAAATCGTTTCCGGTAGGTTTTCCAATTTCAATGTCATGATAATAGTCGAAAATATCATCTTTAATTTGAAAACAAATGCCCATATATTCCCCAAATTTACGTAAATGCGTCAAATTTTTCTGATTGGCATTTGCCGAGAGTCCACCAACTTCAGTACAAGTGGCAAAAAGCAGAGCAGTTTTTTTTCTTATAATTTTAAAATAGTCTTCTTCGTTAATTTTTGATTGATGTGTGTTTGTTAATTGAATTAATTCACCATCAGAAAGTTCCATACCAATAAATGAAACAGATTGAAGAATTTCCAGATTTTTAGTGCGGGTAGCACTGATCAGAGCATTTGATAATAAATAATCACCTGTCAAGACTGCAATTTTATTCGTCCAGCGTGCATTAATCGACGACCTGCCCCGACGTTCGTAAGTATCATCTACAACATCATCGTGTATCAGACTGGCATTGTGTAACAATTCGAGCGATAAAGCTCCATTGTAAGACGCATTATTTACTTCTCCGCATAATTTAGCCGAAAGGATAACTAACAATGGTCGTAGTTGTTTCCCTGTTCCTTCAAGAATATATTTTATTATATTCAAAAGCAATGGGTTATTAGTATCTAAAGCTTCTGCAAATGTTTTTTTAAAAATAAGCAGTTCTTCTGTTATTGGTTGTTTTATCTCGTCGATTAAACTCATAAAGTTATTTATACAGCTTTTTATCTCACAAAAGTAATTAATTTTATAATCAAAGAGATGATTAAACTCAAAAAATCACTACTCTTATAACCTCCATTTAAGCTTTTTTGTTTTGTCGTAAGGATTAAAAAATAATTTATTAAGGTTAAGACCTATAGAAGTAGAACATGAACCTCTCAAATAGAAGTAATTAGTTCCCATAATTTCTTTAAGAAACGTATATTGAAATTTTACATTGAAGAATTCGAATGTCCATCCAAAATTAAATGCAGGTTCTAAAAAATAGAAATTTTTATTGTGAATAATATCCTCAAACATAAAATAATTTGCAGCCATATCCAAATCGTATTGATTTGAATAGGGTTGAAGAAGGCTGATGTCATATTCAAGTCTTGTAGCCCTCATAGATAAAGCCATTTGAAAATTATCAAATATGGTAATTCCAACTGAAGGCTGTATAAATTGACGTTGTAACGATAAATCATAATAGGAATTATTATTGTTTAATTTACCAATACCATAGCCCAAATTCAATCCTGTATATAAATTGTTTTTAAATTTTTTAAAGTAAACAAGTTCATTGTCCCAAATAAAATCTTTTACAAGGCAATCATCCTCGGTTCTGTATTTCGAAATTGAAAAGCTGTTGAAACTTGAATAAACGCCCAAGTTATTGGTAAAAGCGTAACCGGCTTCAGCGCCCACAGTATTACTTGAACCTAAATTGGCAGTTACTATGGCATCGCCCTTTTCTTCAAAAATCATAACATTTTGTTTTGTAGGCAAATAGTAGTTTGGACTGCAACCATACAAAACAATAAAAACAAAGAACGAAAAACAGTTTAGAGGTTTCATAGTTATTGTTATTTGCTAAACATTTCATTGGTTATTTCAATGAAATGTGAATTGTAATAGTCGATGTTCCCAAACATCCTACTATAAGAGTTTTTATGATGATACCAGAGATTCAAATCTGAATAATTCTTCTTATCCACATAAATGGTTTCAGATTCTACTGCTCTGAAAATCTTCAATTTGGAGAATAATTCATTGAGCTGATTTTCGGTCAGCCATAAATCGTAATTTTTATTGTCCGCATAGTATATTCTTTCCTCTAAAGGTTTAACAGTGTCGAATGGAAGTATATTCGTAAACATATTGTTATCCCAAGCTACAATAAATGAAGTGTCAGTTTTATTGGAAACAATGAAGGTTTCCAGTGCTTTTGGATACGAAACTTCATCCCCGCAACTAACTAAAAAACAAAAAGATAAAAACGAAAAAAATAACTTTTTCACATGATTAACATTTAATTTATTTTGCAAAAAGAAGAGGCATATACAAAACCAAATAAATGGTAGAAGTTATTAACCCAGCATAAATCCAATAACCGGAACTTACCGGTGGAACTCCAACAACTTCGGTAAGATTACTTCCGCTTTCAACTCGTAAAAGCATTTGTTTTTCGAGTTTTTCTTTATACGCAGGATTATAACTTTTATATTGAAGCAGATATTCACCAGCGGGGAGGTTTTCGATGGTTAATGATTTTACACTTTTATTCTTAATTATCAATGAGTCATTTAGCATAATATAAGTGCCACTCGTGGTCGCTGTAGGAATAATGACAGCTTTGCCTGTGTTCTGATTATCGGGTTGATAAGTATAGAAATAGTTTAGCGCACAAGAGGAAAAAAGTAAAGGCAATAGTAAAAACAAACAAAAAATTTTCAGTTTCATAAATTTAGATTGTTAAATGAAATGTTAATTCTGCAAATGTAAATAAATTATTTTTTAATATTGAGCAGAATCATAATATATTTCATTTTCTTTAGAATAAACAATTTGCATTTTTCAATTTCCAATAGATG
>CAYNHC010000330.1:0-3888 GCA_964396705.1 uncultured Paludibacter sp.
TAATATTTCAATATGCCAATTTTTCAATTTGCCAATGTGCCAATTGAAGAAATTGCCAATTATATTTAATTATTTACATTGGCACATTTACATATTGGCACATTAGTTTAGTATCTAAATTCACGGGACTCATAGACACTGGATGGCTACCCGCGAATTGAATTTTCAACAGAAAGTAAACAAATTAAAAAAAACAAAAATGTCTAGAACAAATTTTGAACAATTATTAGAAGCCGGTTGCCACTTTGGTCACTTGAAACGCAAATGGAATCCTGCTATGGCTCCCTTCATTTTTATGGAGCGCAATGACATCCACATTATTGACTTGCACAAAACGGTTGTAAAAGTTGATGAAGCAGCTGCGGCTTTGAAAAATATAGCCAAATCAGGACGCAAAGTATTATTCGTAGCAACAAAGAAACAAGCGAAAGATGTAGTTGCCGAAAGAGCAAAATCAGTACAAATGCCATATATTACTGAACGTTGGGCAGGTGGTATGCTTACCAATTTTCCAACCATTCGTAAAGCTGTAAAAAAAATGTCGACAATAGACAAAATGGCAACTGATGGAACTTTCGAAAATATGTCAAAACGCGAAAAATTACAAATTGCCCGTCAACGCGAAAAACTCGAAAAGAACTTAGGTTCTATCGCTGATTTGACCCGTTTACCTTCAGCGCTTTTTGTAATCGATGTTATGAAAGAACACATTGCGGTAAAAGAGGCTCAACGTTTAGGTATTCCAATTTTTGGGATAGTTGACACAAACTCTAATCCAAACGGAATTGATTTTGTAATTCCTGCCAATGATGACGCAACAAAATCTGTTGACGTAATTCTTGGAGCAATGATTGAAGCTATTCAGGAAGGTTTGGAAGAACGTAAGATTGAGAAAGTTGATACTGAAACTGAAGAAGTAGCAGTACCAAAAGAAAAGAAATCACGCATTTCGAAACGCCCAAGAACTCAGAAAGAAGATGAAGAAGCTTTAAACGCAAACGTGGTTAAAAAATTCATCAAAGAAGAAGAATAATTACACTTACAATTATCTCATTTACTATTTACCATTTATTGTTTTGTGCAGATGCGGAATTGCTTCGTATTCAGTCAAATAGTAAATGGTAAATTGTCAAATAGTCAATTATAAAATTGTATAATAAAAAAATAAATAAAGATATTATGGCAGTAACAATGGCAGAAATTTCGAAATTGCGTACCATGACCGGAGCCGGTATGATGGATTGTAAAAACGCATTGATCGAAGCCGAAAACGATTTTGAAAAAGCAGTTGAAATAATTCGTAAAAAAGGACAGGCTGTAGCTGCAAAACGCAGCGACCGTGAAGCATCTCAAGGTTGTGTTCTTGCAGCTTCTAAAGATGGATTTGCTGCTGTTTTAGCGCTGAAATGTGAAACCGACTTTGTAGCTAAAAATGCTGAATTCATTGCACTTACCCAATCAATTCTGGATGCAGCTATGGAAGCTAAACCCGCTACAACAGCTGAACTTTCATCATTGACAATCGGCGGAAAAACTATTGGTGATTTAATCGTTGAACGCATTGGAATTACCGGTGAGAAAATGGAATTGGACTACTATGAATTCGTTCAGGGTGGCACAACTTCAGCTTATATTCACCCCGGAAACAAATTGGCAACTTTAGTTGCTTTTGCAGAAGAAAATGCAGAATACGAAACCATACGCGGCATAGCAATGCACATTGCAGCAATGTCGCCTGTGGCTATTGATGAATCCGCTGTACCTCAAAAGGTAAAAGATAACGAACTGGCAGTGGCTATCGAAAAAACCAAAACTGAACTTGTTTCAAAAGAAGTTGAAGTCGCATTGAAAAAAGCGGGCATCAACCCCGCCCACGTTGATAGCGAAGACCACATTGAATCAAATATGGCAAAAGGCTGGATTACCGCAGAAGATGCAGCAAAAGCCCGCGAAATAAAGACAACAGTCATTGCAGAAAAATCTGCTACTTTATCCGAACAGAAAGTAAACAGTATTGCCGCTGGACGTATGGCAAAATTCTTCAAAGAATATACCCTTTTAGAACAAAAGTACGAAGGAGGCAGTGAAGAAGCCGGAAAAATAACAGTAAAAGAACTGCTTGCAAAAAAACATTTAACCTGCGTTGCTTTTAAACGAGTAACATTGAATCAGGAGTAAATTAACACTTGACAGTTGATAGTTATAAAAAAACCTTCCGAAATACTTCGGAAGGTTTTTTGTTTTAGGTTTTCAACAGAAATTTCGCCAAAATGTGTTATTTTTGTGTACAATATTTTCAAAAAAATCAAGATTAACAAAACAAAATATTATTTGCGCTTTTTGCGTAAATTTGCGTTTAAAATTATTTCGAAGAAAAATGAACAGAAAAGTGAGAGTGCGTTTTGCACCAAGTCCAACCGGACCGTTACATATAGGTGGAGTTCGAACTGCTTTATACAATTATCTTTTTGCACGTCAACATGGTGGTGATATGCTACTACGTATCGAAGACACTGATTCGGCACGTTTTGTGCCGGGCGCTGAAGATTATATTGTAGAAGCTTTAAAGTGGTTGGGAATAGAAATTGATGAAGGCATTGGAGCTGAAACTGTTGGAAATCATGCCCCATATCGTCAAAGTGAACGAAAAGCCATTTACCGCAAATATGTAGATCAGTTGTTGGAAGCCAAACTGGCATATATTGCATTCGACACGCCATCCGAATTGGATCAAAAGCGTGCCGAAATTGCTAATTTTCAGTATGATGCTTCTACGCGTGAAATGATGTCAAACTCTTTAACTTTGCCGGTTGATGAGGTGAAATCACGTATTGAAAACGGAGAACAATATGTTGTACGCATAAAAATTGAGCCTGATAAAGAAATCAAAGTACAGGATATAATTCGTGGTGAAGTGATTGTAAATTCATCGGTAATTGACGATAAAGTATTATTCAAATCGTCTGACGAACTTCCTACTTACCACATGGCCAATGTGGTTGACGATTATCTCATGGAAATTTCGCACGTCATCAGAGGCGAAGAATGGTTGCCATCTGCCCCACTCCATGTTTTGCTTTACCAATACTTAGATTGGACGGAATCGATGCCACAGTTTGCGCACTTACCTTTATTGCTAAAACCTGATGGAAATGGCAAATTAAGTAAACGTGACGGCGACAGACTTGGATTTCCTGTTTTTCCGCTCAATTGGAAAGATCCCAAAACAGGTGAAACATCATCCGGTTATCGCGAAGCAGGATATTTCCCCGAAGCAGTTGTCAATTTCTTATCTTTACTTGGTTGGAACTCTGGAACCGATCAGGAAATTTTTTCAATGGAAGAACTCATTCAACAGTTTTCGTTGGAACGGGTAAGTAAAAGCGGAGCCAAATTTGATTACGAAAAAGGCAAATGGTTTAATCATAAATACTTACAAAATAAACCTTTGGAAGAAATTACAGATATCTTTCAACATATTCTGATTGAAAAAGATATTATTGAAGATTCGGAAAAGGTTAATAAAGTGGTTCATTTGGTACGCGAACGCGCTAATTTCATTACTGATTTGTGGGCTCAATCTTCATTTTTCTTCGAAGCGCCGGAACATTACGACGAAAAAACCGTGCAGAAACGTTGGAAAGCAGAGACTCCAGATCAGATGCAGAAATTAATTACTTTGATAGAAAACATTGAAGAATTTACTCCCGAAAAAACAGAGGAAGTTATTAAAGAATGGATTACTGTAAATGAGTATAATATGGGGGGAATTATGAATGCTTTCAGATTAGCTATTGTTGGAGAATCAAAAGGACCGCACATGTTTGATATAATAAGTCTGATTGGAAAAGAAGAAACAATTAAAAGACTTAAAAAAGCGATTGAAGT
>CAYNHC010000331.1:0-3874 GCA_964396705.1 uncultured Paludibacter sp.
TTTACATGAGGTTTTTTGTCGTTTAGCGATTTTAGACTTGAAAAATTGTTAATTAAATCTTTTCGTTTCTTTGTTAATTATTGTTTATAGGACTAATGACTGTATATTTTTTTATACTTTTGCCTTTCTTTGATTATTGAATGAATTTAATTTGTCCGTAAATGAAATCAAATTAAAGGAATATATTGTTGAGTATGACCATTAAATAAAGAATTTGAATGGGAGTGATTCTGACATTTTCTTAGAACTTAATATTATCCTCACCTTTTAATGATCAACACATTATGAAAGTATTGTAATCATAGATTCCAAAGATATAAAATCAAATTTAAACATATGAAATTATTTAAAAAGAACATTACACATTTATTTTTATTGGGACTTATTTTTGCATTTGCATCTTGTGAATCGAATGAAGTTACAAAAATTACCTTATCAAAGTCTTCATTATCGCTAAAAGTTGGACAATCGGATTCAGTACAGTCGGTCATTACGTTTTCCGGCGACCTTGATGGATTTCCGGTAAGCTGGTCAATAGAAAATCCTGATTTGATTTCGCTCGAAGAGTTGAATACAGAGTTAAACTCGAATGGTAATAAAAGCGATTTATCTAAAAATATTGTTGTAACCGCATTGAAAGCCGGAACAACTAAACTAACTATTAAAGTAGGCGAGAAGTCAATGTCATGTGACGTAACGGTTACTCAAACATCGTTTGCATTTAATCAGGCATTTACTTCCAATTGGGGCGATTATTATGAGTTGGGAACAAATAATTTTGATATGTATTTACTTGAAAATACATTAAGTGTTAGTTCAGAAGGAGATCTTGTAGGTTCAGGAAATTACTTATACCTTGAATTTAATGTTCCAATTACACAAAACGGTATTAATGACGGGAATTATATTTTATCAACTACAGGAGCAGTAAATACATTTTTTCCGGGAGAAACTGGTGAGTCAAATGGTGAGACTTTTATAGTTGGGAGTAGAGTAGTCTCTAAATCGGGTACAACATCGACGGTTAAATTAATAACAGATGGTAGTTTCTCTATAACTACTGTTGGTGCTCAATATTTAGTTGAAGGAGATCTTATTACTGAAGACAAGGAGATTTTCCATTTTAAATACGAAGGAGCGTTAGATGTTGCAGATAACAGGGAAGAGCCAGTTGATTTAAGCCCAAATTTTACTCACGGTCGTTTGTATTACTTTGGTGATGCATATAATTCAAAGACAACAAATAACTTTGTAGCATATCTTGCAACCGAAACAGTAAATTTCGATAGTACAGAGCTGAAAGGAGAAATCTTGATGCTTGAATTCAATACTGCCCTAACAGTAACTGATTCAATTCCTTCTGGTACATACAATATGATGGCACAATTGGATTATGCAAGCTTGATACCTTATTCATTGGTCTTAGGATATACAACAGAGAATGGTAGTGAATATGGTACGTGGTATTATGGAGAAACTGCTAAAAAATTAATTAACGGAAATGTAAATGTAAACAAAGTGGGCAATATCTATACACTCAACTATGAATTGTATGACAGAATTGGCTCAAAGATAGGAGGAACTTACACAGGCACTTTAGAATATATTGATGGAACTGCAACTACAAGTTCAGTCTCCGCACAAAGAGTAAAACGCTCCAATCAGACTAAAATATTTCCGATGAAGCAAACTAAAACAAAAAGAATTAAAGTCTCAAAAATGTAATCTGTTTTAGACTGTAATTTTTACCAAAAAGCTGTCTGTTGTGGACAGCTTTTTTTGTTAATAAATTATGTAATAGAGTAAATAAACTGATTTAAGTAGTTTAATGTCTATTATATCAATTTATCTTAATTAGTCAAACATAGGTTATCCTATAAATTTTAATTACCTTCAAATCATGGGAACTGGTTCTGGCTCAACTGAAAAAAATGTAATTTATTATGTGAATTGACGACTGCTAAAAATTTTTTTTGACAAAGAATTCACCATCAATAAAAATTGCAGATCCCTAGTTTGATATTGGAAATCACTAAAGACCACAAATTTTGCATGATATAAAGGAATGAATGTTTGCGAAATATCAATTGCTCAAAAATGTAATTCAACTTCATTATAGAGTATATATTGATCTTTTGCAAAATATAGGATATAAAAAAGGCTGCCATTATTTAATGGGCAGCCTTTTTTATATCCTATATTATTCTTTTTGCTATTAAAAAGAAATTGTCAATGCTCCCGAACCAAAACTACCCTGATCAACTGTATATTCTAAATTCAGAGTAATTTTCTTGTTACAAGCATCTAATTCACCTGCACCTTTTACAGCTGGATTAGTATATTTAGCTAAACCCCAAGCTGCAAGATTTGTATCATAAACTTGTTTGTCAACAACAACTGCATGAGTCTTAGGATTGATAGTTACAACAACATCACCAGCAAATCCAGCATAGTTTTTAATTTTTATATGAGTATCATCTACTTTTTCTACTGTAGCAGTATATGTTCCTTCATACCAAAATTTGTCAACTATAGTTGCACTTCCAACAAACTGATTAACATCTAAAGCACAAACTGATTTAAATTTAATGATTGGTTGAGAGCCGGGAAGATTCATAGGTCCAGAACCATAACCAACCCCTTTTGCATTAAACGCAGGATACCATTTTCCATCAGCCATTTGAACATCCAATCCAACTTCAAAATAGTCCCCTGCATTGATTGTTGTTAAGCCAAACAATGAAGAAAGTTTTTCATCTGTTAGTGTTTGTGCACTTGGGAAAGTTGTAATACTAGGAACAACAACTTTTACATTATTGTAATTTCCATTCATTGCAACTACAAGTTTAGCATCAGTTGATTTGTCATTCTCGTAATAAAAACCCACAGAAAAAACACCATTTAATGATCCACCTTGAATTAAAACATCAGATGTTGGATCTATAGTGATTTTCGGGAATGCAACTTGTGTTACATCCGGCATTCTAGTGTCTGATTCGCAAGATGCTAAAAGCAAGACAGACAAAAAGAATATTGAACTTAATATTTTTGTTTTCATATATATCATTCTTTTATTTATTAATTATCATTTATCCCAAAATACCGGAAAAGCAGATGGGTCTGTTTTTTGAGCCGGTGCATTTTTATTTACATTCAACTCATCTACTGGCCAAGCTAAACTCAAAGGGTATCTCAATGAACAACTAACTTTTACCGGAGGTAAAGTTCTATCAGGATCACCACCTGCCGGAGGCGTAACATAACCATTAGGAGCCATTGAAGAATTATTAGGATCAAATAACATTGGGTAACCAGTTCTGCGATAGTCGGTATAACTATCCACAAAACTTCCAAACGCCGAAATCCATTTTTGAGTCATAATAATTTCCATCTTTTTAGCAGAGTTACCGGCATCAAATAATCCAAGAATTGAATTCATATATGTTGTTGCACTAGTACTACCTTTGAGAACAGGTACAGTTTGTGTTCCCTTAGCTTTTGTAACTACATAATCTACTAAACCGAAAGCTTCAGTCATTGCAGCTGATAGTTTTGCTTTAGCGTCACCGGCAATTACACCCGCCTGAATAAGTTCTGCTTCAATAAATAAACGATCAGCATATGTCAAAAATCTAAATGGGGCAGCGCCAGTTCCGCTTTCTGCAACTACTTGTTTGAAATCACCCTCATCATAACGACCTCCAACAGGATAAATACCATAAACAGTAAACGACTTATCCTGAGATCTATCGCGGTCAGGTCCATCTGAACCAAAATAAATAGAAGCAAAGCCACCAACACGGTATTCAAATTGATTTCCATCACGACCTGTCATAGTTGCGCTAAGTTGGTTATAGAAATAATAAGGCAAACG
>CAYNHC010000332.1:0-3874 GCA_964396705.1 uncultured Paludibacter sp.
GGCAGAACGTTCGTCGGTTATGCTCAGACATTCCATGTCGGGTTGAGCCGTAAATGCAAAAATCAGCGGAGCATTGCGCGAGCCCGGTGCAATTACAACTTTACGAACACCATGTTGAGCGCAAATTTCGGGTATATTTTTAATTCCCTGTCGGAAATGAAATTCTTTATTTGCCATTTATTTTATTTACCATTTACTATTTAATAAAAGTCGAAAAAAGTGTGTTGATAGATGAATTTTGAGTTTTTTATCTATTTTTCCGACAAAATAAAATCCAAATAGTTCTTTTTGTTAACTACATTGTAGTTGGCATTTGCATAATTGTTGGCAAAAGCAATCGGAACTTTCGGAACCTTATCACCCCATTTAAACTCAAAAGCATTTATGTGATTTTCAGTCACTTCAATCAAGTCAATTTCTTTTCCTCTGTAAACTCTCCAAAAATAGAATTCTTTATTTAGTTTGAGATAATGATTTTGTTTAATTCGTTCTCCTATTAAGTAAGCTTCCCAAAGTTGTCCTACATCCTGTCTTAATGCTATGGGATTGAAATTTCCAATGATTGAATTTCTAATACCATTGTCGTAGAAGTACCACTTCCCGGCTTTCGAAACCTCATTGCGCTGATTGGTCGAGAATGCACCAAGTCTGTATATTACAAAAACTTTTGCCAGTAAATCAAGGTATTTTTCCACGGTATTTTTACTCATGCCAAGCTGTCGGCCAAGTTCATCATACGAAACCTCATTCCCCATCTGAAAGGCAATTAAACGTAGTAAATCCTTCATTTTTCCTGCGTTTTTTAATCCATCAATGGATAAAATGTCTTTCAGTAAATAAGCATTTACCACATCTCGCAAGTAATCTTTCCGCTCTTCATTATCGGTCATTAAAACTACCTCAGGATATGCCCCGTAAACTAATCTTGTTTCTAAATTCCCGAGTGTATCAAGCATATTTTCAGTTTCAGACAGTTCAGATTGACTGAATGGAAATAGCATAAAAGAAGAACTTCGCCCTACGAGAGGCTCTCCTGTTTTATTCAACAAATCGAACGAAGAAGAACCGCTTGCCAGTATGTGAATGCCCGGAATTTCATCGACAATAAGTTTGAGCTTTTTCCCAATGTCAGGTATATTTTGAGCTTCATCAATTGCTAATAAATCTACCTGGTTGAGTAGTTGCTTATAGTTTGAAATTGATTGTTGTTCAAGTATCGACAAAGTAGTTGAATCTTCACCATTAAGCACTAAACTTCTCCCCGGAAAAATTTCAATTATCTGACGCATCAGAATAGTTTTCCCTACTCTTCGTGCTCCAAATAGCAAAATAGCTTTGTTTGGAATCAACTTTTGAGTGATCTTTGCAGTAATTAGTCGTTTAATTGTGGTCATAGAACTTTAAATTTCTGCAAATATACTAAAAATGTCAATAAACTGACGAATTTATCACTAAAATCGTCAGTTGATTGACGATTTTGTTGTTTTTTATCCCCCTTTAGGGGTTAGGGGTCATCATCACATTCATTAAAGTCAGCATTTTGTTGTCTGTTTCTTCCCATTCCTTTTCAGCAACGGAGGAAGAAGTAATTCCTGCTCCGCTGTATAGCACGAAGTTATTATCAAACAATTGCAAACAGCGTAAGTTTACAAAAATAGCACTTTTTTCGTTGATATTTACAGGACCGAAAAAGCCGGTATAATAGCCGCGATCGTGTTGTTCGTTGTCAAGGATAAAATTACGCGCTTCGTTTTTTGGTAGTCCGCCCACCGAAGGAGTTGGGTGAAGGGCTTTCAGAAGTTCGCTGAACCGGTTTTCTACATCTGTTTGTGGAAACTCGAAAACCGTTTTCAGATGAATAAGGTTGGCTGCCCGATAGTTTTCGGGACCGGTTTTTGTGATGTTCGAGATTTGTAGTGAAAGAAGCGTTTGCTCTACAAAATTTGTTACGATTCCCTGTTCTTCAATTTCTTTACTGCTCCAGCGATAATCTTCGATTTCCAATTCGGTAACAACCTGTGTTCCTGCTAGCGAAACAGTTTTTACACTTCCGTTTTCTATTGTAAGCAGTGGCTCTGGTGTTGCACCTATCCAACAACCTACTTCAGGCAGTTGCATCATATAGACAAAAGCATGCGGATATTTTTGGCAGAGTTTCAGGAAAAAATCTTCAGGCTGAAAACCTTCAGGAAATTGCTCCTCACGTACTTTTGATAATACTACTTTTTGAAATTCAGCAGCTTTCATAGCCGAAATGGCTTTGTTTACATTGTCGATAAACTCTTCAGAAGTAGTGGTTTTAATCGCATTTTTGTTTTTGACAATTTCATCAAAACGGTGGTTTGCTGCCAGTTTTTCGATATAAATATCTGCAATGTCATTCGAGAAAAATATGCAGTCGGGCTGCAGGAAGTAAGTTCCATGCGCGGGCGATTCGGTGAATGGCGCAACCACAAAACCGGTTTTTTCGTGTAAATCATTCAACGATTCCAGTTGCTCAGGCATTGAATGGTGCTGAACAACGGTGATAATTTCACGGTTGAGCGGTAAGCGATAGGAAACAAAAGGAATATTCCGTGTTAATAAAACCTTATGAAGTTTTATTAATTGATCGTATTTTTCTTTCAAACTATTCATTTTTCAATTGTCTGAATCAGAAATTTGAAGTTTTTATCGGCATAATTCTGCACGAAAGTCTGCAAATCGAAATCAATTTATCGTGTTTGTCGTGCACTCTGACATCCCAGATGTGCGATGATTTTCCCTGATAAGCAATAATACCGGTGGCAAAAACCTCATTTTCTTTGGTTGTTCCCACATGACTTCCGTTGATTTCCACACCCAGAACATGAAATTTTGTAGTGTCAACCAAAAATGCAGAACCTATACTGCCAATAGACTCGGCCAATGCCATGGTTGCACCACCATGTAAACGTTTCATGGGCTGAACTGTTCGTTTGTCAACCGGCATTTTTGCAATTACTTTACCTGCTGAAACATGAATAAACTCAATTCCCAAATGCTCCATTAACGTGTCTTTGCACAGTGCTTTTATCTGTTCATCTGTCATAAAAGTATAGTTCTGTTAGTTGAAGAGCAAAGATAATCAAATTGATTTTAATTGATTCATTTCATTTTTTATTTATTATTACTCGAAAAGTTTTTTCGAAAGCAAGAATTGATTAATTTTGAAATGCAAATCAAAATATAATACAAAATCAAATTCAATGATGAAAAAATTACTTTTACTTGTTGCTGCTTCTTTTCTGGCTTTTTCGGTAAATGCACAGGTGTTTTTGCCTAAAGTACTGACTAATAATATGGTATTACAGCGGAATAAACCCGTCGTAATTTGGGGAACTGCATCGCCGGGCGAAAAGGTTACCGTTACTTTTGCCAATCAGACAAAAACGGTAGTGACATCAACAGACGGAAATTGGCAAGTTAAACTTAGTCCGATGAAAGCGTCTGCCGAACCACGTAAAATGACCATTCAGGGTTCGAATATCATCGAACTTGAAAATATTCTGGTGGGCGAAGTATGGCTGTGTTCCGGGCAGTCGAACATGGAATATCCACTCGACAGGAAACTGAAGCGCTATGCTGCGTCAAAACGGGGCGAAGATTTGGCCGTGAAAGAATTGGAAGGAGAGAAGAATCCACTGATACGCTATGTGTATGTTGAACGTAAGTTAATGCCGGTTTTAGCCACCGACGGTTGGAAAGATTGTAACGACACTACTGTAAGATATATTACTGCTGCCGGATATTTCTTTGCGAAGGAATTAGCCGAAAAGCTGCAAGTGCCTGTTGGGATTATATCCAGTTCGTGGGGAGGAACACGGGTTGAACAATGGACACCGCCAACTTCGTA
>CAYNHC010000333.1:0-3862 GCA_964396705.1 uncultured Paludibacter sp.
GTCATTTCGTACGTTACGGGCATGAATACAGTTGGCTTCACTTCGCTGTAAGTTATTTTATATCTGGTTATTGTACCCATTTCATCTGCGGTTAAATCAACTGCATAAACATTCCAGCTGTTTTCAATAATATACAGAAATCCGGAAAAAAGGCTCTCGTCTTTTACTTTAGGCGTAATTTGAATTTTATTGATTTGAAGATTCCCATTTGCAAAAATATCAATGAGTTTAAATTGATAATGGCGAAATGCATTGGGTGACAATGGCGAAATATATCCCATAAAATCTTCCTGATAAATGCTTGAAGTTGAAGTTTTTATTCCTCCTTTTGGCGTCATTTCTTTAGGGATGGAACTTTTATAAGCGAGAACTTTTTGAGTGTATTTCGAAGGAGATTGAAACGAAACTTCGCTTTGCGATTCGAGAACCAATAGTTTGCCGATAAGTGATTCAAGCTTTTTGTCTTTCAATGCCATTTTAATCAATCCTGGAATTTTATCAATTTTGGCACTACCTTTCATGTAATTGGTAGATGAAAATGACGAAACCTGATACAAGTGAAAAGGAGCCCGGGCTATGGCATGTCGCATTACTCTGTTTGCAGGATTTTCTCTGGATGGATTGACCGTAAGTTCGCTTAAAACCAATGGTTTATCAGGTAAAATGAATTTTACATCAGTTACATTAGTTTCAATATTTATCTTCTTAATCAGCGTTTCGTAACCTAATGAACGTACTTCGCAGGTATAATTTCCCGTTGATAATAGGGTCTGAAAATTTCCAAGTTCGTCTGCTACAATTCCTTGTGATAGTTCGTAGATGTAAATGGTAGAGTAGGGGATTGGATCCGCTTTGGAGTCTATAACTTTTCCTTTCAGTGTTTGTGCTTGACTAATTATGAGAAAGAAAAACAGCAAAAAAGTGAGAGATAATCGTTTCATACATTTGTTTTTTAACTTGGAAAAACAAATGTATTCATTAACTCATTTTGTGTAAGAAAATAAAATGCTAAAAAATATTGATTTTAACTACAATTATACGGATAGTTAATTTTAAGAATCAAAATTATTAAAATGAAAGAAAAGTTTACGTTATTTATTGTTTGAGTAAAGGTGATAAATCACTTGTTTTTTGCTTTATTAATTTGAAAAAATAAGATTTCTGAGAAATAGTTATTTGTGTTAATAAAAAACGAACCGGATAAATTCCGATTCGTTTTTTAACATGAAACATGAAACACGAAACATGAAATATGAAACACGAAACGTGAAATAAATACTTATTTCTTCTTCACATATTCCACAACCCACTCACCAACTTCCGAAGTCGAATACGCTTTATCGTTGTTGGCAATATCTTCGGTTACCACATTGGCATCCATGCTGGCGGCCACTGCTTCACGAATCAAAGCACCTTCTTCCATCATGCCAAATGCATATTCGAACATGAGCGCTGCCGAAAGAATTGTTGCTAATGGATTGGCAATGTTTTTACCGGCTGCTTGTGGATAAGAACCATGGATGGGTTCAAAAACTGAGGTGTGAATACCAACTGAAGCAGATGGTAACATTCCCAACGAACCTGTGATTACAGAAGCTTCATCAGTCAGAATATCACCGAAAAGATTTTCGGTTACCAACACGTCGAAACTTTTTGGCCATTGAATAATGCGCATAGCAGCATTGTCAACGAACATAAATTCAGTTTCGATTTCAGGATATTGAGGCGCAATTTCCTGACCAATCTGACGCCATAAACGTGAAGTAGCCAGTACATTAGCTTTGTCAACAATGGTGACTTTTTTGTTGCGTTGTCCGGCATATTTATAAGCCAAATGCAGGATGCGTTCCACTTCTTCGCGGGTATAAACGCAGGTATCGTAAGCGGTATTTCCATCTTCAGATCGACCTTGTGGCTTTCCGAAATACAATCCACCGGTCAACTCACGGATGCACATAAAATCAGCGCCTTCAACCAAATCGGAACGAAGCGGAGATTTATGTATCAAAGAAGGGAAAGTCGTAACCGGACGAATATTGGCATAAAGGCCTAAGTCTTTGCGCATTTTCAATAAACCTTGCTCCGGACGAACTTTGGCCGAAGGATTGTTGTCGTATTTTGGGTCGCCGATGGCACCAAAAAGTACTGCATCCGATTTCATGCAAAGATCGTGAGTTGCTTTTGGATAAGGTTCGCCAACTGCATCGATGGCACATGCACCAACGATGGCATATTCGTAACTCAGTTCGTGACCAAATTTTTCGCAAACTGCTTTGGTTACATTCAACGCTTGTTCTACAATTTCGGGACCAATTCCGTCTCCCGGTAATACTGCAATGTTAAGTTTACTCATAAGGAATTTATATCTTTATTAATTACTGTTATAACTTTCAAATCTAAAAAAATATTAGATCTTTGCTCTTTGTTCTTTGCTCTGAATCTACGGCAAATCGCCATAATTAATCACCGGAATATTCCCTGTTTCGATGATATTCAGCATTTTCATGGTAGCTTTGATGGCTGCCACGGTTTGGTCGCCATGTAATCCACGGGTTTTAAACGTTTTACCATCGAATCGCCACGTAATTATCGTCTGTACAATGGCATTGGTTTGTCCTCCGGGAGGAATTACCACCACATAGTCGAGTAATTGCGGCGAAGGTTTGTTCAGGCTTTTGTAAATCTTCCACATGGCTTTCGAAACTGCATTAAACTGGCCATCTCCCGAGGCTGATTGCTCATAAACCTCACCGTTTATTTGCATTTTTACAGATGCAATTGGTCGTAATCCAAAAGTGAGTGATAAAGAGTAATTGAGCATTTTTATCGATTGCTCTTCCTGCTCGCTGTTGATAACATCAGATACAATATAAGGCAGTTCTTCCAGCGAAACCAATTCCTTTTTATCTCCCAATTCAATAACGCGTTGAGTAACTTTCAGCATCATTTCATCATCAAGTTCAATACCCAGTTGCTGAAGATTTTTCAAAATATTTGCTTTTCCTGAAGTTTTTCCCAGTGCATACTGACGCAATCGTCCGAATCGTTCGGGAAGTAAATCGTTGAAATACAGGTTGTTTTTATTGTCGCCATCAGCATGAATTCCTGCCACCTGAGTAAATACATTGTCGCCAATCACAGGTTTATTGTTTGGAATACGGATGCCGGAATAAGTTTCAACTACTTTGCTCACTGAATTAACTTTTTCTTCGCGCAAGTTGGTTTTGACTTTTGCGTGATCGTGCAAAACCGCCAAAACACTTGTCAATGGTGCATTCCCAGCCCGTTCACCCAATCCGTTTACTGTTACGTGTACGCCTTGAACGCCGGCTTTAACCGCTTCGAAAACATTGGCAACTGCCAAATCATAATCGTTATGAGCGTGAAAATCGAAATGCAAATCAGGATAACGGGCAATCATTTTGTCGCAAAATAGTCGGGTTTCATCCGGATTCAGAATTCCCAGCGTGTCGGGCAGCATAAATCGTTTGATGTTTTCATGCCTCAACGCATCCACAATCGTGAAAACGTATTCTTCCGATTCTCGCATCCCGTTAGACCAGTCTTCGAGGTAAATGTTGACAGTAATTCCCATTTCGCGAGCATTCGAAAGCACCTGCTTAATATCAGCAATGTGTTGTTCAGGTGTTTTCTTCAGCTGATAAGTACAATGTTTTAGTGAACCTTTGCAAAGCAGGTTAATTACTTCGCATCCGGCATTTCGTATCCAGTCCAACGAAGTACGACCATCAACAAAACCGAGTACTTCCACTTTGTGAATTTGTCCGTTTCTGCGCGCCCATTCAGCCACTTTTTTTACCGAAACGAATTCGCCTTCAGAAACACGTGCCGAAGCAATTTC
>CAYNHC010000334.1:0-3818 GCA_964396705.1 uncultured Paludibacter sp.
GGGTTTGAAAGGTTTGATAATTTGAAGAATTTGAAAGATTTGAGGTTTGACGTTTCGTGTTTCATTTGTTTGAAAGGTTGTTTTCTACCAACTATCAACTACCAACTATCAACTAATAAATCCTCCACCCAATATTTTTCCATCCCTGTAAAAAACTGCAGTTTGGCCGGGAGCAATTGATTCGAGAGGTTCGGCAAGTTCTACCCTTGCTTTTCCATTTTCCAAAAACACAACACGACTCAGGGTATTCTGTTTACGATATCGAATACGGGTATAAATATTGAATTCGTCAGTAAACAGATTTTTATCAACTACATTGATATCATGAATAAGGAATTCTGACTTATACATATTTTTTAATGAGGCCAAAACCACTTCATTGGTTTCAGGACGAATTTCTTTCACAAATACTTTACGGTTTAAATGTATTAAACCTCGCCTCTGACCGACAGTATAAAGTGGAAATCCGGCATGTTTTCCAAGCATTTCGCCGGCTTCATCAATAAAATTTCCGGGATAAATAAACTTTTCAGGTTCAGCAAGTTGGGATTTGAGAAAAGGCCGGTAATCGCCATCACAAAAACAAGCTCCCAAACTATCCTTTTTCTCCGAAACTTTTTTAAAACCACGTTCTGCAGCCAACTTACGTACATCAGATTTGTGAAACAAACCCAATGGAAATACGATCCGAGCCAGCTGTTCCTGCGTCAATCCCCACAGAAAGAAGGACTGATCTTTATCCGGGTCAATTCCTTCTGCTATAAAATACCGATCATTATCGTAAACAATATTTACATAATGTCCCATGGCTACTTTCTCACAGCCAAGCCGGTCAGCTTCCTGTAATATCAGCTTCCACTTCAATTCGTTATTGCATCGCACACACGGAAATGGAGTTCGACCGGCAAGATATTCATTTGTAAAATAGTCAACTACAACATTTTTAAAAACAGCACGGGCATCATAAGTAATGTGTTCAATACCAATATGATTAGCCAGATTTACAGCATCCTGCAAATGGTTATTCTCGCTTTCTTCCCAGAACCGAAAAGTAATTCCAATTACTTCGTAGCCTTGCTCCAATAGAAGAATGGCAGCAACCGAACTATCGGTGCCGCCACTCATGCCTAATAATATTCTTTTGTTCATTGACCCCAAACCCCTAAAGGGGCTTTAGTTAGTTATAATTTATCAAAAGTAATTAAGTTCCCCTTTAGGGGTTAGGGGTATTAAATTAGAAGGGTAAATCGCTACCATTTCCAGCCGCAGGTGTAGCATCAAATGAAGGAGCATTCACCGCAGCCTGTTGTGCAGCTGGTGCGCCTGAAGTTACTGATGAAACGTTTTTATCTACTTTCCATGCGCGGATATTAGTAAACCAACGTCCATTATATTCTTTACTTTCTATATCGAAACTTACATTTACCTGATCATCAATTGCAATCGGGAATTGATCAATTTTGTCACCAAAAAGATTAAAGCATACTCTTTTCGGGTATTGATCGGCAGTTTCCAACACATAATCCTGCGAACGCCACATTCCATTTCGTCCTTCACCGCTTGCTATTGGCAATACAGCAATAATTTTTCCTGAAATTTCCATTATTCTTATTTTTGAATTGTTTTTTTGAGATGCAAAGATAATCAAGAAAAATGAAGTTAAAATCATTTTGGGACTAAAAATATTCTGACAATATTTATGCACCTATCATTCAATTATAAATCAATTAACATACAATTTGCAATGAACATATATGACATAGATTTGTTTTAAATTAAAACATTTAAAAGCAATAAGTTATGAAAGCAAATATTGGTTCTTCGGATAAATTAATCCGATTAGGTTTAGCAATTGTCTTAATTATTTTATTTTACAAAGGTGTCTTCAATGAAACCGTTGGCATCATTGGGCTTCTTATAGCATTATTGCTAACTACAACCAGTTTATTAAATTTTTGTCCGCTTTACACAATTTTTAAAATTAACACAACTAAGAAAAAAGAAGAAAGTAAATAGGTAATTAACAATACTTTTAATTCTGAAAAGTTGAAATTAACTTTCATTTTCTATTATGTTCATTTCTTCAAAATTCGACAAAAATTACAATTTGTAATCTAGACATTACAAATAACAAAAAAAAATCATTTATTTACCTTTGAATTTTGTCAATCGGATGGATTTTTGTAATTTCGCGTCGTTTTTAAAAAGGAACTAAATTTTAAATTAAAAATAAAATGATTAAAGTAGGTATCAATGGTTTTGGCCGTATCGGACGTTTAGTATTCCGTGCTGCTCAGGAAAGAAACGATGTTCAAATCGTTGCAGTAAATGACCCATTTTTGGATCTTGACTATTTGGTTTACATGCTACAGTACGATACTGTTCATGGCCAATTTAAAGGAACTGCTGAAAACAAAGGTGGTAAATTGTTTGTTAACGGCAAAGAAGTTGCTTTCTTCGCTGAAAAAGATCCAGCTGCTATTGGTTGGGGTGCTTCAGGCGCTGACTATGTTGTTGAATCAACAGGTGTTTTCACTACTATCGACAAATGTAAAGCTCACCTTGCAGGTGGTGCTAAAAAAGTAGTTATCTCTGCTCCTTCTAACGATGCTCCTATGTTTGTTTGTGGTGTAAACTTAGACGCTTACAAATCAGATATGGATATCGTATCTAACGCTTCTTGTACTACAAACTGTTTAGCTCCAATGGCTAAAGTTATCAATGACAACTTCGGAATTGTTGAAGGTTTGATGACAACAGTTCACGCTGCTACCAACACTCAAAAAACTGTAGATGCTCCATCTGCAAAAGACTGGCGTGGTGGTCGTTCAATTTTAGGAAACATTATTCCTTCATCAACCGGTGCTGCTAAAGCCGTAGGTAAAGTAATCCCTGCATTGAATGGCAAATTAACAGGTATGGCTTTCCGCGTACCAACTGCCGACGTTTCTGTAGTTGACTTAACTGTACGTTTGGAAAAATCTGCTTCTTACGACGAAATCAAAGCAGCTATGAAATTAGCTTCTGAAACTACCATGAAAGGTGTTCTTGGATATACTGAAGATTCTGTGGTTTCTTCTGACTTTATCCACGAATCACGCACTTCTGTATTCGATGCAGGTGCAGGTATCGCATTGAATGGTAACTTCGTAAAATTAGTTAGCTGGTACGACAATGAGTGGGGTTATTCTAACAAAGTGTTGGATTTAATCGCACACATGGATTCAGTAAAATAATCCGCAAAAAAAATAATAGAAATCTCCCTTGTGACTTAGTTGCAAGGGAGATTTTTTTATCTAAACAAAATTATACTTATTGCAGAGAGATTGTGTTTTCAGCTTAAAACGAATCATGTTGTCCGGTAAAAGATTTTAATATCAAATCAAAAATCTTTTATTGGACAACTGTGATATAGAAACAATAAATTTATTTTTTTGCAATTTGATCGGTAACGCGGAAGTAATCGAAATCAACAAAACCACCGGGAGTTTTCGCAGAATAATTAAATAAGCCAAAGCGATAACCCATAAAGTGTGGAAATGAATACACCATTTTAATTTGAGAACCTATTGAAGTCCACGATTTTCCATCAAGACTATAGAAGAAATAGCCAATATCGGTTTTATTTCTGAAATCACATTCTGCTTTTAGGTAAACAATTTTTTGAGTGAGTGGAACACTTTGAGCTTCAACCGGTCTGCTGTCTGTACCATTTACCATCACAATAGATTTTACTCCATCAATAAACTTCACCCCTACTTGTCCAAATTTTCGTTGAAAAAGAGAAAGTCCTGCAAAATCGCCTTCTTTCATATTTG
>CAYNHC010000335.1:0-3787 GCA_964396705.1 uncultured Paludibacter sp.
TGTTTGTTCTTACGCGTGCTGCAGGATTGGCTTCTCCATCATAACCATAAGTTAAGTTTACGATTTCAGGCGCTGCTCCGGTTAAGAAATCGTCAAGACTTGTGTAACGATAATACCCTGTACCGTTACGCATATAAGCATTATCTGCCATCTTGTATTCATAGGCTATTCCACCTACAATTTTATGATTGCCTAAATAGTGAGTGATTTCGTCCTTGATATTCAAAACGTTATTGTGAACGCCATTGTTCCAGGTAAAAAGTTCATATCCCAGAGACATATAGGCTTGTCCATCTTTCAAAATATCAATAAATGGGAATTCTTCTGAATTGGTTCCGCGTATATCGTCAAGTTTTGAGAATGTTGCCAAAAATTGGTTAGATAAGTTATCAGACAGACGGCTGTTTAAGTCAACAGAGAATGAATGAACAAGATTATCCATGGAATACATCGAATTCGCAAATGACATTGATGCTTGTGACATTCTTGCCTCAGACATGCGGGTTCCACCGTCCATAGAACTTGCATTAGGAGATGACCAATAACGGTTTTTTGTATAATTATAACGCAAAGCCAAACGATGATTGTTTGTGATATTCCAATCTAAACGAGCAAGAAGCTTGTTGTTGCCTTCGTCTGCCGGGAAATCAGTATAAGATCCAGTATCATATCCGTATTTATTTTTCACGAAATCAGAAACTGACTTCATGTCACTTTCTGTAGTGCGCGAAATAAAATTGTTTGCATCGGCAACACCATTCGTTGAAGCTCTCCAGCGATTTACTATTGTTGGCGTTTTAGCAATTTCACCGTTTACAAAGAAGAATAGTTTGTTTTTGATAATTGGACCACCAAAAGTGAAACCATAAGTTGTATTGCGGTCTATATCACGCGCACCTGCTATTTGTTTACCATTTACAGCATCGCCGCGTAAGTTTTCGTTTCTATGATAAACATAAGCGCTACCATTGAAAGTATTTGTACCGGATTTTGTAATAGCATTTACACCACCACCAATAAAGTTGGTTTGACGAACATCATAAGGAGTGATTACAACTTGTAACTCTTCGATAGCTTCAATAGAAATAGGGCTACCACCACCTGGTAAACCAGAACTCAAACCGAAGTTGTTGTTAAAATTAGCTCCATCCACTGTAAAGTTAGATGTGCGACCATCTGTGCCTCCAAAGCTCATTCCGTTGCCTCCATAAGGAGAAAGGCGGGTAATGTCAGTAATGCTGCGGCTTACTGATGGCAAACTTGTTATTTGACTGCTTGTGATATTTGTTGCAGCACCAGTTTTCTCATTCGTGAATTTGGTTCTTTGTGCCGATACAACCAAATCTTGCAACTCATTTGTGTCTTCTTTTAAATTTACATTAAGAGGGTAAGTTTCACCAAGTTGTAGATTTATATTTGGTATTTTTACATTTGCAAATCCAATATATGAAATTTTAATTTCATAAGGACCTCCAACACGCATACCTACAATATTAAATCGGCCATCTACATTAGAAACCGCACCATATACAGTCCCTGATGGAGTGTGTGTAACCACTATAGTAGCGCCTATAATTGGTTCAGTTCCTGAACTTACTTTCCCACTGATACCCGCGGTGGTTACCTGAGCATTCAAAGTAGTAGAAATCATTAGAATGATTGCTACTGCTAAATAAACTAATCGTTTCATCATAAATTTAATTTTAGATAATTATTTATATAAATTATTAGAAAATTGGATACTGAAATCATTATTTGTTTTAAATTCCGCGCAAATGTATTAAAAAAATGTTTAATGCATTACTCCAGCATTGAATATTTATGAACAATTTTTACAATTATTTTAGGTTTGAAACAATAAATTTAAAGCTGAATTTAGGCTGTAATTACAATATTTGTAAATATGATATGCTATCGGTTGCATTTTAAAAGTTATTAATTTGGAATCATTACAATATGAAATTATTTTTGCGAATACGAATCTTTTTGATGCATACTTTTAATTGTAATAAGTATTTCAACTTAAATATAATTTCAGCTAAAAAATTCAGTAAAACAGTAGAAAACCTTATCTTTGTTTGAATATTTTGAAATATAGAACATGGACGATAAAATCAGATTTATGCGCAAAGCAATTGCTTTGTCAATCAAAAATATAAAAAATGGGGGAGGCCCATTTGGCGCTGTAATTGTAAAAGATGGGAAAATAATTGCTACAGGTGCAAATCGTGTTACAGCCCATAACGATCCAACTGCACATGCTGAGGTCAATGCTATTAGGAAAGCTGCACGTATTTTAGGAACTTTCGATTTGTCAGGTTGTGAAATTTATACTTCATGCGAACCTTGTCCCATGTGTTTGGGAGCTATTTACTGGGCACATTTAGATAAAATTTATTATGGAAATTCAAAATCAGATGCCAAAGATATAGGTTTCGACGATTCATTTATTTATGAAGAATTAAAACTTGAATATGAAGAAAGAAAAGTAAAAACAGTACAAATACTTTCAAAAGAAGCTATTGCAGCGTTTAAATTATGGGCTGAAAAACCAGATAAAGTAGAATATTGATGAATTCATAATTCATAAGGTATTTACAGGTTATTTGATGAATTTGAAATTTCACTATTTTACTATTTCACACCGGAATAAGATAAGCTGCATAAATGTGAGATGCCAAGCCAAGTAATACAAATATATGGAAAATGGTATGAACGAACTCACGTTTGGCAAGTGCATAAAAAAATGAACCTACGATATAAAATACGCCGCCAATTCCTAACCAATACAGGCTATTGAGGCAATTCTGATCGGTTGCAGCTTCGATGAATGGTTTGATGGCGATAAATGCACACATGCCCATTAACACGTACGAAGCTGTTTTAAAATGGTTGTTTGTTTTGAGTGTCCTGAAATTAAATCCAATTCCAATTAATGCAATTAACCAGATAAGAATAAAAAGTCCATAACCCCAAATACCTTCATTTCGTAAAAGAATCAATGTAAAAGGAGAATAACTGGAAGCAATTAACACATAGATATTTGCATGGTCGAAATGACGCAATTTGGCTTTTAATACAGGCTCCTGTACATAATGATAAATGGTTGATGATAACATACATGCCAGCATCCCAAATCCAAATATTGAATACGCTACCATAGCCCAACCATTATCCGCCGCAATTGCTCTTTGTAATAACAAAACAATTCCTGCTATTGCCAAAAGTACTCCAAAGGCATGTGTCAGGTAATTTGCTTTTTCTTCGCGGTCAGTATAAAATTTTTTGTTTTCCATTATTTATGAGTTAATTTTGGTCGAATTGTTGAAAATATTCTGTACACATACCATTAATTCTTTGGGGTCATCAGCAATCTGATCGGGTTGTAATGTCTCTAAAATTTTTCTTTCTGTTAACCCCCAGCTAACTCCGATAATTGGTAAACCTACTTTTTTTGAAGCTTCTATATCGCGGGTTTCATCTCCAATATAAAGTGTGTTGTTTATTGAAATATCTTTACGTTTAATTAAACGTTTGAAAACCTTATCTTTACCAAAAAGATTACTGGCACTATGTACAAAATCAAAAACATCAGATAAGTTGTTATATTCTAAAAATTTATGAACATTTTTGCTGGAATTCGAGGTGAGAATCCCCAGTTTGAAACCTGCATTTTTTAATTCGAGAAGTGAAGTTATGATATTATTAACAGGTTTAATATCTGAGATATGTTTGCTTAATTCTTTTCTGATGCGAATCACTAATAAGAATAATTTAAAGGTTGTTA
>CAYNHC010000336.1:0-3764 GCA_964396705.1 uncultured Paludibacter sp.
TATTGCTGTTTATTTCACCAAATATTCTTTTTTCAGACCGCTTTTCAATTATAGTATTTATAAATTGAAATGAACGACCAAAGTTGTTTTGAGGTAACAAGATGATAAAACAAAAAATGGCAATCAAAAATTTCACAAAATGTAGTTTCGTTTTCAAAATCATATTTTTATCTGTAGAAATATTGGAATTATATTTGTCAAAATATCTTCATTATCAGAATTTTCGAATCCAAAAATAGTTATAAATATTATTTAAACAAGAATTTTTACTTTATATTGTTGAAATTTGGGATAGTGGACTAAAATGAACTTTAATTAACGCTAAGAAGATATTATTTACTCTACAGATCACGTTTCTTCTTTTAAAGCAAAAAGCCATTCAATTTTGAATAGCTTTTTTAATTTAATGGTTCGTTACAAAATTAATTATATTGCTGTTTATCAACCCAGTAAATGAACAAAAACAATTAATCGTTTTCCTCCGCGCCTTATTTATTTCACGCAAAGACGCCGAGACGCTAAGTTGATATAAACTCTTGTATTACAGAATTTTATTTTAAGACGCCATGAAGAAAAACCTTTGGTTTCTCTTCGCGACTTCGCGACTTTGCGTGAAAAAAATTTTTTATAACGAAGTGTTGATAATTGCAATAAATTTTAATCCTCTATTTATTTATTCAATTCTATGTTTCTAACTTTAAAATATTTTCCTGTAAATATGGCAATAGGGGGTTCCATGCTTTTTATCATAATATTCCTGATGATAATCTTCTGCCGCCCAAAACTCCTCCATTTGTCTTAACTGTGTTGCAGGCTTATAACCTTTCTCTTTGAGTATTTGTAAATACTTTTCAGTCATTTGCTTTTGTTCTTCGTTTACATAAAAAACCACTGACTGATATTGCTCTCCAATATCAGGTCCCTGTCCACCAACTTGTTCAAAATCATGAGTTTCGTAATATAATTTAAGCAACTCTTCAAATGTAGTTAGTGAAGAATCAAACTCCACTTCAGTAGTTTCAACATGCCCTGTCAGACCGGTACAAACCTCTTTATAAGTAGGGTTTAGTGTTTTACCACCCATGTAGCCTACTGTAGTTCCAGTTACTCCTTTGGCTTTCATAAAATGATACTCGGTACCCCAGAAACAACCTGAAGCAAAATATGCTTTTTCAATTTTACTTTCAGTTGGAATAAATTTCATCGAGATTGAATTGACACAATGACGTGTATTTTTTGATGTAAAACCTTCACCTGTAAAAACATGTCCTAAATGACCACCACAATTAGCACAAACAATTTCGGTTCGCCGTCCATCGGCATCTGGAATTCTTTTTACAGCTCCCTTAATTTCATCATCGAAACATGGCCATCCACAATGTGAATCAAATTTATCCTTAGATAAATAAAGTGCTGAATTACACTGTTTGCAAATATATTTTCCTTCAGTTTTATTATCAACAAACTCACCGGTATAGGGTCGTTCTGTGCCTTTATGTAAAATTACGGCTTGTTCTTCAGCTGTTAATTGATTGAATTTCATCTGTTTATTTATTTGGGTTGATTGGTTACATGCTGTTTGGGTCACAAAAAACAAAATAACAAAATGTAAATACTTTTTCATGCCTTTTTTTCGATAAAGAACACAAAAACAGTTCAAATAGTTCATTAGTATTCAAACAATAACTTTTTCAACAAAAACTACTCCTCATTGTTTTGATTAATTTCAATTACGGAAATAATTGAAGAAAACCGACTGTCAAAGTAAATTAAATATTTGTTTTTAAGCTTATTAAGGTACTCTTTTAAACTAATTTCAGTCAGCGTTGGATGTAGGGCTGAAAGTCTGAGAAACAAATCATCAAATGATAAGATCTGACTTTCGGTAAAAGATAGAATATCAAAGTCAACGGAATCATCAAAAACAATTTTTTTAATTTCAGTTTTATTAAAATACTCTTTGTAAACTAATTGTGATTCCTCGAAATCAAGTTTATAAGCGAATTCGTTTTTCTTATAAAAATTCTCTATCGACATAAAATCGTACCAAAGCACATTGTTGATTATTGGATCTCTTCTGAAACTGAAAAAATCCCATTGTTCTTCAAGCGGAATAAACGTTTGCGGAATAAATTCGGTAAATGGATTTGATTTATAATTTTGTTTCTCTGCATCAGGCATTTTTTGGTAATATTCAGTACCCTTGTATAAATTCAAAGAAAGGTATTCATGCGTAAATTCAGTTTGCTTATTATGGAAAAAGAACCTTATATAATGCAGATTATCAATACTTTCATAAATATCATCTTCAGTTTCGGAGGGTATTCCCTGAATAATATTAACTTGTGGACGTATTTTGTATTTTAAGGCTGATTTTACAAAAAGAATATTTTCCGAAAAGGTATTCTCCTTTTTCATTTTTTTCAATAAAGAATCTGAAACAGCCTCGTAACCAATAAATAGATATTTGAATCCGGCTCTTGACATTTTACTGAAAATTAAGGGTGTAATTTGTGACGATGGAATCATTTCGCCATATATCCGAAAATCGTTTTGAGTATTCTGTTTGAAATCTATCAGCAAATCGAGTAGTTTTTCGAATCTGCCGGGTTCTTTCCCCACAATTTCGTTATCAACCATATAGAAATTGTTTATACCGTATTTTTCGGAACACGTTTTAATTTCTTCAAAAATATTTTCAGCACTTCTTTCCCGAAAAGCTTTGTCAAGAGAATAACTACAAAATGCGCACTTGTTCCACCTACAACCGCACACAGTATGTATCAGCAACTGAATTTTGTCTTTCGAAATGTTGTTGGCAGTTAGCGTTTCAATGTAATCGCTGATATCTGGAAAAATATAATTTTTGAAATCAAGATACTTTGATTTTACATTTTTTGATATTTTTATTTCATCATTTTCCCTGTAAACCAATCTGGGTATGTTTTCGGGAATAATTGAATTATTTTCAATATAATTGCATAAATCCAATAATGGATACTCACCTTCACCCCATATAGCAAAATCAAAATCAGGATTTTTCTTCAAAATTGCAATAGCCGACTCTTTGTTGATCAAACCGCCAATCACAATTTTACTCTCAGGATAAATTTGTTTAATGATTTTGGACAATATTCTTCCTGGAATCCACTGAAAAAATTTAGCGGAGATTCCATATAAAACAGCCCGGTTTTCTTCCTTTTGTAATTCTGTGTGAATAATTTTATCAGTGGTTCTACGAATTTCATTCATTGAATTCACATAAAAATTATCTTTTGTCTTGAAAAATGGTTTCCTGGTCTGTAGGTAAGCTTTTAATCTCTTCTTGATGGTTTCATCTTCAAATTCTTCGGCCAATTGTACCAATGATGGGAAAAGATTGTGAAAAAGATCGTGGTTATTTTCGTAATACGACATGACCGGAAACATGAGAACGTTCCAGTATATAGTTTTGGATTCAAAACCGTTTTGATTTAAAAAACTTTGAAGTATTGAAAATGAAGTTGACGGATGATCAATTCTTCCGGGCGGAAGATGATTGAATATTACTTTCATAGTTATTGCATTTTATAAAAATCAAACTAAGAAACAAAATCTAACTCATTATCAAAGCATTATAGATTTTAACTGAAACAAAATCAGATAAAAAATATCAAGAACAAAAATCAATTTATTATAAAGCACCTCTCAATGGAGGCGCTTTATAATCTATCTTATTCTGTTTAAAGATTTTAAAAGTGCAACGTCTTTCCCAATTGCCCTTG
>CAYNHC010000337.1:0-3725 GCA_964396705.1 uncultured Paludibacter sp.
TTTTCATGTTTTTTGATATAAATCGATAGTAATATTCAAATTCCCCTTTAGGGGTTAGGGGTTAATATTTCTTCTTGCCAATAAATTCTACGCTGATACCGATAATCATGGTGATTACAAAAAGTATACAGCCTAATGCAAACAAAGCATTGTAATGTGCGCCACCTGCTGCTGCTTCACCAAGTTCGGCTGCAATGGTTGCGGGTATGGTTCTGACAGGTTCAAGTAGTGAGTGTGGAATGACAGCGGCATTTCCTGTCACCATCAATACAGCCATTGTTTCGCCTATGGCACGGCCAATTCCCAACACTGCTGCGGAAGTTATCCCGGATTTAGAGTAAGGAATAATAACCTTGTAAATGGTTTGCCAATGTGTAGCGCCTAATGCCAGACTAGCTTCTTTCATGGCGCGGGGCACGGTTCGCATAGCATCTTCGGCTACGGTAATAATAGTTGGTAAAGCCATGATGGCAAGCACCACGCTTCCTGCCAGTGCTGTTTCGCCTACCGGAAGATTAAATGTTTCCTGCAAAAATGGAACGATAACCACCAATCCGAAAAAACCGTAAACTACCGATGGAATTCCGGCTAAAAGTTCGATGACAGGTTTTAGAATGTTACGAATGCGCATGCTTGATATTTCGGCCAGATATACTGCTACAGCTATTCCGAACGGAAGAGATAGCAAGATGGCTCCTAAACTAACCCAGAGTGTTCCTAATAACAATGGAAGTAAACCGAATTGCGATGAAGGTGTAGATGTTGGATACCATTCTTTTCCTCCAAAGAAATCTCCGGGTTGAATGGTTTCGTGGTCTAATAGTATTCCGTCAAATTTTTTGGCTACGTATTGTTTGGGTAAAAAAAGTACAATGCCCGGATGTTTCGCTGTGAGTTCGCTGGCTTTTGCAGGAATGTTTTCAAATTCAGCTCCAAGCTCTTCCTCTGTATAATAATTTGTCAGATCGCTCAAACGAACTAATTCTATAGGCTCTTCTTTTCCACCCACTTCATCCCAGTTGGTAATTTCAGAGTCAAAAATTTGTTTGATTTGATATGAAGTGAGTTTTTTAACAGGATTATTTTTGTTCAAAGCCAATACATATCCTTCTTCAATTACCGGTTTGTTGAATAAGCCGGATGCCTCTTTAAATAGAAACAGTATTATAAGTAGAATGGTAATACTCGTTATACTGCCGCTTATTAATAAAGCTCCTTCTACAAGTTTTTCGATGAATCGTTTCACGTTTTATTTTTTCTTATTATTGAATTCCGATGCAAAGAAATATCATTTATGTTAAGAAGTGGTGTCATAATTGTTACAAACATATTACATTCGTATGTATCTAATAATCAGTAGTTATAGGAAATGAGAAAACGTAAGGATACACGTTTATTGACATTTTTGTAATATGAATTACAAATATTTATCTTTGTAATACGAATGTAATATGAATGGCAAATAAATGTAATATAAACGTATTTCCTTTGCAACGTAAATTTCAAACTAAACAGATAATTTTGCACAAAATGAATTTAAAAAAATTAGCGCTTGCATTTGGTCTTGTAACTTCGACCCTTGTTTTTTCTCAGGAAACTGAAAATGTGGACACACTTAATTGGCTTGATCAACGGGTAACAACCGTAGAAGATGTAATTGTAACAACGAAAAAACTCAAAGTGAGTGGTTACATTCAGACTCAATGGCAATCTTCACAGATTGACTCGTTGGGAAAAGGATCGCAGGACATGAAAGTAGGTGCTGTTAAAGCAGGAAGTGAAACCACGGATTTTAATCGATTTGGTATCAGACGTGGACGTATTAAAGTGGCTTATGATGATCTGGGTTATCAGGGTGTTTTGCAATTTGACCTGACTGAAAAAGGATTGGCATTAAAAGATGCTTATTTAAATATCCTAGATCCATGGGTTGGTTATGTAAGTTTAAAAGGTGGTGTGTTTGATCGTCCGTTCGGATATGAAATTTCATACTCTTCGTCACGTCGCGAATCGCCTGAGCGCAGCCGTATTTTTCAAACATTATTTCCTGATGAACGCGATATGGGTGCGATGCTTGTAATTCAGGCTCCTAAAACCTCGTCGTGGAATGTGTTGAAACTGGAAGCCGGTCTTTTCGGAGGAAATGGCATTTATCTTGATACTGATAGTAAAAAAGACTTTATCGGACATTTGTCTTACAATAAAGTATTGACTTCTAATATTAAAATTGGACTGGGAACTTCTTATTATCTGGGGTCTGTAGCTCAAACCACTAAGAAAATATACAGTATGACTAACGGAGCTTTTGCAGTGGATAGCGCAGCAACAAATTTAAATGGATTTGCAAAACGTCAGTACATCGGTTTCGATGGACAGTTTGCAATGAATTCGGTTGCAGGACTTACAACCATTCGTGCCGAATATATAACAGGGGTTCAGCCCGGTAGGCCTGATAATGCCAGTAGTCCAAAGTCGGGATTGATTCCTGGACTGGATACCGATAATAAAACGCCAAAGGGAAACGATACTTATATGCGTAATATATCTGGTGGTTATGTTCATTTGATTCAAGATATTGCCGATACTCAACATAGTATAGTGGTTAAATACGACTGGTTTGATCCGAATACAGCTATTGCCGGTCAACAGATTGGCGTAGGAGCCAAAACGGGAAAAGCAGATATCGCTTATACCACTTTAGGATTAGGTTATATGTACCGCATGAATAATAATGTACGAATAATGGCTTATTATGATATCGTAACAAACGAAACTACGAAAGTAAAAGGATTTTTCTCCAATGTAAATGACAATCTGGTAACTGTTCGCTTACAATATAAATTCTAAAACAAATAAAATCAAAAACAACTTATTTAAAATTATAACAAAAATGAAAAAACTTATTTTATCTATTATGATGATTTGTGCAGTAGCACCATCGTTTTACGCACAGAAAATTAAAGGTAGCGATACTGTATTGCCTTTGGCTCAGAAAGAAGCTGAAGTATTTATGAAAAGCAACAACAAAAAAGGTATCACTGTAATTGGTGGTGGTAGTGGTGTTGGTATTGCAGCTTTGCTGGAAGGTACTACCGACATTGCCATGTCGTCTCGCAAAATGAAATTTGACGAAAAAGTGAAATGCCAGGAAGCAGGAAAATCAATTACAGAAAAAATTATTGCTTATGATGCATTGGCTGTAATTGTTCACCCATCAAACCCGGTTTCAAAATTGACTCGTGCTCAGTTAGAAGGCATTTTTACAGGTAAAATCAAAAACTGGAAAGAAGTTGGTGGATCTGATTTAAAAATCATTCCTTACTCTCGCGAAACAAGTTCAGGTACTTACGAGTTTTTCAAAGAACACGTTTTGATGAACAAAAACTATGTAAACTCAATTTTGAGTATGCCTGCAACAGGTGCTATTATTCAATCAGTAAGTCAAACTAAAGGAGCAATTGGTTATGTTGGATTGGCTTATCTCGAAAAAAATATAAAAGCTCTGAATGTGTCTTTTGATGGTAAAAAATACGTAGCACCATCAGAGGTTAATGCCAAGAATAAAACCTATCCAGTTGTTCGCCCACTTTATTTTTATTACGATAAGAAGTTGGAAGCTAAAAACGCACCTTTCATCAACTTTATTATGTCGGCAGAAGGTCAGAAAATAGTTTCTGAAGTAGGATATGTTCCAGTAAAGTAACTCCTTTTTTGTCGAAATACAT
>CAYNHC010000338.1:0-3720 GCA_964396705.1 uncultured Paludibacter sp.
TAGATGGCAAAGTACGGATTGCCGTTGAAGATACATCTGATGTTGAAATTATTTATGTTGATGATGGATCGGATGATGTCCTTGTTGAAGGCGTCATTGGAACACTTGAAGTGGCTGGAGATGGAATTACCGCCATTGCTACAAAAGGGATCATTGCCAATGCCATAGTAAGCGGTGATCATTCCACTATCATACTAAAAACATCCGGCACCCTGAAAGAAGGAAGAATCAGTGGTACTGATTCTAAGATTATCGTGGAAAAAGGAGCCATCGCTGATAAAATTGTTATTGATGGGGCTGATGCAAGGGTTGAGGGCACAGGCAATGTAAAAGATGTTGATATAAGAGATGGTGGTGACAATGCTTCCGTTACCACTCCAAATACGAGGATCGAAGCGACAAAAGGCGTTGAAGGCATTACTGCTGCGGGGGGAGCGCCCGTTAAAAGTGGTACTTCTGTGATAAATAACAACACAGGCACATGGATTGTTGCTCCTTCTTATAGTGGTGGAGGGTCTTCACGCGTAGTTGTAAGTGCCGTTAATATCGCAACAGATATTGATATCACCGGTGGTGTTGAGAATGATGCTGTGGTTGAGGTAACACTGACTACTGCTACTAGCGGTGCAGAAATTTACTATACTACAGATGGCTCGATACCGACAGAAAGCTCATCGAAATATGCAGTGCCGTTTGCTGTGAATATAGATAATGGAGGAGGCGAAACGGTTACAATAAAAGCTATTGGAATAAAGACAGGATATACAAATTCGGCAGTGGCAGAAAAGGGGCTAGTGTTTAAACCGATTAGTCTTTCAACAGGGTTTCTTGCACTTGGGACATCACCATATATGACTGGCCAGTTTCTCCAGGTTTATATTTCCGGTACTACTTTTGCTGATGAGGCAATGGTTCAGAATTTGGATAATTGGAACATTGATACCGGAACAACTAATCTTAAGCCAGATAGTATTAATCTAATTGATGATAAAAACTTGGAAATAGAGTTCATATTGAAAACAGCAGGCCAAGGCAGTGGTAGAGGAACAGTCTCTGTTCAGGCGAAATCAGCAGCTTTAATGGCAGGAATAGATACTAATGTTGTGAAAGTAGAAATGTATGAATCTGTATCTTACACAAAAACAGGAGATGTGACGGATATAAATCCTGCTACTGTTGAATTCCTCTCTGGGAACCAATTTTGGGTACCCATTGCACCAGAAGAAATAGCTGTAAATGAATTTACTTTCAAAGATAATGGTGTTGACAAAATATCCAGATTTGACGGTAGTAAGTGGAGTATCGAAAAGAATGTATCAGTAACTGCGATAAGAGTTAGTAGTAATCCGGCAAAAATTACTTATTATGAGGGTAAATTCCTTGTTCTTGCTGGATTACGAGTTGAATTAACCTACAGTGATGATTCAAAGGAATATGTGGAATTAGGGGATTTTGCCACCAAAGGCATTACCACAGATCCTATAGATGGTACTATTTTATCCATAGCTGAACATAATGACACACGAATATCGGTTAGTTGCAATGGAAAGTCGGCTCAAAGCGGCGATAAATTAACGGTCCTGGCAGCAATTCCTTCAGAATTTGCAGGGGGTGATGGTAGTGAGGAGAATCCTTATCAAGTGGAAACGGCTGAACAATTAGATAATGTAAGAAATCACTTGGGTAAGTACTTTATTTTAATGAATGATATTGATTTGTCAGATTATAATAGTTGGATTCCTATTGGCAATGTTTACGCAAGCCAGTTCTATGGCAGTTTTGATGGAAATGGCCATACAATAAGTAATCTGAAAATAACATCGTCCGATGGTTTAAGAATGTTTGGTTTGTTCGGATATGTAACAGATGCTACCATAAAAAACTTACAGATCAAGGACGCCTATGTGGTGCCTTCTAGTTCTTATGAACAACAGGTAGGAATACTAGCTGGCTATACTGTAAGGACAATTATTTCTAACTGCTCAACCTCGGGAACTGTAAGTGGTTCTGCTACTTATATGACAGCTTTTCATGTTGGAGGGTTAGTGGGGCAAATCACTGATGGAACTGTTGTTGATAGTTGTTATTCAATGGCAAATATTACTGGTTGGGGTGGAGGTAGTGGTTTAATAAATGATGCCCAACCAGGTACCACTATTACCAATTCCTATTCGTCAGGAACAGTTAGTAATGGGGCGGGGTTTGTAGGTAGTACTTATGGATTTGTTAGCAACTGCTACACGATTGCAACTGTTGAAAACGGATGTCTATTCACATTTAGTATAAATAATGATAATGTGGCAAATTGCTATTATCTAAATTCTGGCAATACGTTGCCTGCAGTGGGCTCAGGACCTGTCGCTGGTATTACTGGAGTAAATTATAATGAAATGACAAAGCAAGAAACATTTGCTGCTTGGGATTTTGATGATGTTTGGAAAATAAATACCGATCTAGCTTCTTATCCATATTTAAAGTGGCAAGGTACTGAGGGTATTCAATACCCACCTTCTGAGTTTGCCGGAGGCGACGGTAGCAAGGAAAATCCTTATCAGGTTGCTACAGCAGAGCAGTTAGATAATGTAAGAAATCACCTGGATAAATACTTTATTCAAACAGAGGATATTGATCTGACGAATTATCTCTCTTCTGATGGTGCGGGTTATAACGACGGAGCAGGCTGGATGCCAATAGGAAATAGTACATCATTTACCGGTAGCTATAATGGAAATGGAAAATCAATTAGTAATTTAAAAGTTGAACGTTATGGATTTTATATCGGTCTATTCGGACAGAATGAAGGTACGATTAGAAATGTTTCATTATCTGAAGTCGATGTTAAAGGTTTTGCATCTGTAGCTGGTCTTATCGGAATTAATAAGGGAGGCATAGTGACTAATAGTAGCGTGACGGGTTCAATATTCTCTAGCAGTAGTGGCGATAATAGTTATGTTGGTGGTCTAATTGGGTATGATGATGGCGGGCAGGTAAGTGGCTGCTATTCCAGCGCCACTGTAAGTGCACCATCTGGGAATAAAATCGGAGGTCTGATTGGATCAAATGAAGATGGTGGTGAATCTTCAATCACGAACTGCTATGCAACAGGAACAGTTACAGGAATAAATAATATCGGTGGCCTAATTGGAGTCAATTACAGTTCAAATGAGATTACCAATAGTTATGCTATAGGAGAAGTAGCGGGAACTGGTTATAATGTAGGCGGTCTGATTGGCTACAATGGTGGCGCCGTCATAAACAGCTACTGGGATATCGAGACTACAAAGAAGGCGGCTTCGAATGGGGGAACCGGCTATCCCACTTCCGATATGATAAAGGATACTAACAGTGTACCGATTTATGTTGAATGGGACTTTACTGACACATGGGCAATAGAAGAAGGAGTTTCTTATCCATATCTGAGGTGGCAGGGGGATGCAAATATCCCGTATCCGCTGGGGGTTTAGCTAACTATATCTGAACCTACAAACATATAATATAAACACTAAAAAAACCAGTCATGTCAGGCAATTATGCTTGTACATCACTGGTTTTTATTTGCACCACCGCTTGAGGGTTGTCACTCAAGAATTTACTTGTTATCGCAAATCCCTAAGTTGCTCCCCCTATATGGGCATTGTTTTTTATCTATATGTCATAATAATCGTTATTCCAGGTATAAATTAAGGTTGAGTATAAAGAAGTTATCCCCCGGGGTAAAAA
>CAYNHC010000339.1:0-1684 GCA_964396705.1 uncultured Paludibacter sp.
TCACTTTTCATATCGACAATACGGAGGATGTGCTCATGTTTTTTATGTTTTTCATAATCGCCCTGCTCAACGGCGTACTTACTTCGCGGGTACGCCGGCAGGAAATGCGCATCAGGAAGCGTGAAGAACGAACACATGCACTTTACAGTTTAACCAAAGAATTATCTGAAGTAAATGGTGTGGAAGAAGTGAAAAATGTTGTTTTACAGGGAGTTGAAAGGTATTTTAAATCCGTTTCGCAGGTTTTGTTGCCCGACGAAATAAACGGAAAGCAGTCGGAAACAAACTTCAGATTTACACCCGATGAATGGACAGCAATAAAACAATGCTTTGAACAATCGGTTAAATGCGGCAGATTTACAGACGTCTTTCCCGACCTGACTTATAGCTATTTTCCATTGGTGGGAACGCAAATGAAAATTGGTGTGCTGGTGCTGAAACAAACTGAACGATTTACTTATGGAGAAGAACAGTTTTGGGATGCGTACTTAGGACAGGTTACAGGCAAATTCGAACGCGAAATTCTGCGCAGCGTGGCTCGTAAAGCTTATTTGTTAGACGAGTCGGATAAATTGTACAAAACGTTGTTCAATTCTATTTCGCACGAATTACGTATTCCGGTTACTGCCATTATGGGCGCTTCCGATACTTTGATTACCGAAAAATATCCCGAAAAAGTGCAACAGGAATTGCTTTCGGAAATCAATATAGCTTCCGTCAGACTGAATCATCTGATTGAAAACCTGCTGAATATGTCGCGGTTGGAATCCGGACGACTTTCGCTGCGTTACGATTGGTGCGATGTACACGATTTAATCAACCGCGTTACAGAAACATTGCATCAGGAACTGCATCCGTTTTCGGTGAATATTCTGATTCCGGACGATTTGCCTATGGTGAAATTGGATTTTGGACTGATGGAGCAAGTGATTCATAACTTACTGCTCAATGCCACGCAATATGCACCACCCAAAAGTGTGATTAGCGTGGAATTTGGCATCGAAAATAATGAACTGAAAATAGCAGTCAGCGATAATGGTCCGGGATTTCCTGAGGAAGAACTGACATCGGTTTTCGATAAATTCTACCGTGGAAAATCGAACCGAACGGGTGGGACAGGACTGGGTTTGTCCATCGCCAGAGGTTTTGTGGAGGCGCACAAGGGAAATATTTCTGCAGCCAACCAACCCAGTGGCGGCGCACAATTCACTATTCATATTCCTATCGAAATATCGGATATTAACCATCTTACTTTAAACGAATAAACACTTTATGGAAAGCATTTTAATCATTGATGATGAAATTCAAATACGCCGGTTACTTGAAATTACACTTTCGGCCAACGGCTACAAAATTGTGGAAGCCGAAAATGGAAAAGATGGTTGCAGTCTAGCTGCATCGTTCAATCCTTCGCTTATTATCCTCGATTTGGGCTTACCCGATATGGACGGCATCGACGTGTTGAAAAAGTTGCGCGAGTGGTATCTGCATCCCATTATCATTCTGTCGGTTCGAAAATCGGAGGAAGATATTGTAAAAGCATTAGATCATGGTGCTAACGATTACATCTCCAAACCTTTCCGTACCGGTGAGTTGATGGCGCGTATCCGGGTGGCTATTCGTCAGGGTCAACCTTTCGATCAGGATGCCTGTATGCATTTTGGCAATCTGACCATCGATTTGT
>CAYNHC010000339.1:1784-3716 GCA_964396705.1 uncultured Paludibacter sp.
CAACCTTTCGATCAGGATGCCTGTATGCATTTTGGCAATCTGACCATCGATTTGTCGAAACACATAGCAACTAAAAACAACGAAATTATCAAACTCACTTCCACCGAATTCTCATTGTTGGCTTTAATGGCCAAAAATGAAGGTCGTGTGCTGACTCACACCTACATTTTGAAAGAAATTTGGGGCTACGGTTATCTGGAACAAACCCAATACCTGCGTGTTTTTGTGGCACAACTCCGCAAAAAGATTGAAGATAATCCATCAAAACCACGATTGCTAATTACCGAATCGGGCATTGGTTATCGGTTTAATGGAGAATAAAATAAAGTAGCAAATAAGTACTAATCGCTTGCTTTTTAACAACAAGTGTTCAGTTAAATAAAAAGGGACAAGCGGTTTCCCAACCGCTTGAAAATATTTTTCAAGCGATAAGGATATCGCTTGTCCCTATCTTATAAATTAAATTCTTTCTTCTTTTCCCACGAATAAATACTTCATACATTTTCTAAACTCCTTTTTATAGTACAAAATCAAGTATTTTTCGTCTTTGTATGATAAAATAAAAACAAATTTTTTTTATGCAAAAACGATTTTCTGGCGTGGTAGTACCAATGATTACTCCATTAAATAATGATTTTTCGGTTGATGTTGAGGCTGTTGAACGAATTATGATTTTGTTTTCCAACAACGGAATTCATCCGCTTTTGCTTGGTACAACCGGCGAATCGAGTTCAATCAGCGAATCGGAAAGTTATAAATTGGTGGAAACAGCGGTAAAAGCAAAAGGCGAAAACCAATGTATATATGCCGGATTGGTTGGGAATCAGGTGGGTGAATTGGTAAAACGTGGAAATAAATACATCGAACTCGGCGCTGATTGTGTGGTCGCAACTTTACCTTCGTATTACACGCTTACTCCCCATCAAATGGAAATGTTTTACACTCATCTTGCCCATAATATTGTCGGTCCGGTTATGATGTACAATATAAAAGCTACTACTCAAATGACCATTCCGCTGGAAGTGGTTGAAAAATTGAGTAAACATCCCAATATTGGGGGTTTGAAAGATTCGGAACGTGATTTCGACCGCATGAAAACCTGCATCGAAAGTTATAAAAACAATCCTGATTTCTCGTATTTCTGTGGCTGGGGTGCACAAAGTTTCGGAAGTTTGCAGTTGGGTGCAGATGGAATTGTGCCAAGTACAGGGAATATTGTTCCTGAAATGTATAGTAAGTTAATGGATGCAGCCCAATCTCAAAAATGGGATGAATGTGCTCATTGGCAATCAGAAACAGATAAAGTGGCCACTATTTATCAAAAAGATAAAACACTTGGACAGTCATTGGCTGCATTGAAAGTGATGATGCATTCGAAAGGAATTTGCAATAAAACAATGATGCCACCTTTAACCGAACTTTCAGAAGTTGAAATTGAAACGGTTCTGAATAATTTTAAAACACAAAAATCACAATAATCAAATAAGAACAAATGGGAAACACAATTCATTGGATAGATATTGTAATTGTAATAGCTTCGGTAGTTTTTACTATTGGTGTCGGAATTTATTTTGCTAATCGCCAGAAAAGTTCGAAGCATTATTTTGCCGGAAGTGGTAATATTCCTGCCTGGGCAATAGGGATTTCAATTTTTGCCACATTGATTAGCAGTGTAACATTTCTGGCTTATCCATCAGCAGCTTACAAATCGAACTGGATTTTGCTTGTGCAGGGACTTATGGTTCCAATTGTGCTCATTGGAGTGATTTGGATCATTGTACCTTTGTTCCGCAAAGTAATCCGACTGAGTACTTATGAGTATTTCGAAAGACGATTTGGCGTTTTTGCCCGTATGTATAGCTCAGTAGCATTTATACTGACTCATTTTTCAAAAATGGGAACGGTTTTATATTTGGTCAGTCTTGCCATTGC
>CAYNHC010000340.1:0-3711 GCA_964396705.1 uncultured Paludibacter sp.
AGCCATGGTAGGCGAAGTATTTAACCCGGAAGGAATTGTTGGTATTGATCTTAGTCAGATTCTGAAAAAGCAGGGTAGTATAAACGATTTGATACTTGAAGACGGTGATATTATTTACATTCCGCGTGAGGTGCAAACCGTAAGGGTTGTAGGGCAGGTACTGTTTCCAACGCTGATAAGATACGATAATGTTGCTTCATTATCAGATTATATAAACAGTGCAGGAGGATTCTCGGAACGGGCTAACAAGAAAAAAATATTTGTGTTGTATGCCAACGGAACTGCCAAAAGTACAAAAAGTTTTCTTGGAATCAGAAGTTATCCACCTGTTAAACCGGGTTCAAGAATAATTATTCCCGAAAAACCATTAGAAATCAAAAACCGTCTTTCGGCCGGCGAAATGGTCTCTATTCTCACCTCTGTTACCTCTGTTACAGCCTTGGTGTACTCAATTTTAAAAAAATAGTCTGACACATGGAAAATCAAAAAAACAAAGCTTCAAACGACGAAATTTCGTTAAAAGAAATGATTCAAATTGCTAAAGACTGGTGGAATTACCTGCTAAGTAAATGGGTAATAGTTTGCATTTTTGGTTTTGGAGGTGCGGCATTGGGGTTAGGCGCTTCTTTTTTAGTTAAACCAAAATATAAAGCTCATTTGTCATTCGCATTAATTGAAAGCTCTGGCGGTATGGGCGGATTGGCCGATTTAGCATCAACCTTTGGATTTGGTGGTTTGATGGGAAATAGCGATGCATTTAGTGGTGATAATTTATTGGAAATTATTGCTTCGAAATATGCAGTGGAGCAGACATTACTATGTGGTGTTGAGTATAAAGGTAAATCGAAAACACTTGCAGAGGTGTATATGAATATAAGTGGACTAACAAAAAAGTTTAGTGCAAATAAAAAGAACCCTGAATTAGCAACTTTATCCTATCCGATTGGTCAACCCCGCGAAACTTTTACGCGTACTCAGGATAGTGTTTTACATACTATTTATTTAGCAGTTTCGAGTCCAAAGGTGCTGAGCATTGCTCGTAAAAATAAAAAAGTAAGTATTGTAAATGTGAATTTTACACATCGCAACGAGATTTTTGCCAAATTGTTTGTAGAAAAATTGTTGGATGAAACTTATACTTTATATAGGTCGAATAAAACATTACAAAGTCGGGCTAATATTGATATGTTGCAACATACTGCCGATTCAATTAAGGCATTGTACGATGCATCGCTTTATAAAGGAGCTTCAATTGCAGGTATAAATGTTAATCCTGCTTTTGCTAAGGCTTCCGTTCCGCGCCTTCAACAGGAAACCAATGCACAACTTTACGGAACGGTTTATACCGAAGTGCTTAAAAACATGGAAACGCTAAAACTCGATCTCGCCCGCAAAACTCCTTTGGTACAAATGATTGATATACCACGATATCCACTCGAAAAGATAAAATTAGGGAAATTGAAAGGCATGATAATAGGCGGTTTTTTTGGCGGTTTTTTGATAGTAGGTTTATTATTGATTAAAAGATATTTTAAGGGAAGTATTTAATTTTCATTTCTGAGTACTACGATTTTTTTATTTCTATGCTGATATTTGATAATCAATGAATAATACAAATAAGATTGTATTTAATACCGGAATACTATATGTGCAACTGATAATCGGGATGATTATTCGATTGTTTACTACACGATTGGTATTAAATAACCTAGGTGAAATTGATTATGGTATTTATATCTATACATAATTTTTTATTGGATTTGCAAATTTTTTAATTTATACAGTTTGTATATTTATACAATCAAAATTATTTTCAATATAAAAAAATGAAAGAACTTAAAAAAACAATAAAACAAATTCCTTTATTATATAAATTGGCAATTTTACTTTACGGTATAAGAGCACACTTTTTAGGATTATTCTATCCAAAAAAACTTGCAACTATACTATTTGAGGAAACGCTTAAGAAGAAAATTGATTTTAAAAATCCAAAAGATCTCAACGAAAAAATTAATTGGTTAAAGTTTAACTCAGACACAGCACTTTGGACAGATTTATCTGACAAGTATAATGTACGAAAATTTATTGAATCTAATGGTTTATCACACTTATTGGTAGATCTTTATGCTGTTTGGGAGAATGTAGATGACATTAATTTTAATAATTTGCCACAAAAATTTGTGTTAAAGGCTAATAATGGTTGTGCTTCTGTAATTTTAGTTGATGATAAAACAAAACTTGATGAAATTGAAATTAAAGAAAAACTAAAAAAATGGTTGAAGATTAAATATGGAATTTTATCTGCTGAACCACATTACACTAAGATCAAACCCAAAATAATTTGTGAAGAATATTTAGTAGATAAGAAAAATTCTAATATTTCATTTTCTTTAATTGATTATAAAATATGGTGTTTCAGTGGTGAGCCCTTTTTAGTTTTTGTTTGTTATGACAGAATACTTGGTTCAGAGGTTAAAACTGCAATATATGATCTTGAATGGAATCTTAAAAATGAATATTTAACAGGTAGTCATTTAAAAGACAAGTATGTAGATCCAAAGTTACCAAAACCTGCAACACTTAATGAAATGATTAGTGTTTGCAATATATTATCAAAGGATTTTCCTCAGGTTAGAATTGATTTTTATGAAGTAAATCATAAACTTTATTTTGGAGAAATGACTTTTACTTCGTTAGGTGGTTATATGGATTACTTTACAAGTGAATGTTTATTAGAAATGGGTAAAATGATTAAGTTAAAGTAATTGTTTTGAAAAATGTTATCTATTAATGAAGGTTGTGGATGCCTTAGATTAAGCTCATAATAATAACAATTATTTGTTTGAATATTTATATGAAAAAGGAGAACAAGATAATTATTCAAAATAGCACATATCTTTATTTAAGATTGTTTATTACTAGTTTACTTAGTATTTTTACGACTAGACTCATACTTAATTATTTGGGTGTTATTGATTTTGGTATTTATTCGGTAATTGGTGGAATTGTTGTTATAATTGGTTTTATTAATACTGTAATGCTTACTGTTACAAACAGATTCATTGCATTTGAAATTGGAAGTGGTACAGAAAAGAGTTTAAATAATATTTTCAATATTTGTTTCAATATTCATTTATTTATAGCAATAATAGCTATTTTGATTGGACTGCCAACTGGCGAATGGTATATTACAAATTACTTAAATGTCCCTTATGAAAAAATAAATATTTCATTATGGGTTTACCGAATGTCTTTGATTGGTTCTGTGATCTCATTTTTAGGTGTGCCATATAATGGTTTGTTAATAGCAAAGGAAAACTTTTTACCATATTCATTCATTGAAATTATAAGCTCATTTTTAAAATTGCTTATAGCATATTTAATTACATTAGCCGTTCATGATAAATTGTTGATTTATGCATTTTTTATGGCATTAGTTTCAGCAATACCAACAATATTTTATGTTATTTATTGTAATAAAAAATATTCATTGATTGTAAAGTATTATTTAAGTAAAAAGTTTATAGAATATAAAGAAGTTTTAAATTTCTCAAAATGGGTTGGATATGGTGCTTTTGCTTTTATTGCAAAAATACAAGGTGCAAACTTAATTTTAAATTATTTTTTTGGAACAGCTTTAAATGCTTCATTGGGTATTGCAAACTCTGTTAACGGTATTATAATAAGTTTTGCAAGTAATGTCAGTAGTGT
>CAYNHC010000341.1:0-3706 GCA_964396705.1 uncultured Paludibacter sp.
AAGTTATATTCGGGTGAAAGCGCAATTCCTTTAGAAGACCTTGATTTTTCGGGAGATATTGAACCTCAGGATTGTTTTGTGCTTAAAAGTATCCGTTCAAGTGTGCTTGTAAGATATAATCCGATGACAGGAATGGTTCAACGTGTTGAAAAAGAACGTTGTTTCGGCATAGAACCCCGAAATGCCGAACAAGCATTTGCGATGAACGTAATGCTGGATGATGAAATAAAACTTGTAGCATTAACCGGTAAATCGGGAACAGGAAAAACACTGCTTGCACTGGCTGCTGCATTGCACAAAAATGAGAATTACAAACAAATTTTACTGGCACGTCCCATTGTAGCGCTTGCTAATAAAGATTTAGGTTTTTTACCCGGAGATGAGAAACAGAAAATTGCACCCTATATGCAACCCCTTTTCGACAACTTAAATGTGATAAAACATCATTTTTCATATCAGGGAAAAGAAATCCGACTTATTGATGAAATGCAAAAGAACAATCAGTTAGTGATTGAAGCATTGGCATATATCAGAGGTCGCAGTTTGAGTGAAACCTTTTTTATTGTTGACGAAGCCCAGAACCTCACTCCTCACGAAATTAAGACTATAATAACTCGTGCAGGTGAAGGTACAAAAATTGTTTTTACAGGTGATATTCAACAAATTGACTCTCCTTATCTCGATATGTTTTCGAATGGTTTGGTTTACATGATTGACCGAATGCATGGACAAAATATTTTTGCGCATGTAAACCTTGTGAAAGGTGAACGAAGTTATCTATCCGAACTTGCAAGCAATTTATTGTAATTCAAAGCATTAAATTATAAAATCTATTAATTCATTCTGAAATTTTTATGAAAAGCAACACTGACTTTACCAATAAATTAGCAACTGAAAGTATTGGTAAACTGATTTGGCAGTATTCAATTCCTGCCATAACAGGTGCTGTAGTCATGTCGCTGTATAATATTGTTGACAGAATTTTTATTGGACAGGGTGTAGGTGCGCTTGCAATTTCGGGATTGGCGTTGACATTTCCATTCATGATTATTTTAATGGCTTTTGGAATGCTAATTGGTGCAGGTTCGGCATCCAGATTATCGATAACATTGGGAGAAGGCAATATTGATAAAGCCGAAAAGATTTTAGCAAATGCCTTGATACTAACCATTATAATTTCGGGCACAGCCGTTATTCTTTCATATATTTTTATGAGCGATTTGCTTCGCTTGTTTGGTGGAACCGAAAATACAATACAGTATGCCATTGAATATATGCAAATTATCATTCCGGGAGGAATTCTAACTGCCCTGTATTTTGGATTTAACAATATAATGCGCGCCTCCGGATTTCCACGTAAAGCCATGTATTCCATCATATTAGGAGCAGTACTAAATACGATTCTGGACCCCATTTTTATTTTTGTTTTTGATATGGGAATTCGTGGAGCTGCCATTGCAACAGTTATCTCCTATTTTGTGGGTGGTGCGTGGGTTATTTCGCATTTCTTCGGGAAAAGTACAAATATACGTTTCCGTAAAAAGAACTTCAAACTCGAAAAAGACATCATTTTTTCAATACTTAGTATCGGCATGTCACCTTTCAGTATGCAACTGGCTGCCAGCATGGTTGTTATAATTATTAACAGCACACTACTGCATTACGGCGGTGATTTAGCCATTGGCGCTTATGGTATTCTAAACAGCGTACTTACTCTACTTATCATGTTAATCATAGGTTTGAATCAGGGTACGCAGCCAATCATCGGGTATAATTACGGAGCAAAATTGCACCATCGGGTCATAAAAACATTAAAAATCGGGGCTATTACTGCTACAATTATGACCAGTCTGGGATTTATCATTTTTATGTTCTTTTCAAAATCCGTTGTTTCTGTTTTTACTGTTGATAAAGAACTACAAAATATTGCAGCTAACGCATTAAAAATTTCGGTTATCATGTTTCCTGTGATTGGATTTCAGATTGTGGTATCTAATTTTTTTCAATCCATTGGCAAGGCAAAAATATCTATCTTTTTAAGCCTCACTCGACAATTTATATTCCTGATTCCCTGCTTATTCATTTTACCCCCAATATTTGGTTTAAATGGTGCGTGGATGTCACTTCCTGTTGCCGATGGGTTATCTACCTTAGTTACAGGAATAACCATCTACCTTTTTCTCAGAAAATTTCATATTGAGTTGAGTCATGAGAATCGTTAACCCTTTTTATTAAAGAAATTTTTCTTTTATTGTCAACAATTCCCGAATTAACTTGTTTATACAGCAGGTTACAAATTTTAAAAGTATAAAAATGAATTTATCGGGTATTAAAAAAGGGGACAAAGTTGTGATTATTGGTGGCGGATTTGCAGGTTTGCAATTAGCTAAAACGCTGCTTAAAGCCGATTTAAAAGTTATTTTAGTTGACAAGCAAAACCACCATCAATTTCAACCACTATTCTATCAGGTGGCAAGTGGAAGGCTCGAACCATCCAGTATTTCATTTCCTTTCCGTAAAATATTTCAGAAAAGTAAAGTTGTTGATTTTCGAATGGCCGATATTACTAAAATATATCCTGAAGAAAATAAGATTCAAACAGCCTACGACCGCACCATCACCTACGATCATTTGATCATTTCCACGGGTTGCAAAACCAATTTTTTTGGCAATAAACAAATGAGTGAGAATGCTTTTTCGATGAAAACAACTCAGGAATCAATTGATATACGCAATAAAATACTTTTTAGTTTCGAAAAGGAGATTTTTGCCCGACCTGAAGACAAACAGGCGTGGATGAATATTATTATCGTAGGCGGAGGTCCCACAGGAGTTGAGCTTTCGGGCGCATTTGCCGAATTAAAAAAGGATGTACTTCCCAAAGATTATCATAATATCGATTTTTCAAAATTCAATATTATTTTATTGGAAGGCAGTAAAAACACCTTGAATAATATGAGTGAGGAGTCGAAAGCGGCATCACGAAAATACCTCGAAGACATGAGTGTAATAGTTAAAACCGAAACATTACTGGTGTCTTATGATGGAAACGTTGCAACATTAAATACAGGTGAAATAATTCATTCGAAAAATGTAATCTGGGCTGCCGGAGTTACCGGAAACATTATTGAAGGACTCGAAAACGAAGATATTAACAAAAACAGATATATTGTTGACAGGTTCAACAAGCTCAAACGGTTCGAGAATATTTATGCTCTGGGCGATGTGGCGTATATGGAAACCCCTAAATATCCGAACGGACATCCTCAGGTGGCCAATGTGGCTATCAATCAGGCAAAGAATTTAGGAAAAAACATTCTTAAAACTTTGAATGGGAAACCAGATCAACTTATTGAATATGAATACAATGATTTAGGAATGATGGCAACCATCGGGAAACACAAGGCAGTTGTGGAATTACCATTTTTTAAAATTAAAGGTCCAATGGCCTGGTATATCTGGATGTTCCTTCATTTGATGTTGATACTGAGTGTCCGAAATAAACTGGTGATTTTTTTCAACTGGGCATGGAGTTATATAACTAAAGACACTTCGCTACGATTGATTACCAATATAGAATACAAAAAAGAAAAAGTGACTGATATTTAAACTAAAAAGGCTTCGAAAAAATTCGAAGCTTTTTTTGTGCTAAAAGTAATTGGAGCTTTTTAAAATTTAGGCCTCTACGACTATCGTAATTTAAAAT
>CAYNHC010000342.1:0-1179 GCA_964396705.1 uncultured Paludibacter sp.
AAAGCATACCTCAGACATTTATTTATAAGTAAGGAATATTTAGCACTTCAAATAGCATCAATACACAACCTGGCGTTTTACCTCTGGTTGGTTGGCGAAGCAAGAAAACACATTCAATTGGGCGATTTTGCTCACTGGAAAAAAGGCATGGTTGAACAGATAGTAAGAAGACTATAGAAGAATATTAAATTTTTTAGGATTTATTTGAAATATGAAATTAGATTACCGGAAAATTGGTTTAAAAAGAATTGACACTTATATCATTTATAAGTTTCTGGGCACCTATTTTTATTCTATTATTCTTATTTTAAGCATTTCAGTCGTTTTCGATTTAACTGAAAAACTCGATAATTTTTTCGAAACCAATGCTCCTTTAAAAGCAATAATATTTGATTACTATCTGAACTTCATACCTTTTTATATGAACATGTTCAGTCCGCTGTTTACTTTTATTGCTGTCATTTTTTTCACTTCGAAACTTGCTACCAACACCGAAATAATTGCCATTCTATCAAGTGGGGTAAGTTTTCGCCGATTAATGGTACCCTATTTCATATCGGCAACAATTATCACTTTAATTTCATTTACATTAGGAGGTTACGTAATTCCACCTGCAATTGGAAAAATGCTTGATTTCGAAGATAAATACGTGAAAAAATTCAAATCGGATCATGCACGGAATGTTCAAATGGAAGTTGAAAAAGGGGTAATTTTGTATATTGAACGCTATGAAATTTCAGAAAACAGAGGTTACAGATTTTCACTCGAGAAATTTGACGATAAAATTCTTGTTTCGCGCCTGACTGCCGAATCAATTTCGTGGGATTCTGCATATAACTGGAAAATAACCGATTATCTTCAACGCGATTTTAATGGTATGCGCGAAAGCATAAAAAAGGGAGGCGTTATGGACACAGTTATCAATGTTCAACCAAGTGAATTTTTCATATCGTCGAAAGAGAGTGCTCAAATGAGTATTACGCAATTAGGCGATTATCTGAAACGACAAAAAAACAGAGGCATTGGAAATATACAGGCTTTTGAAGATGAATATTACAAACGCTTTTCGATGCCCTTAGCTGCTTTTATTATGACTTTAATTGGGGTTTCATTGTCGTCGCGTAAAGTTAGAGGTGGCATGGGATTACATTTAGGGATAGGACTTGCACTAAGTTCGTT
>CAYNHC010000342.1:1279-3704 GCA_964396705.1 uncultured Paludibacter sp.
TAAATGGTAGATGAAGAAATGGTAAATGACTTTATCTTTCAACGTATTGTTTATCGTAGTAGCTTTTATACTGACCACTGGTCACATTATCTAACCATTCCTGATTTTCGAGATACCAATCAATTGTTTTTTCTAATCCTTCTTCAAACTGTAACGAAGGTTTCCATCCTAATTCTCTTTGTAATTTTGTGGAGTCGATGGCATAGCGCAAATCATGACCGGCACGATCTTTTACAAAAGTGATCAATTTGGCCGATTCTCCGTTTTCACGACCAAGTTTACGATCCATTATTTCGCACAATTTATATATCAAATCAATATTTGTCCATTCGTTATTGCCACCGATATTGTATGTTTCACCGTTATTTCCATTGTGAAAAATGGTATCAATAGCACGCGCATGATCATTGACCCATAACCAATCACGGATATTTTCTCCTTTTCCGTAAATTGGAATTGGGCGATTGTGCTTAATATTATTGATTGACAGCGGAATAAGTTTTTCTGGGAAGTGATTTGCGCCATAGTTGTTCGAACAATTCGAAATCACAACCGGCAAACCATAAGTATCGTGATAAGCACGCACAAAATGATCGGACGATGCTTTACTTGCCGAATATGGCGAATGAGGATCGTATTTGGTGGTTTCAACAAAAAAGCTGCCATCAAATTCAAGCGCTCCGTAAACTTCATCGGTCGAAATGTGATAAAAACGCTTACCTTCCATATTTCCTTTCCATGCATTTTTGGCAGAGTTCAGCAAATTGCAGGTACCAAAAACATTGGTGCGAATAAATGAAAACGGATCGGTAATAGAACGATCGACATGCGATTCGGCTGCTAAATGAATTACACCATCAATTTCATATTTAGCAAACAATTCAGGAATGAAAACTTCATCTGTAATATCACCTTTCACAAACATATAATTGGGTGCACCATCAATATCTTTTAAATTTTCAAGATTTCCGGCATAAGTTAATGCATCAAGATTTATTATTTGATAATCGGGATATTTTGTTACAAATAATCGTACAACATGCGAGCCTATAAATCCGGCTCCTCCGGTAATAAGGATTGTTCGTTTCATTTTTCTTGTGGTTTCGATAACTTTATTTGTTTAATTTTTATAAGAATTCAAATTTTCAACAAAAATCTATCTAATAATTTGAATCTTAAAGCCATAATATTTATAATTTTTTTGGAAACACAAAGATACATCGATTTTTATTTTTGACAACTTGTTGAAAACTTTTTACTAATTTTGTTAAGAATTAAATATTCATTCTCTACTTTTGCAATGTGGAAAAAATAATTCAACATATAGAAAAACTACTCTCCTATCACGATTATGTGGTAGTACCTCAACTCGGGGGATTTGTAGTTCAAAAACAATCAGCAGTAATTCATCCTGATAGAATTACCCCACCATTTTCAACCATTGGATTTAATCCTTTGATGAAACATGCCGATGGTTTACTTGCAATAGAAATTGCTCGTAGTCAGGGAATTACTTACAGAAAGGCTGTTGAACTTATTGAAAACGAAGTTGAAAATATTAAATCTCATTTAACCCATACCGGAATATTCAAAATTGAAGATATCGGTACAATATTTAAAAACGAAACGGGGAACATTCAATTCACTCCTGTTGAAAAATTGGATTTTCTACCTGCTAACTTAGGGCTTGCCGAAATTCGTGTTGTGTCACAAAAAGCAAAAGCAGCAGATGAAAGCAGGAAAGTTACTTTTACACTTCCCAAAGTAAGTACAGTTAGAAATGCAGCTGCCGCCATATTATTTTTTGCATTATTAGGCTTTTCTCAGCAGGTTAACAACGTAAGCAAAACAGAATACGCCGATTTATCGAGCATTGTATTTGCTAATTTGCCCGAAGTTACGGTAACTGCAAATCCGTGTCCTGAATTAAAAACTGACGAAAGCACAATAGGGGAAACAATCGTAACAAACGATGAAGACCTTTATCATGTAGTTGTCGCTAGTCTTCCAACACAAAAATCGGCGGATAAATTTTGTAACATGCTAAAAAAAGAAAAATACGATTGCGCGCATGTTTTAACACCAAAAAGGACATATCGGGTAGTTATTCAGTCGTTTGAAGATAAAGAAACTGCCATTCAATTTATGACAAACCTCCGAAAATCAGACACCCGATTTTCATCAGCCTGGGTACTTTGTAAATAGTTGATAGTTGATAGTTGATAGTTGACAGTTTTAAATTATGAATTATTAATTGTGAATTATTAATTATTAATTATTAATTATTAATTAAAATAAAATTACTACCTTTGCAGCCGCTTTTCGTGAAAAAGCATTAGGTATAATCAATTAAAAAATAAAAAAATGCCCGTAAAAATCAGATTGCAACGTCATGGTCGTAAAGGATATGCTTATTATCATATCG
>CAYNHC010000343.1:0-3694 GCA_964396705.1 uncultured Paludibacter sp.
AGTTTGTTCCTCCTGTTAAATCTGTTTCTGTTTTTATAAAATAAATACCACTATACCAATTTATATCAGAAAAAGTACCTAAAACAACAGTTCCACCACCAATTTCAATACTTAGTAAACCATTATCATTCGTTGTAGCAGATTGTGTTTCTACATAAACGGGTGTATTTGACACAGTTCCTTGTATAATACTAATTCTCAGACTTACTTGTGTATTGACAACTAAATTATTTGTTGCATTTCTTACAACTGCTTGGTAACTCATCTTTTGAGGTACTTGAGATTGTAATAAACAGATCGACAGAATTATTACGAACAAAACCATTGATAATTTTTTCATGATTCTTATTTTTTGATGATTTTAAAAGATTTTACTTCTTTGTTTTTAGTAGAAATTTTAAGTATATATATATTTGGTATTAATCCATTCATTGAAATGGTGATTTCATTAGCTACCATTTTTTTTGATTTAATTATCCTGCCATTTCCATCAATTAATTCAAATGTATAAGCCGAAAAATCTAAACTATTCACTCTCAACATCAGAAAATCACTTGTAGGGTTGGGATAAACTGAATAATATAGATTTATGTCCTTTTGTTCAGCTCCTGCGGAAATTGAAATTTCATAAGGTTGTTGTACGCCTTGTGATAAAGACCCATTTGCTCCAGCATTAGTAGTACAAACAATTTGTCCAACAGAGTAGCTCACAGAGCTTCCATTACCAGAGACATTACCTCCATTTGCAGAAATGACTTGTTGTGCATAAAGTACATTCAGACAAATTCCGAACAAGAGCAGAAAACTTAACTTTAATTTTTTGTTTCTCATGTGACTTCCTTTATTTAGTTATTTTTATTTTTTTATATAGAGTTTCCTGATTTTTAATGTTGATTGTAAAATAAGTCTACTCTGTTTGTTTTCTTGTCATTTCTTCCTTAGAAAATCTGCGAGGAATTGTCCGCCAAGCAAAAGTTTGAAATCCAGCAAATTCTGTCGTTACATAAAAGTCAAAAAGTCGAGTAGGAGCGGACAGTTCGTCAAAGATTTTTCAGCCAACAAATCCGTCTTTTTCCTTTTTTTACTATAGGCCATAACGACCGAGGCTATGGGCATCCACCGTTGCACGGGGTGTTTCATTGGCGGTCACCGTTGCACGGGATGTTCCATTTGCGGGAGCATTCGCTGTCGCACAGCGACAAAGTGAATGCGGGCGCAAAACCTGCTAAATGCACGTCAGCCAGCCTGTGACCATAGGCGTGTGTTAGGCGCATACAGTATTGGTTTTCTAATCGTTGATTTTCTGACCGACAAAACGCTAAAAATCTGATTTCTAGCGCAATTTTTCAGCCTTTTTTCCAGTCGAAATACCGAAAATGGGAGTGAAATGCGTAAAATTCTGTCAAACAGCATATAAGTCGAGTTATATTTTCTTTTTCTTCAAAGTCGAACCGTTAAAGGTAGCGCAAATTAACGAATTTATTTTAAGATTTTCGTACTATAAAGTCATGTTTTTCAACATTTTTCTTGTATTTCTTTGTCGATAAAATTGTTTTCTTGTCGAAAACTCCATAAATGCAAATTCTCACTAAAAAACGAGCAAAATCACGTCATTTTTTTTTGTTTTAAGCAAAGTTTTTACGCAAAACTCGAAACGTTTTTTTTTCTTCTTTCGAGTTGCGATAAAAGTGTTATGTTTTATTTTTCTTTGAGTTGATAATTAAGTGTAAAATTCCGCTTGCAAACGAACAAACATTAGCAATAATCAAAAGATAAATTCCAATAATACTCTTTGATAGAATCCAATTGTTTGAAATTAGAATTCCAACAAGTCCGATTATTGATATTATAGCAACAACTATTAATATAGTTCTAATTTTCTTCATTTTGTTTTTCTGTTTAATCAATCATTTGTGTTTCTTTACTTTCGGTTGTTAGTCCAGCAGTCATAAAGATATAAGTTATTCTGTCTTCCCTTTAAAATCTGCGAATAATTGTCCGCCGAGTAAAGGTTTAAAAACGAGCAAAATCTGTCGTTACAGATTCGTTATATTAAAGTCGTGAAGCGGACAGTTTTTCAAAGATTTTTCAAGCAATTCAAAGTGTCTTTTTTCTTTTTTACTGCTGCGCCTAACGACCGAGGCTATGGGCACGGGCGGTTTGCGGGAGCATTCGCTGTCGCACAGCGACAAGGCGAACGCGGGCGCAAAACTGCCGGAATGCACGTCAGCCAGCCAATGAACATAGGCGTGTGTTATGCCTTGTTAATTTTTATATATTATTTTTCTAATCGTTTTATTTTTGAGTTTATTGTCGAGATACTCCATTTTTTCAATCCAGTTCCCCTTGCTATCAAATTTATAATCAAAGGTTCGATTTTGGCTTTCTGTCGCGTCGTAAGAGTAATATCTCACATCAATTCCCCAACCAGTAGCTCTTTTTTTAATCAACGATTTTACATTAAGGATATTACCTTTACTATCAAAAACATTTGTATTCATAAAAGCAAGGCTATCATTGCTATCAAATAATTTCTCAATCACGATGGTATCATTTGTGTAATCATAAGTTGTATAGCCTGAATAATAACATTTCTGTGAGATTGTCCGCCAATTATAATTCTTAATTTTATATACACGACCTTTTTTATAATTAAACTTAGTTTTGTCGTAAATAGTAAATCCTGATGAGCTTTTTATTTCTTTGATTTTACCAAAAGTCTTAAATGCAGAATATTCTTGACTTTTATTATGAATGCAAATAAAGGGTAAAAAATTCTTTATTTTTGTTTGGTCAATGATGCTATCATGCTTAAAGTAGATAATTTTAGATAAGTACCCAAATCTATATGACAAATTTATCCTTGTACTATCAAAAATCACCGCACAAATCTTGCTATTATCAAATAGAACCTGAAAATGAGTCGTGTCATTTGTAGTCTGTTCAATAGATTCAATATCACCAATCAATCCCGGCTCAACAAATAAATCAGGTAGACTAATCGGATATAACTGATATTTAATGAAATAACTATTAATAATCTCGTTAAATGTCTGAGAATAAGCAATCGAAGAAATTAAAATTAAAATGAATAAGATCAATCCTTTACGCATAATTGTCAAGTTGGTTTTGGTTTTTTTTAATAAGGCATAACGACCGAGGCTAAGCGCAGTAGCCGAATAGCGGGCGTATTCACTGTCGCACTACACAAAAGCTAATGCGGGAGATAAAACTCCAAAATTGCACGAATTCGGCTATTGTCGCTTAGGCGTGTGTTAGCCGTTCGCCCTTTTTTTATTCAGCGAGCCAATTTAATGCTTTCTCAGTTATTCCGTTATACCAATCTACTTCGTTTTCAGTTGAATTTGCTAAATGGTTTGAATGTTCAAAAAATCGTTGTATATGTCTCGGTTCTGGAACATAAGTTGCATTATAAGAATCTTCAACCATTTTTATAAAGATATTCAAAGGCAAAGGAACAATTGTTGAAGTTCCTCCGTAATACTGAATATTCATTTTGTGCAATGCGTAAAAATGTGCCTTACAAGCATCGTTTATATTTGGCGCAACAAATAAACAGTATGCAGGTTTTTCATTTTCTCTTTTGTATTTAGCTAAGTGTCTTGTAACCGGTTCTCCCTCTGTTTCGTATTGTCGTTGTCCGCTTTGCATAGTCACTTCTACAGTAAGTCCA
>CAYNHC010000344.1:0-2157 GCA_964396705.1 uncultured Paludibacter sp.
TTTTAAAGATAATTACCATGAAAAACAATCACAATGATTTAAAAAGAACACTTATTACTTTATTGCTAGTAGTGTTGAGTTTTGGGGTTTATTCACTCACTCCTTCAGTTGGTGGATATAATGTTTATTTCGGTCATCTGCACAATCACACAAGCTATTCGGATGGACAAGGAACTCCTGATCAGGCTTATTCTACTGCAAAAGCCAATGGTCTTGATTTTCTTGGTCTTTCCGATCACTCCCATTTACTGAATGATGCTGAATGGGAAGCAACTTTGGTTGCTGCTGAAAGTCACAACAGCGAAAATGTTTTTACAACTTTCCGTGGCTTCGAATGGACAAGTGGCACTTATGGTCATGTGACCATTGTAAATACACCAACTTTCATTAGCACTACTACAGCGTATGACACTTTCAGCAAACTATGTACATGGTTAAATACTCAGGATTGTATAGCTTTCTTTAATCATCCCGGATATTATAATTCTACAGGTAAGGAATTTGATCATTTTACGAACACTTTAGCTACAAAAAAAATTGTTGGAATGGAATTTTGGAATAAGACATCAGGATTTTCAACATTTTATTATAACAGCTCCAATGGTTCTTTGGTAGAAGGATACATAACAGGCGATGGCAAGGCGTTTTACGATGAAGCACTACAGAGCGGTTGGAAAATAGGCGCTCAGGGTAGTGAAGATAATCACGTGGCAAGCTGGGGTACCCTCACAAATTATAAAACAGCTGTATTGGCTTTGGCGAATACAAGGACAGATTTATTGGCTGCATACAAAGCTAAGAGGTTTTACAGTACACGCTACAACAGTATTTCTATGTCATTTAAAATTGATGGGAACGAAATGGGATCAACAGTTACTCCGGGAACTAAAGATATTCAAATACAAGTCTCAGAAAGTAACACTTCCAGAACAGTCAGAAAAGTAGAATTAATAAAAAACGGAGTAGTAGTAAAAACATGGAATCCATCACTTTCAAATGTATCAATAACTGAAACAATTGAGTGCAATAATGGAGATTATTATTATATCAGAACACATGAATATTATTCGGGAAATCCTGGTAATGATTACTGCCAGATTACCGCAGTATCTTCACCGATTTGGATTGAAGGGCTGGTACAACCAAACACGCCTCCTGTAGCAATGAACGATACAGAAACTACTGAAGAAGATACACCTGTCACTTTCAATGTGACTACAAACGATTATGATATTGATGGCGAAATTAATGTTACAACTGTCGATCTCGACCCTGCAACCTCAGGGTGTCAGACCCAATATATTGTAAGTACTAAGGGAACATATACTGCTGATAATTTGGGGAATATCACTTTTATTCCTGTAAAAGACTACAACGGAACGACAGCCATTTATTACACAGTTAATGATAATTCCGGTGCTGTTTCGAATATCGCAACCGTAAGCATTAATGTAACTCCGGTTGAAGATATTCAGACCATATTTTTTTCAGTCAATTCAAGCAGACAGATCATTGTTACCTGTTACGATGTGATAGCCAAAGGCGCTAAAATCAATGTTTATAATTCAACCACCGGTAAGCTTATGGCAACATCTTTAATGAAAAGTGTAACAACCACTATTAAAACCAAATTTTCGCCGGGAGTATATACCGTTTCAGTTTACAATGGTAGTGTAGTTACTACAGGAAACGTCATAGTTAATTAAATTGAGTGATAACAGTTTGCAGTAAGCCTTTATTAGAAAACATCTGACTAATAAAGGCTTGCTGCTTTTTCTAAATTAAATACATTTGATCATCTTTATTCTTAAATTTCACGCGCTACATAAACTGCATTGTTTTTCAGCTCTGTGTCAATCGCTTCTTTCGATAAATTTCATAAAATCCTAATGTCTCAAATTCCTCCGATTAAAAATATTTTCATATATTTGCATAATTAATACGCCAAATCATTACCAAAAGAGGTAATTGGCTGTTTATCAATGAAAATATCTAACTATATTAACAAACAAATATTAAAAAAAGTATCGCTGTGAAAAAAGTATTATTCGTTTTGGTTGCAGTTTTATGCTGCATGAGTGCTATTAATGCACAATCGTACAAAAAAGTTAAAGTAACTTTGACAAACGGACTTGTTCAAAAAGGAAGTGAAGCAAC
>CAYNHC010000344.1:2257-3691 GCA_964396705.1 uncultured Paludibacter sp.
TCAGACATTCTCAAAAACAAATCATTAGTTTGAAAAAAATATTTCTTAAGAAGTATTATTTCATTTTGTTGCTTTTGATAATCAATAAATTATCAGCTCAAAATATTGACGAAGTCATCAATTTCGGCGATTCGCTTTATAGTGAACACAACTTCAGTATTGCTTTAAATGAATATCAGCGGGCTTTCTTCTTTTCGGAAAATGAAAAAAAACAGGTTTTAAGTAGAAAAATTGCAGATTGTTATATTGGATTAGAAAAATTTGGTCCCGCTAAAGCATATTGTGATTCAGCAATTTATTATTCAGCCACCGACAGTATTAAAACTGAATGCAAATTGCAAAAGATTCTCTGTTCTATTCTCGAAAAGAATTACGGGTACGCAATATTGAAACTGGATGAACTTAAAACAAATTCAATCAACTATTTAGGATTAAAGAAAAACTTTTTCAGGGGAATTTCATATCTCGGGTTGGAGAAATATGATGAAGCTTTTCAATCATTCAAAAATGCTGTAGCTCCCACCGACAGCTTCAGGATTACAGCCTTACAGCAATTATTTGACAATCAAACCAGAGTTACCCGTCCAAGTCCTGCATTGGCGACAATAATGAGCGTTGCCGTTCCGGGCTCGGGTCAGATTTATACGGGGAATTACTTCAGTGGACTCAATTCAATATTTCTATTGGCAGGACTTACTTGTGTTGGAGTAAGCATACCCGTACTTTATCCTTTTATCCTCCCCGTTTTCTCAAGATATTACACCGGGGGCATACTTCATGCCAATCATTTTGCAAAAGAAAAGCGAAAAATTAACCAGTATTATTTCGTCAACGATATTCTTGCAATATTCCCCGGAAATGATAAGTTGAGTGCACTTTTCGAAGTGAAACAGTCGGAAATGAACTTTCACAATCATGTGCTGGATTCTGATGCGGAAATACCCTTGTTATTATCCGCTTCGTTTTTAGGATATAAAAAATTTTTCTCTTCGCAAGATGTAGATGCATGTGTATTTACACCAACCTGTTCGGTATATATGATGGAAACCATCAGGAAAAACGGTATTATTATTGGCTTTTTTGATGGTCTCGACAGGTTACAGAGATGCCATTTATTAGCCGATGAACATAATTACGAGTATAATAACCTAACTCAGAAATATAACGATGCGCCATAATAAACTGCTAATTGCCACTTTTATTCTGCTAACTGTTACAACAAAATTATTGGCTCAGGATCTGTTGAGTTATTCTAATTCGCTGAAATATGCCGACTATCTTTTTTCTCAAAAAGAATATCAGTTATCAGCCATTGAATATCAAAGAATAAGTTATTTGCAACCAAATGACACATTAGCAAAACTAAGGTTAGTACAGTCGTACCGGTTAATGAATGATTTAGAGAACGCAAAATCGTATTTAAATAAATATTTT
>CAYNHC010000345.1:0-3691 GCA_964396705.1 uncultured Paludibacter sp.
TGACGACATTGGTCGACCGGAAAGCTCGGTTGACTCCGCAAAGTCGAAACACTGCCAATTTGTCAAATAACCTATAACCGCAGAATAATAAATTCAATGCTTTATTCATTGTTGATTTTCAACTATAATTAAGTTTTATTTTATTTCAAAACATATTTTTTCAATAAATAAAATTTTTTTCAAAAAAAGTGTTGACTTTTGTTTTAAATCGCGGTATAATAATATAGTCGCTGGTGGAGAACACAAGGAAACGACATAAAGACGGCGGTATAGCTCAGCTGGCTAGAGTACTCGGTTCATACCCGATTGGTCGTAGGTTCGAATCCCACTACCGCTACCATAAATGGCCCGTTGGTCAAGAGGTTAAGACACCGCCCTTTCACGGCGGAATCACGAGTTCAATTCTCGTACGGGTCACCAACAAAAAGCTTTCAAATTTTGTTTGAAAGCTTTTTTATTTTATCTACTTTTATGTTTAGCCACCAAATAATTTTTTTATCTTTTATTTAATCAGCAAACAAAAATGATAATCATAATTTTAAGATAATAGAACAATAAAATCAATGGATATAAAAACTGCAAAAAGATTTGGTTGTAAGTCTGTATTCTGATTGACAGAAGGGACAGAAATGCTGATTTCCGGCAGGATTATACTTTTAAGGATTTGAATGGGATTGCAGAAATTACAGAGTCGATTGGGATAACACAATGCTTAAAGGCATCATCGACAGAATTCGTGATGGATATGAGAATTATGAGGAATAGACTGTAAACAAGCTTGCATTGTTCTTGTTACTTCTGATAGTGAAGCTATCAAAAAATTAATACTAATACTCGCAGAAAGGTGTGAATTTATGGGACTATTTATATCAAATATACATATAAAAAAGAATGAGCATTTCAATATTACTTTACTGATAGAAATGCTGAAACAACAAATGGTTGAAAAAGGATATTCAGAATCTCAAAATGCTGATGACGCTGAAATAGCAGTATCCATTTACAGCTCCGATGAGAGTAACTGGGTTACTGTTGCATCTGACTGTTTCAATTTTAATAATGCAGATAGCACAAAGGCAGCTACAACACCGTTTTCCGAAAAGTTTGAAACAGATGTTATTGCGGCAACCTGCGTTGACAGCGACTTCGTTATGATGAATCTTATTAATAGCAAAAGAAATCTCGATGGATGGATAAATGTAGGAGAATTTTACGGTCCTAAACCTCGGAGAGCAAGTATTGCACCTTGGAAAAATGTCGTTTCCGATTATAAAAAATTCTACAATATTGTAAAAAGTAATTATACCTTTGCAGAAGATGTGTTGTATAAGTCGGCAGAATACTTTGGTATGAGTTCTGAACAATGTGCTCTTCAGCCTGATGATAATTCACTGTCTGACAACGAACATATTATTACACTATATTTTTCTTCACCTATAATCGCTGAGAAAAAATCGCCAAAGCTTGAAATATCTAAATTCAATTTGACACCTTGCCAATTCGGGAGAAATCAGGTTGTTTTCGTTAATAATAAGGGCGGTAGGTCAAATGGTGTTGCGGTAATATTTTGGGGCAACTTTGTTGAAAACGATGACCTGATTATAGAAAATGCTACTTTTGAATCAGATTACGGAAGCGATAAACGAAAGGTAGTTCCCATAACGCTACAAAAATTAAAAAGTGCCGCAGGTGACTGGATTTTATATTGGGAGGACAGGAATTTTAATATTCCTCATGCAGTAAATCAATCCCTGCCATATTCCAAGCTTTCAGAACTTGAATTTGAAAAAGTATTCGGTGTGAGGTTTTATGTAAGTGGAAATCCACGAAAGCTTCTTGATGTAAAGGTAAGCATTATACCTCTTGAAAATTATCAGCACGGTTCAGATACATGGTTTGTTTACCGATATAAAAAGACAAAAAGAGCATATATCGAAAGCCATAATCAAGGCTGGAAAGAAAAAGGTTTTGATAACCTCATGATAAATCCTGATGATTTTGATTTAGATTAAAATTTTCTTCTTCCTGCCTCGGACTGATATTGTCAATATCACTTGAAAAAAGTTTTTTGCTTTCTTAGTAAATGCTTTTTTAGGACAATACGGGATGAAAAACGTCGTTTATTTTCACCGTAAGGCGTGTAAAAACTACGGTAGGGATATTTCTCTCCGCCGAAATACTCGCCCTGAATCAGCGGCTTTTTCTCGGTGCCTGACCTAAAGAATGCGAGTAATTTTTTACTGGAAATTCTGAAAATGATGCAGAGTATGTCTAAGAAAAATGCAGAGGATAATTCGAGATATATCTATACATTAATCCGCTTGCACTGGAGTTCGCTTTTTTCTTTAAGCAGTTTATGCTACCAAACACCCAGAATGCGTCCTTGGCTCTTGACACAGCAACATTCATCAAATTCTTGTTGTTATCTATGAACGTGCAATTTTCATTTTCGCCATAAACGGTTGAAAAAAATAATAACGTTTCTTTCAGCACCCTGGAATGTGTGGACAGTTCCGACTGATATTTTTTAGAAATTCCTCCCATTTACTCATTCAGAAATTTTTTTATGACAAAAACCTGAGCTTATCTTATTTCAGAAAATCCTGATGATTTTCAGGATTGATTTGAGTTATCACTATAAATTTAAAAAGATGTAACAACCTTAATTATTGAGGTGGTTACATCTTTTTACTTGTTTATTGAGAATCCGCAATTAACTGCTTTTTTCTGAAAACGACCAGTTTACTGAATCCATAATTCATTATAAGAATTATAACGCTTGCTATGCAAACTTTAAAAATCACTTCATTTAACTTTTCAGGAGAATTTAAAAAAGTCATGTTAAACATACCTTTTCCATAATTGATTTTTTCTAACATAAATAATTTAATAAAATAATCCCTAAATATATCTGCACATAAAAATAAAATCAACCACTCAATCCCTAACGAAACTAGCCTTGCTCCATAGAACTGTCCTAATTGTCTAATAGAATCTTTAAAATCTGTTGCTCTACTTTTAAAAACGATTTTTTTATTTGTTACAAATGCAAATGTAACCGCGAAAATCCAAGAAATAATTGTTGCTAAAGTTACAGATACCCCAAACAAATTCTTTACACTAAAATGCGTCACCCAACTTACAACTGTTGTTAGTAGGCCAAAACAAATATATAAAATCAAATCCTCATGTTTTTTGTATAATTTTTTTATCATTACTATACCCTATCCTTATAGTTTAAATTTATTTAATTATATATCAAACTTAAATAAAAAGTCAATTAAAAATCAGACCTTATTTTATTTCTTCTTCTATTTTAATCACCAAATTCGGATTATGTCCTTTATCAAGTTTATGTCTGGCTTTTCTATTTTCCACAGAATCAAATATAACTGAAAAATCATAATCAGGCGGATATAATTCAGAAGCAGGTGTTTTCAATTTTATTCTTTTATGATTTATAAGCTTTTTTTCTTTTTTAATCATCACACCTAGTTCGCCTTTTATATTTGTAGTTTGACATATGATTCCTATATTTTTTTCAGGATAGACTATTACACTATCTCCAATAGAAAACTTCTCTGCATGACTTTGAACTATAGGTTAGGTGGGGTTTTTGCTTATATTGTCCATAAATACCACTTGATTTCTACCATTTGCCTTTGCATAATACAGTGCCTTATCTGCATCT
>CAYNHC010000346.1:0-3691 GCA_964396705.1 uncultured Paludibacter sp.
TCCCTTTCTATCAAACATAAATGAAACCGAACCGTTTTGTCCTAAATTGCCACCAAATTTATCAAATGCGTGACGCACATCTGCTGCTGTTCGATTTCTGTTATCAGTTAGGCAATGCACCATAACCGCTATTCCTGATGGTATCCAAGGTTGTGTCGTCGTCTGTATCATAAATTATCAATATAACATGCTTTGTTTTAACTCTACGCTGTATCTCAAGAAGCGTGTCCAATATTACATCACTCTCATTATAAACAGGAATAATCAAGGATAGTCTTTCCATTCTCACCTCACACATAAATATCTTTCTTCACTTTCCCCATTGGTTTGTCCAAGAGGTTAATCCAGGTCACGTCCTCAAGACATTTAATGGTATGCTTGAACCAAGGTTTGATTACAATCGTGTCCCCCTTACCGGCTATGAACTGAAATACTCTTTTGTCACTTAAACTCTCAAGCTGTACAAGTATTTTTCCCGAACATAGCACTAACAGCTCATTTGTGCGTTTGTGGTAGTGCCCTCCCCTAGTTTGACCGGAACCTGAATTGATGAGATTCACTTCCCTCCAACTCTTAGCGTTGCTTACTCCTTGAATCTGACCTCGCTGATCCGAATAAAACATGTAGGGTGGCACCATAAGACCAAACTCAAAAGAAATAGCCTGATTTAACGTAGGTTGAAAAAGCCCGTTGTCCAGCACTGCATTACTCGGGGCAAGTGAAGAGTCTCTTGAGATCAATCCCTGTTGGGGTTGAGTAGTTTTTTTTACCAAATTTTCTTGCAAAGTAAATGAGGAAATTTGGACGGCAAACTCATATCTTGATACTCTCTCTTTGCCGCAAACATGAATTGTGCCGGTTGTTCCTTGTTCAATTGCTTTTTTAACGGCATCCAATAAGTAGGGTAAATACGTAGGCGTAAAGTATGTGTCTTCATATGCATCTATGGGGAGACGGTCGGCTAAACCTTCGGTAACATAGTCCCAAAAACCACCGTTGCCCAGACCGAAGACATTAGAAGTTCTAATGATCAAGTGCTTGTTAGTCATACCACGAAGTGATCGTTCTACCTCAACTTTTGTCTTTCCGTAAACGGTAGCCGGCTTCACATCATCGACATCAGTATAAAAACCACTTAAGCCATCAAAAACGTAATCTGATGAAAGGAAGATGATCAGCGTCTCCGGGTTCTTCTTCAAAGCACTCTTGAATAGATTTATACTTGCTTCAGTATTTACCTTGAATGCTTGTTCAGGATTAGCTTCGCAATAGTTAAGACTCTTCAGCCCGGCAGTGTGCAGAATAACACCAGGATTGATTTCATCAAGCAGTTTGATTACGAGGGCATGGTCAGTCAGATTTAACTGGTACTCAGTTGTGCGACCGTTCCCATTATCGACATCAGTACCAATTGCTTTGTATCCTATATCAGCGAGCGCTTCGACGAACTTGGATCCGATATAGCCTGAAGCTCCGGTGATCAGAGCAGTTTTATCTGGCATGATCAATTTCAGCTTTGACCATTATCTCAACAAGTTGTTCAAAACTCACTTTTGGTTCCCATCCCAGGAGTGATTTTGCTTTGCCGGGATCTCCAAGCAGCAGGTTCACCTCAGTAGGGCGGAAGAAAAATGAATCTATCTTGATAATTGTTTTACCAGTCTTCCTATCGATTCCGACCTCATGAATTCCTTCACCCTCCCATACAAGATCGAAGCCAATCAGGGTAGCACTCATTTCAGCAAATTCTCGTACTGTATGAGTTTCGCCTGTAGCCAGGACAAAATCGTCCGGTTCGTGATGTTGGAGAATCATCCAAATCCCCTCAACAAAATCTTTTGCGTAACCCCAATCTCTTTTCGCCTCTAAATTTCCCAAGTATAAGCAATCCATTTCTCCGTCTTTTATTTTGGTCAATCCTCTGGTTATCTTTTTTGTCACAAATGTCCCACCTCGCCTTGGCGACTCGTGGTTGAAGAGGATTCCATTTGAAGCAAACAGACGGTATGCTTCCCTGTAATTAACTGTGGTCCAATAACCAAACAATTTTGCTATCGCATATGGGCTTCTCGGTAGAAATGAAGTAGTTTCATTTTGGGGTGCATCCGCTCCCCCAAAGAGCTCACTACTTGAGGCCTGATAAAACTTGGTCTCAATCCTGGATTCTCTGATCGCGTCCAGTACCCTAAGCACACCTAATCCTGTCACATCGGCAGTATACTCAGGAACATCGAAACTCACCCTAACATGAGATTGAGCACCTAAATTGTATATTTCGTCTGGTTTTATCCTCTCAATCACTCGCGAGATATTTGAGCTGTCAGCCAAATCTCCATACTCCCGAAAGAGCTTAGTTTTCGGTGTGTGAGAGTCGTGCAAAATGTGATCAATTCGCTCAGTATTGAAAGATGAAGATCTCCTGACCAGACCATACACAATATACCCTTTATCCAAAAGTAGCTCTGCTAGATACGAACCATCCTGGCCTGTGATGCCAGTGATTAAAGCTGTCTTCATATTTGTACCTCCTGTTTGGTTGACTTGTGAAATATCATTCTATCAAAAGAAAAATAATTAATTACTGAGCCGAAAGCGATGCCAAGGGCTGAATTAATTAAGTAGTTGAGACCAAGGTATTGAAGAATTGGGAACAAGACAATCCTTACGATAACAGAGAGTCCTACGGCAAGATGAAAAAAAACAAACTGCTTTAACAATTTACGCCTTTTCAGCAATGTTCTATCATTCCAGGTCCAGTTTCTATTCATCGCAAAACTAAACCAAATCCCGATTTCAATGCTCAAAATATTCGCAACATTCTTTAACAAAACTGTTCTCATTGCGGCACATTGTACAAGAAGATAGAATGCCAACAAGTTGATAACTGCCCCTATTGAGCCTATAACAATAAATTTAAATACCCGGTTATATAGACTTGTCACCGATGTGCCTCCTTGGTTATATTCTGGTAGTAGTCAAGAGACATCGTTAACAAAATAGTATCACGCAAACGTTCGTTCATATGCAAAGATTCCAGAGTACTCTCATTCCAATTAGTTTCTCCACGATACTCAGGGTGTTTATCAATAAATCTCTTCAAACCAGAGATTAAACCCAGATTATCATAAGTTACAGTTTTTTGTAACTTCTCCTTATTTAAGTAGCCCCTTGCGACTTTAAGTCTTCCCGATAAAGTCAAAAGATCGTTCGGTGCATAACCTTTTCCGGAAACCTCTCGCCCAATCTCCGGCCATGTTTTTTGGATTATCTTTGAATACAGAAACTGGCCCCAAAAACGTTTTAGTGGATTCTTCTCCATGAACTTGCGGTAAAATTGCGCCACTTCAGTTTTGATAATAGCCTGAAAAAAGGCATTATCCATAAAGGGCACCCTAATTCGAGCGTGATGCATACCAGAATATATCCAGGTTCCAAAGAACTTCGGAATAATTTCTTCAAACTCAAAGCATGCCAGCTTTTGATTGAGATTCAGTTCACTGGGAAGTTCGTCGATGTATTGTTTAAGGTTCCTAACTAAATTTGTTAATATGTCGGAACTGAGTCTTGCTTCTGTACCTTCAAGGTATGGGCTTTGCAGAAATCTCTCAACGGCTATCTCATGATATCCAGCCACAACATCAAGTGCAGTCTGAGAAGTGAGTGCTCCAGCACAATGAGCATTTCTCAGAAG
>CAYNHC010000347.1:0-3674 GCA_964396705.1 uncultured Paludibacter sp.
GACAGTTATAAATTCAACCTGTATTATGCCGGTTATACCAAAGTATATATCAATGATTCACTTATCGTACCCGAAAGATGGCGTACTTCGTGGAATCCAAATACCTATCGTTTCGAATTTCCACTCGTTAAATCAAAACGTACAAAAATCAAATTGGAATGGAAGCCTGATGGAGGTGTGTCGTACATTGGTCTGAAAGCGTTAAGTGTTTCGCCTATCGAAAAAAACGGGAATATCTCATTCTGGTCAGAAATGGGTGATAAAATGGATTATTATTTCGTTGCCGGGGAAAAAATGGATGATGTAATTAGTGGCTATCGAACTTTAACCGGTAAAGCTCCAATAATGCCGAACTGGGCTATGGGTTACTGGCAAAGTCGTGAACGTTATAAAACTCAGGATGAACTTTTAGGTGCTGTTTCGGAATACAGAAAAAGAAATATTCCTATCGATAATATTGTGCTCGACTGGAGTTATTGGCCCGAAAAAGAATGGGGAAGCCATAAATTCGATTTGAAACGTTTCCCTGACGCAAAAGCAATGATTGATTATGTGCACAAACAAAATTCGCATATTATGATTTCTGTTTGGCCAAAATTTTATGACACAACCGATAATTTTAAAGAATTTGAGAAAAAAGGCTGGATGTACATGCTAGCGGTAAAAGATAGTGTTCGCGACTGGATTGGAAAAGGATATGTAGGCTCTTTTTACGATGCATACAGTAAAGATGCCCGAAAATTATTCTGGAAACAAATGCATGATAATATCTACACCAAAGGGATGGATGCCTGGTGGATGGATGCTTCGGAACCCGACATTTTGTCCAACTCAAGCATAGAGTACCGAAAAAAACTGATGCATCCCAATGCGTTAGGTAGTTCGAACAAGTATTTCAACGCTTATGCCCTGATGAATGCTGAAGCTATATACAATGGTCAGCGCTCTGTGGATAGCAACAAACGCGTATTTTTATTAACTCGCTCAGGTTTTGCAGGTTTACAACGGTACTCAACTGCAACCTGGAGTGGCGATATTGGCACACGTTGGGAAGATATGAAATCGCAAATTTCGGCTGGTCTTAATTTTGCCATGTCGGGAATTCCTTTCTGGACAATGGATATTGGTGGTTTTTGTGTAGAAAAAAGATATGAAAACGGACAAAATGAATTTGATAAAACCGGAAATGAAAATGCCGACCTTAAAGAATGGCGTGAGTTAAATCTTCGTTGGTTTCAGTTTGGTTCATTCTGTCCCCTTTTCCGCAGTCATGGTCAGTTCCCTTACCGCGAAATATACAACATAGCTCCCGAAACCCATCCGATTTATAAGAGTCTTGTGTATTACGATGAATTGCGTTACAAATTAATGCCGTACATCTATTCGCTTAATGGCATGGCGCATTTCAACGATTATACCTTGATGCGCTCATTGGTTATGGATTATGCAGCCGATAAAAATACATTTAGCATTGGTGATCAATTCCTTTTTGGTCCTTCCATAATGGTTTGTCCGATTTATAGTTATCAGGCGAGAAAAAGAGATGTTTACTTCCCTGCAGGAGTAAAATGGTACGATTTCTATACCGGCAAAACGATTGAGGGTGGAAAGAAAATCAGTGTTGAAGCGCCACTCGAACGCGTTCCGCTTTTCGTTCCTGCGGGTTCCATTCTTCCGGTAGGTCCTGTATTGCAATATGCGGCCGAAAAGAAAGCAGATGATATTGAAATTCAGGTTTATGCCGGTAAAGACGGACAGTTTAGTTTGTACGAAGATGAAGGCGTAAATTACAATTACGAAAAAGGAAATTATTCTACAATTGCATTTGAATATAAAGATGCTGAAAATAAATTGATTATTGGTCAGCGCGTTGGTGCATTCGAAGGCATGCTTTACAACCGTATTTTCAGAATCAAATTAGTAGGGAAAAGCGGATCAGAAGTAAAAGTTATACAGTACAACGGTTCTAAAACTGAAGTAAAACTTTAATTATTATGATATTTAAAAAAAAAAATATTATTTCTGTATTGTTTTTGTCATTCGCATTTTGCGTTGCTGCGCAGTTCCAGACAAGAAATAATTCGAAAGGCAAAGGATATTTCGTGAATCCGATATTCGCAGGCGATTACCCGGATCCGAGTATCATGCGCGATGGTGATACCTACTACATGGTGCATTCGTCTTTTGAGTATTATCCCGGTTTATTGATTTGGAAATCAAACGACCTGATTAACTGGACACCCGTTACCAATGCCTTGTACAAAAATGTGGGTTCGGTTTGGGCGCCTGATATAGTGAAATGCAATGGAAAGTATTATATCTACTTTCCGGCAAGTGATAAAAATTATGTGGTAAGTGCCAATTCAATAGAAGGCCCGTGGAGCGAGCCGGTTGAACTGAAAGTGGAAGGAATTGATCCGGGACATTTTACAGATTCCAATGGCAAACGTTTTCTGTATCTCAACAGTGGTAGTTATGTTCCCTTGTCTGATGATGGGCTTTCGGTAACGGGCGAACTTAAGCATGTTTACGATGGCTGGCCTATTCCCAAAGATTGGTCGATAGAGCTTTTTGCACTCGAAGGTCCTAAAGTGACTAAACGTGGAGAGTATTATTATCTTACTGTTGCCGAAGGTGGTACAGCCGGACCTCCAACGGGTCACATGATTATTTCTGCCCGTTCAAAATCTCCTTTTGGTCCGTGGGAAAACTCACCTTATAATCCAATTATCCGCACAAAAAGTAAATCAGAGCAATGGTGGTCGAAAGGACACGGAACGCTGATTGATGATGTAAACGGGAATTGGTGGATGATTTTTCATGCTTACGAAAAGGATTATCTGAACAATGGTCGTCAAACATTGCTCCAACCTGTTGAATGGACGAGTGATGGCTGGTTTAGGATTCCAAAGAAAATTGTTACCGAAAAGTCTATCAAAAAACCTTTGAAAACGGTTGAAAAATCAACTTTCTCCCTGTGCGATTCCTTCACAGGAAAATCTTTGGGATTACAATGGAAGTTTTATCAGGAATATGATACTACGAGGTTTCATTTGTCAGGAAAATCACTCGATATTAAAGGAAAAGGCGGTTTTACCGGTAATTGTTCACCATTGCTCTGTGTGCCGTCCGACCATTCATATACTACTGAAGTTGAAATGACAATTGAAGGTGAAGCAACAGGTGGTTTGGTTCTGTTTTACAACAACGGTGCAAATTCAGGTATATTGGCAAATAGCAAAGATGTAATAACCAATATGCGCGGATGGCATTTTTCATCGAATCCGAATGTGATTAACCGACATGTTTTTCTTCGACTGAGAAATATTGAAAATACCGTGGATATGTATTATAGCACTGATGGTAAGGAATGGATAAAAGGCGGAAGCTCTATTGAAGTTTCATCGCTCAATCATAATGCATTGAGTGGATTTATCAGTCTGCGGATTGGTTTATGTGCTATTGGAAATGGACAGGTAAGTTTTAAAAATTTTAAATACGAAGCTATTCAATAGATTTGGTTTGGAAATTATAAAAGATTGAATTATAAAGTTTATGAAGAAATTATTTTTTGTGATTGGATTATTTATAACGTTTTCGTTATCAGCCAAGTCGGAATTGCCAACGGCACAGCAAATTGCCAATAAAATGACGGTTGGATGGAACTTGGGTAA
>CAYNHC010000348.1:0-3664 GCA_964396705.1 uncultured Paludibacter sp.
GCTTTGTAATGTTTTACCTGTTGATAAGGCATCAAATGTTTGTAGGTCAAATAATCCGCGCGAGTGGCAATGGCTTCACTTTCAGAACCATCTGCCAAAACAACAGGTTTAATAAATTCTCCCGTTGTTTCGTCTCGGTCGCCTTCAACAATGCCCGGTGTAAGCTGATAAGCGCTCAGGGTTAAATGTGAATATCCCCACCAATTACTGATGCCAAAAAGTCCAGACGCTGCATTTTCGCCGAATCCCGAATTATAAACGTAGCCATCCTGCTTGTTTTGATAAGCATGAGCCTGTTTATGACTGTATCGAACGTCCCAAACAAAAGCTTTTTTATGTCCGGCAAAGTTTAGCGAGTAAGCTATCAATCCATTGTTTGTCTGATAATTGGCCAATGCATTCAGTTGCATTTTTCCTTCCGAAAGGGTAGGAGCGGAGATAAAATTGATAACGCCCGCCATGGCATCTGAACCATACATTAGACTGGCCGGACCTTTCAAAATTTCCACTCTGTCCACGTCGTTTTCGTCAATTTCAATGCCATGTTCATCGCCCCATTGCTGTCCTTCCTGGCGCAATCCATCGTTTATAACCACCACCCGATTATATCCCAATCCACGAATTACAGGTTTTGAAATGCCGCTTCCTGTAGTAATTTGCGATATGCCGGGCTGCGAACTTATGGCGTCGATAATGTTAGTAGATGTATGTTGTTGTAACTCATTTTGTGTAATAATGCTCATCGGATTGGGCATTTTAAACATTTGCGTTGCGCCCGATTGTCCGGTTACCACCACCTCGTTTATCTCAATAATTGATTCCGTCAGTATAAAATCTTTGTTTGTAATGGTTTTTAAATCAATGTTTTCGGCCATCATTTTATAGCCTAAAGCCGAAACCTGAATAAGCATGTTGCGTTTGGGGAGATTATCAATGGTATATTTTCCGGAAATATCGGTAATTACTCCTGTTTTTAATTCAGGAAAATAGACCGAAACACCTGCAACCGGTTCACCGTTTGTCGATGTGATTTTTCCGTATAGGTTAGTATGCGAATTTCCCGCATTGTCAGCCAGGCACAAACCTGCAAACAACAACGGGAAAAAAAAGATAAATATTTTTTTCATTTTTATATAATTTAGCCCCCTAATCCCCGAAGGGGGAATAAGAACGAGAATAGAGAGAAGTTTGTATTTTTAATTATCTATTAGTGACCTAATTGATTTATTTGTCAACAATTAATAATTGCTGACGATGAAGAGGTTTACTCATTTTTATCAGAGTAAAAACTTTAAAAAACTTATTGCCTGATTGAACAGAACAATTTAGTCTTGATGTAGAAAAAGGAATTTAAAGCAAGTGCAGGAGGTGCTCTTAACTGGAAAATATGGCTGGAAATGCTTGCAAGACAAGCTACTGTGTGAAGTATTTGTTCTGAAAAAATCTTGAAATTAACCTGAGGTAACTCAGTTTTAGTGTGCTGAATAAAAGTGCAAAATTCGTTTTCTAAAATTGCACAATACTCATAATGATTTGTTGTAAACTCAGCTTCATCCTGAATATGAATAACTTCACTTTCATGTTCGTGATGCGAAAATACAATGTGAGCCGGTTTTATAAGCAATGAACTTACAAACACCGCTAATAACAGCAGTGCAAACAGTTGGTGAGTGGTTTGTTTTGTAAAAATGTTCATTGCAGATATACTTAATTGAACCAAACAACAAAATTAGATATTTAGTTCATTTTTTTGACTACTTTTGCAAAAAAAATGCACCTGAAAAGTCGCATAATAAATTTTAAAACATGAATGAAATTCCAAGTTGTCCGGTTTGTAAAATGGACAATACTTATTTTGATGGCACCATGATGATTTGTCCCGATTGTGGACACGAATGGGATTCTACGGCTATCGAAACGGTTGTAGATGGCACGTCACGCGATAGTAATGGAACAGAGCTCCTCAACGGCGATGCGGTAACGGTAATTAAAGATTTAAAAGTGCGTGGTTCGTCGATGGTTATTAAGCGTGGTACAAAAGTAAAAAGCATACGCCTCACCGAAAACCCTGAAGAGGTAGATTGCAAAATTGATGGCAGCAGCATAGTGCTCAAGACTTGCTTTTTGAAGAAATAGAATGTTAATATAAATCGAGCGACTAAATAATTATTTAATCGCTCGATTTATGTAAATTCATTCCACAAACTCCTGATATGGATTGTGCTTATGCTCTCTGTCTTTCACAATCAATGTTGTTGTTGGAACTTTTGATTTCATATTAAAAAGAATATCGTGCCCTACGCAAAGCCCGAAGGAAATATTCAATTCCGTATTATGTTGTGCCAAAAAGTCCGCTTGTCCGGCCGGATTACAGGATGTTCCTTTTACGGTTTCATCGTCCAGCATTTCCGAACCTTTGATTTTGGCATATTTGCAATCCACTGTGTAAATCTCAAATTTATCCGAAAGTCGCTCTTTTAAACTCATCGCTTCTCTTGTCATTCCCACACAATGAGCTATACCAATGCGTTTTATGCCTGAGTTTACAGCAAAAAGTTTCAATTCCTCCACACGATTCTGACCCATAAGGAGTGAATCTTCGGCTGCCCGCATTATTTTGATGTCATCACTGTTATACAAATCTTTTGTATTCATTTGTATTTTACTTTACAGTTGGAAAATTGTTAGCAGCCCATCCTGGGAATCCATCCATCATTTGATAAACAACTTCAAAACCTTTTTGCTTCATATAGTCAACTGTAGCTGTACTTCGGTTGTGTGTACGGCAATACACCACATAGGTTGTTTTTTTATTGAGTTTATCAATTCGCGAATAAAAATCCTGCTGGTAAATATCAATATTTAAAGCACCTTTCAAATGACCGGCAGCAAATTCCTGCGGCGTACGAACATCCAAAATAACTATTTGTTTATTTTTAGCAAGTACCTGCTGAATTTCTATTGAATTCATTTGTTTAACCGCTTGTGCCGACACAGAGCTTAAAGCAAATAAAACAACGACCAATCCTATGAAGAATCTTTTTTTCATCATTTCAATATTTATATTTTTATCATTATAATATCTTCTTATTCCCCCTTTAGAGGGTCAGTGGACAGTTTTTTATATTTCCTTCGAAATAGTGATAGCGGCAATTGTTCCATCAGCTACCGCAGTAGTTATTTGACGATATTTTTTGCTGATAATATCGCCAACTGCATAAATATCAGTTAAATTGGTTTGACGGTCTTCGTTTGTAAGTATATATCCCCATTTATCCATTTCGGGCAATGTTTCACCCAAAACTGAAATGTTTGATTTAAATCCGATAAATACAAAAACACCATCGGCTGAAAGTTCTTTAACTTCTTTGGTTTTCAAATCTTCGAGTATCGTAATCATTTTGCCATCGCGTTTTTCAAACTTGCGTGGTTCGTGTTCGTACATCACCGTAATCTTCTCATTTGCCTGCAATTGCTCAATAGCAGTTTGGTTAGCAGTGAGTTTATCAAACTGGTGAATCATAGTTACTTTGCTCGCAAATTTGGTGATAAACAAGGCTTCTTCCACCGCAGAGTTTCCACCACCAATCACGGTAACTTCTTTATCTACAAAATATTTAGCATCGCAAGTGGCACAATACGAAATACCTTTTCCTTTATATTC
>CAYNHC010000349.1:0-3663 GCA_964396705.1 uncultured Paludibacter sp.
AAATGGTGTTGCTTTACTCTTAAGGCAGGGACTTCCAGGAGTAACGCCATCTCAACGCTTAAGGATGCAGATTTCAATTGATGGAGATGAGTCCGCTCATGATGCAATCCGGGGGAAAGGTACATTTCGTCAAGCAGAAGAAGCAGTAATTGCACTTTGCCAGTCGGGATTTAACGTATCAGTAGTAACTACAGTAAATAAAAAAAATATTAGAACAATCGATAAACTTGCCACATATATCCGAAAATGGGGAATTCGAAAATGGAAGATATCTGCTGAAATGCCTTTTGGAATGCCCCGGAACTTTCAGAATGGAATGCTTACGGCTACAGAATGGAATCGCTTTGTTGATAAAACCCTTTCGCTTAACCTGGACTGTTATATTAGCATTCGTAAATTATATGATTTTAAGATACTTGAAAGCCTCTCGGACTCTGATATTACAACTATTTCGGCAGAGGCCATAACAAATTGTGGAAGTGGCCGTCATAAACTATATATATATCCGAATATGTCTGTCTACGGATGTACTTGCCTTACAGCCTACCCTTTTGGAAACTTGAACCGACAATCGATTCGTGAAATTATGACTTCAGAGAATTCCCGGCTTATTTGTAATGGTACGCCGGATATTACAACTGCATGCTCAAAGTGTCGGTATCTCACTTTGTGCAATGGTGGATGTCTAGGTATGTCTTTGCTTTTCTTTGGCGGCTTACGAAAGGGTGATATAAGATGTCCTTGGGTATCCAGGCATTTTGAAAAATTCCATGAATATTGATACGGTATATTATATTAACGTAACATTTTTATGTGATAATGCCTGCAGTTTTTGTTTTTCTCATAATACATATAATAATAGTATATGTAACATTAAAATGAGTGACATTGACCGCATTATAATTCCACAGGGTATCAATACTCATAACAGGGCAGTATTTAATGGTGGTGAACCTGCGTTGCATCCTCAGTTACCACAAATTATTAATTATTTTCATACACGTGGTGTTGAAACAGTTCTTTATTCAAATGGACGACGCTTTGAGGATCTATCATATGCTATCCGCGTAGTTTCTTCTGGGTTAAACCGAATCACTGTCCCGCTCCATGGTCCACCAAACGTTCATAACAGTTTGACTGGCAATACTGCAAGTTTTGGCGAATCTGTTAATGGAATAAATAATCTACTAATAATCAAGAATAAATTTGCGCCCAATCTAAAATTAGAATTAAAGTTCATATTGACTAATCAGCTTCTTTCATCGGCAATTAGTTTAGAAAAAATTGCGTTCAACTACTTGAACAATCCTATGGAAGTTGATTGTGTCGTAATCAGCGGTGCTGTAAAAACACAAATTGCTGTCGAGAACAAATTTGATATTCCTCTTCCTGAAGAAACGGCGCATTTTGTTTCAAATGAATTGGATTGCCAATGTACAAAATGGCTACAGAATCGCTCACTTAAGTTAATAAATGTCCCACTCTGTAAATTGGATGCCAAAATAAGAAATATGGTTTTAAGTAAATTCTCGCAGCAGAAATGTGTTGGATTCAACAAATTTAACTATTATGATGGAAAAAATCCCAAGGGAAAGATCTTGAGGTATTCTGCCTTACCTGAGTTCTATCCCGAGTGCACAACTTGTACTTATGCTCAAAAATGTACTTCAATTGAAAGATCTTATATTGTAGTTAATAGAGATCACAAGGGTATATGGTACTGTAGTCCTGAATAAAGGAAAATCCACAGTGAAATATTCGTTTCGAATTCTTTTAACCGAGAGGTGCAACTCGCGCTGTAAAAACTGTTTTAATCAAGCATTCCGAAGAGACAGTGATATGGCCCCTGAGGACTTTGAAATTCTTTGTGAATACTTAAGTGAAAATGGAGTTAAGAATCTTAAAATTATGGGAGGGGAACCCACCCTGCACCCTGCTTATACGTCTCTTATGAAGTCAGCTCAGACATCATTTCAGAGAATTATTGTATTCACAAATGCACTTACAAACGATATTATGAAAACAGAGCCAAGGAACAAGGATATTATTGTATATAATTTTGGGCTTTTGGGTACAAAATTTGACTCTGCAAAACTCATGTTCGAGCGTCCTGGAACTCGTGTGTTGGAAATTATGGTGGGCTTTGATTTCAAAGTCGAGCGCGCAAAGGATATACTGAGAAATATATACGAGGTTTCTGACAGATCTCGCCTCCGTCTAAGTCTTACTCTAAATTGCGTTGAGCCAATTTTTGAGAACAAAAGACTTATTATTGAACGCTGGAATAGACTTGTTGAGTTCATTGAGTATGAGTTAAAGGTTAATTACCAGATTGATCACAGTGTACCATATTGTTTTTTCGTTGATTCAGACATGAATATAAAGCACGGAGTGAAATTGTGTAATATGGATTGTGTTGGACTTATAGATACAAGACTAAATATTCTTCACTGTAATCAGACACAAGAACCCCTATGTAGACTCAGACAAAATGGTAATTTACTTCCATTTAAGATTGTTGAAAACTACCTGTATCGTGCCCACTTAAAGATGCTTACCGGCAACATGGATAAAATCTGCGTGTGTTGTCCGCTGTTTAACGTTAAATGTAATGGCGGATGCTTCATGCATAAAAATGCAAACAATCGTGAAGCAATCTTTTCCGCCACCAACCTTCCGCTTATGGTGAAGCCAACATCTTTCGAATAAATATTTTTAAGTCTTGTCTTACCCTATCTGACTCAGATGTTCTCCAGTGTTGCGACCCCGCCTACCCCACTTTTTTGTGACCATAAACTTGTATTCTTACCACTGTGAATTCCGAATGCAATAACGGATAAAAGTTGCTTACAATTGAAAAGGCAGTCCCAGTGGTATGGATGGAGTATGAGAAGAAAACCATTCAACCGAGCAAGAAGAACTTCATGAGAGAATTTTACCACAAGAGCAGGAATTGAAGAATCTTATACGGATCGATGAGGTCAGGTCCACAGCCATTTGGATGTGCTGGTTCACACAACGGTGGAACAAACGCTGAATGATTTCCTGGATGCCGAGGCAAATCAGATTTGCAGGGCTCAACACTATAAACACAGTATCGACCGCCTGGATACTCGGGCGGGTTCGTATACACGTAAATTGCATACGAACGCGGGTGAAGTGAACCTGACGATGCAGTAATTACGCTAAGGTGAACCATTTCTTGCAGCAGTGTGTCCAGCATGAGGCAACTTTCCTCGACGGTAGTGAGGGCTGGGCATTACTGTCGACATTGCGTTACAAACTAATGCGGCAAGTACACGGCATGGTACCGGGGTTTTGCCGCACCGCGCCGAAAACCTCGTTCGAACTAAGACAAAGTTGTACTCTATAGCACATGGGGCCCTGTCCTTTGCCGTAGAAATGAAGCGTAAACAACCTCTGCAATTACACAGGTAGTTCTTCTCGCGATACCTCTAAACTTCATTCTCAGAGCATAATTGTTCATCATCCCCAAAAGCCAGATCGACACTATCTATCAAATCCGCCTCAACCCACGAGCCCATCTGTCGAGCACTCTCGTACGTGCTAGTTTTAATATTGAGCATTCTCCAGAAATCCAGCTCCAAATCAATATTTTTCTTTACACTAGGCTGATCCATATAACATTCCTTTTTTTTCAGA
>CAYNHC010000350.1:0-3635 GCA_964396705.1 uncultured Paludibacter sp.
GTTCTTAATGGTGACTCAAAAGGTAATCCGTTCACTGATGTACAACTAAGTGCTAAATTTACAAATGGTGAGAATATAAAAATAGTTTCAGGCTTTTATGATGGAAATGGGATATATAAAATCCGTTTTATGCCACAAGCGACAGGTGCCTGGACTTATATCACATCAAGCAATTTAAAGTCACTTAATAATAAAAAAGGAAAATTTGAATGTTTTTCAAACACCGCTAGCAATCACGGACAAGTAGTAGTAAAAGATACTTTTAATTTTGCTTATTCAGACAATAAACCATATTACGCTTTTGGTACCACCTGTTATGGATGGGTTCATCAAGGAGATAGTCTTGCCCAATTAACATTGAAAACCCTTGCTAATGGATATTTCAATAAAATGCGCATGTGTATTTTCCCTAAAGACTACGATTGGAATAAAAACGAGCCACTCTTGTATCCTTTTGAGGGAAAGCCTTTAACTGATTGGGATTACACGAAATTTAACCCTGTATATTTTCAGAATATTGAGAAAAGGATAGCGCAATTGGATTCACTTGGCATCGAAGCCGATCTAATTGTTTTTCATCCTTACGACCGTTGGGGGTTTCAAAAAATGGACAGAAAAACCGATGATTTATATATCAATTATATTATTGCCCGCTTTGCTGCCTATAAAAACGTATGGTGGAGTCTGGCTAATGAATATGATTATATGAAGTTTAAGAAGATAGACGACTGGGATCATTTTATTCAGTTATTTACCGAAAAAGATCCATACAATCATTTGCGTTCAATACACAACGGGCCTAACCTCTATGACCACACAAATCCCTTGATCACACATGTGAGCATACAGAATGAAGACACTTATAAAGCAAAGGAATTAAGGCCAAAATATAAAAAACCAATTGTTTATGATGAATGTCGGTACGAAGGAAATGTTAATTGGCCATGGGGGAATTTAACTGGTCAAGAGATGGTGGACAAATTTTGGCGTGGTGTTGTAAATGGTGGCTTTGTTGGGCATGGAGAAACTTATGTTACTGAAAATCCCGTTAAATGGGGATATGAATCGCAAGATATTTTGTGGTGGTCAAAAGGGGGAGTTCTCAAGGGACAAAGTCAGGAAAGGATTAAATTTTTAAGAAATATAATTGAATCTGCCCCAGGATATTTAACGCCAGTTATCAATACGGAATTTTGGGTACCCTATTCATGTGTTGCTTTTAAAGATGAATATTTTCTGCACTATTTTAATGCTGACCAGCCACGCAGCCAAATTGTATATTTACCCGAAAATTCAAAATATAAAATTGAAATTATCAATGCATGGGATATGGCAATTACGCCTGTTAAGGGAGAATTTAGCGGAAAAAGTTTAATTCAACTTCCGCAAAAACCTTTTACAGCATTGCGCATCACTAAAATAATGTGATTAGTTTTTATTTTATTGCTTAAACTATTTAATAAAGAAAAATTCGTTGCATTATGAAAATAGGAACCCCTTTGATTGCAAAGTTGAAACACTGCACTACGCTGTATCTTTCGCCATAAAGGCGAATCGTATTTGTTCTATCATAACGGCGCATTGCCAGGAGGCGGAGGCTTTACGCGTTCCATTTGTCTGGAGGAGTTCCAGTACAATGAAGATGGGAGCATTCTGCGGATAACGCCAACAGTCGAAGGTGTAAAACCTGTTGAACATTTAAATCCATTCATCCGCCATGAAGCGGAAACTATGGCCTGGGAGCAGGGGATTGAAACCGAACGCAGCACCAACGCCGGAGTTTATGTAACTGAAATCAGCAATGGTGATTTTATCAAAGTACGAAGTGTTGATTTTAAGAAAGGAGCAGGAATATTTCAGACTAATGTTTCATCGGCATCAGGTGGTTTTATCGAAATACATGTAGATAGTCGCAACGGAGAACTATTGGGATCCTGTGAGGTAAAAAACACAGGAGGCTTACAAAGTTGGACCACCGTTTCAACTAAAGTAAATAAGACATAGGGCGTTCACGATCTGTACTTTGTTTTTAAAGGCAATAAAGGCGATCTGTTCAATTTCAACTGGTGGAAGTTCGATAAGTAAAATATTCAAAATCATCCATCCAATTAATTAAAAATTTTGAATAACGTTTATTAGATAAAATAAAAAAAGCATGTTTAGAAAAAAAGTATTGTTTAGTACAGTCGTTGTTATGGCTTTTCTGGGAGGTATAGAATTCATAGCTGCTCAGACTAATGCAGGTAAAACGGGAAATGTTAAGGAAAATTTGGAGGCAAAATTCGCAAATGTTTCGCCGAAACTTACCTCTAGTAATGCGAATCCATTATTAGATTTTATGTTTACGGCCGACCCAACAGCTGTAGAATACAATGGAAGAATTTATGTGTATGCCACGAATGATCATCAACAGTATGAGCATGTAGGAAAGGATGGAAAAAATTCATATGAGCATATCCGTACACTGGTCATGATGTCTTCCGATGATATGGTCAACTGGACTTATCATGGTATCATAAATACTGCCGAGCTGGCACCATGGACTCAGAATTCTTGGGCGCCTTCCATTACATCCAGACTGGAAGCAGATGGTAAGACGCACTTCTATTTGTATTACTCCAATAGCGGTGTTGGCTCAGCCATGCTTACTTCCACCTCTCCCGTTGGCCCGTGGAGTGACCCATTGGGAAAGAACATAGTTGACCGTTCTGTCGCCGGGGTGGATGTTGAAGCTCCCTTCGACCCAGGAGTTGTGATTGACGGTCAAGGTACAGGCTGGCTGACTTTTGGAGGTGGAAAGCCTAAAACGAAATATATGCCAGATAATGCCAGAATCGTCAAATTAGGGGCAGATATGATCAGCTTGGCCAGCGATATTGCTAAGATACCCGCTCCTTATTTTTTTGAGGCGAGTGACCTAAATTTTATTAATGAAACATGGGTTTATACCTATAATACGAGTTGGGAACAACGTACTGAATGGCCTTATACGAATATTGATAAACCAACCCAATGCAGTATGTCCTATATGACGAGTAAAACACCCTTAAATCCGGATAGTTGGAAGTATCGCGATAATTACTTTAAGAATACTGGTGACGTTAATGTGGGTCCTTTGACAAACAATCACACGCACCTGTTCAAGTTTAAAGAGAAATACTATATTGCTTACCATGCCATGTATTTACAGGATTATTTTGGCACTAAGGGTGGTTTTCGTAATGTGGGTATCGAAGAAATGATGGTGGATGAGGATAATGTGAATATTCCTATGGGTAAAGCAACCTTTAAAGGTCCGTCACAACTTAATCCATTAAATCCATTCGTTCTTCAGCAAGCAGAAACTGTTGCAGGCACTTCGGGGCAAGTTCAGTTCGAAGCTGTTGGTAGTGTGGGTAATATGGTTGCCAAAGGAAAAGCAGACAAACAATGCCTCATGGTGCAGGGAGCCGATTTTAGTAAACAGATTCCTAAAAAATTCGAAGCCAGAATAAAAGGAAAAGGTAGAATTGATGTTTACATCAATAATCTTAAAGGCACGGCTCTTGTTTCTCTTAAATGTAATGAAAAGGAATGGACTACGCTCTCAAAGAAAATAAAACTTAAAATAGATAAAGGAGTAGGGAATATCTATT
>CAYNHC010000351.1:0-3629 GCA_964396705.1 uncultured Paludibacter sp.
ATTAACGGAGATGTTTTGAAACCGGGAGTTGACTATCTTATTGAATCTTCCTCTCCGGGCATAAAAGGAAAAATCAATGTGGTGAAAGTTGACAGAAATGGAATTGACACCAAAGAAAAGTTTATTGACATAATTAATAAAGCCGGGGAAAACATAATTTTGATTGACAATACGACAAAATCAACAGAGAACAAAGAATTGAATAAAACGATTGATGAATATATTTCATTTCTCAAATATAGCCCTCAGATTCCTTGTAAAGGAGTTATTATATACACAAAGGAAAAACTAACATGGGAAAACTCAACTACTTTGAATGTCAGACCTATTATAACGATTAATAAAGAGTTAGATTTGAATAGCTTCAACTCCGTAGAACTAAAAATTGACAACAAATTTATTGACAAATATGAAACTCAGAATATTGTTGGCTATATAAAAGGATGTTTAAAACCTGACTCATTTATTGTTGTAACAGCACATTACGACCACTTGGGAAAAATTGGAAAAGACACCTATTTCCCCGGTGCTAATGATAATGCGAGTGGAGTAGCCATGGTTTTAAATCTGGCAAATTATTATTCCGGGAACCAACCCAAATATTCCATAGTGTTTATTTGTTTGTCAGCCGAAGAAGTGGGTATTTTAGGAGCAAAAGAATTTACAGAAAAACCACTGATGAAATTAGAAAAGATCAAGTTTCTGGTAAACTTTGATTTAGCAGGAACAGGTGAAGAAGGAATCAGAGTTGTAAATGGAAGTGTATATAAAGACAAATTTGATTTGCTGACAAAAATAAACACTGAAAATCAACTTTTACCGAAAGTAGATATACGTGGAGCTGCCTGCAATAGCGACCACTGCTTATTTTATCAAAAGGGTGTTCCATGCTTTTATATATACACGCAAGGCGGGATTAAAGCTTATCATGATGTTTATGACAAATATGAAACACTGCCACTAACAGAATTTGTTGATTATAACACATTGATGATTAAGTTTTTTGATAATTTATAAAAGAAATTGTGATATCCGCATTAGGAATCTTAATCTAATCAGACAGACCGCATAAAGAGGTCGTACAGTTAGAGAACAGCCTTTAACCGTCTCTTTTTCGGGTTTGACGCGTAAATAAAAAAAGGAAAATGACATTAGAACCGATAGCATTCAAAGACTTGGAAGAAATCCGAAATTTACAGCCGGAAAATTGGGGCGATATAATTCCGGATATTGAGTTTTATTTAAAATCGACATTTTGCAATCCAATTAAAGCAACAATTGATAATAAAATTGTTGGCATTGGAACATTGATAATTTTTGAAAATACGTGTTGGATAGCGCATATAATTGTGGATAGTAACTTCAGAAACAAAGGTATAGGCTCTCAAATTGTAAACGAACTGTTGAAAAAAGTAAAAGAGGAATCAATTGAAACTTGTTCGCTTATTGCAACTGACTTGGGGAAGCCGGTTTATTTAAAAGCCGGATTTAGAATTGAGACAGAGTATATATTTCTTAAAAGGGAAAAACAGTGGACTGATTGTTCTGTTTCGAAAAATGTGATTCCATTTGAAGAGAAATACCGTACTGCAATTTATGAATTGGATAAAATGATTTCAGGAGAAAATCGTGAGATGCTTTTGAAACTTTATTTGGAGAATTCAATGTTATATGTTGAAAACGAGAATGTTGGTGGATATTACTTGCCTGATTTGAAAGAAGGATTAATATTTGCAGACACGAACGAAGCCGGCTTGGAATTGATGAAACTTAAATATTCTACAATTGATAAAGCTGTGATTCCTTTCGAAAATGTAATAGGGCTTGAGTTCCTGAAACAAAAAGGATTTACTGAAACTTCGATAGGAACAAGAATGGTGTTAGGCAAAAGTTTAAATTGGGATTTTTCGAAAATGTATAGCAGAATTGGCGGTAATTTTGGATAAAAAAAATTGTCGCCTTAATGCAGCTTTGGTTTTTAAGTGTAGAAAATAAATAAAAAAATAAACTGAAAATGAAAAGAAAAAATTTACTAATGACATTGGCATTTCTATTAATCGCCATTTTTACATTTGGACAAACCTCTGATTCCAAAAAAGAAGAAATACCTTACATTGAAGTAACAGGAACTGCTGAAAAGGAGCTTATTCCGGATGAGATTTACATTGGAATAACTATCAGGGAAAAATATGAGAACAAGAAGAAAGTAACAATTGAAGAACAAGAAGAAAAATTAATATCAACAATAAAATCACTTGGTATTGACTTGAAAAATTTATATTTGTCAAATGCAAATGCTGACTATGTAAAGATTCGTTTTCGGAAAAATGATGTGATTACAAAAAAGGATTACACATTAAAAGTTATTAATGCAACAACAGTTGGACAAGTCTTTGTAGAACTTGAAAAAATTGAAATTACAGATGCTAATATTGAAAAAGTAAATCATTCCCAAATGGACAGTCTAAGAAAAGAAGTGAAGATTTTAGCAATTAAAGCAGCTAAAAATAAAGCCGACTATTTACTGAATGCTATTGGAGAACAAACAGGCAAACCCCTCTTAATTAAAGAAAATGAAATTTCACCATACAGAACCTTATCGACTGTAAATACAATCAATATAAGCGGAATTGAAAATTTTGACAATTTGAAATCTAAAGAAGATAACGAAATACAGTTTCAAAAAATAAAGATTCAATCAAGCATTTATGTTAAGTTCTCAATTAAGTAACAAAAAATAAGATGATAACCATTGTCCATAGCTTCGGTCGTTGGACACATTTTAAGAAAAAGATGAGAAAGTGCATTGTATTATTAATCGTCTTGATAACAATAAGTTGTTCAAGCAATAGGAACCAAAAAGATATGAATTTATTCAAAAAACTATTTGCAAAAAAGGAGTTAAAAGAAACACCAAAACCAGAATTTACAGACGAAGAGTACGAAAAAGACGATGAACTTAAGATGGATGGTTTAGAAGCTGTCCTTGGAAAATCTCATAAACTTGTTGGACACGCAATTATTCCATTTTCAATTGGTGGAGCTGTTGACATGTATTATTTCCCAAAAGCTATTTCAGGAACAGGCTTTGCAACAATGGAACTTATCGACCCTGCAGGAAATGGACCGACGCCGAATAAAACTGGAACTTATGAATTAGTTGCATTTACAAGACTCAAATATTCAGAAGATACAACAGAAACCAATCCTTTTAATAAAATAGAGAGACGTATATGTGGTATTTTTACTGGAATAGGAAACTATTCTTATGAAGCGAAACTTGAACCTTACGAAACTTGCGAGTTACCTCAAGACGAAGGTGAACCAAATATTTGTTTAGTTTTAGATGAATATAAACCGAATGGCAAAGAATTTAAAATTGAAAACCGAAAACATGGGCTATTATTAATAATTGAAGTTTTTAGAAACGAAATGGAATTTGCAATGTCCAATGGAACGGGAAAACTAATTCAGAAACTAAAAGAAAAGGGTTATTATCCATATTCCGATTTAGACCGGAAGTCAGTAATAGAATAAAAAACGATGCCCTTACACACCTCGTTCATTGGCTCTCTGCATCGAATTTTGTAGTCCTGAAGCTTCGGCATTCTTTGTCCGTAAGCTGATGG
>CAYNHC010000352.1:0-3617 GCA_964396705.1 uncultured Paludibacter sp.
CTCCGGGTGAACCAGATCCGGGAAATCAAATACCGGTTTCATCCAGCATTTTACCCCTGTTATTTATGGCTTTAGGATTGGCACTCTGGAAATTACATTATCAGTTAAGAAGAGTCAAGAAATAAATTCTGCTCCAAATAATATTAAACCCCATTATCCGTTAAAAGGAATAATGGGGTTTATTTTTTTGCTATATGATTTTTCTATTCTTCACTTTCTAATGAATTTCAGCACCTTATTTCAAGACTCTATAACAAAATATAATATATGTTGTTTATATTGCATTTGCTGATAATCATAATATTTTAATAACTTTGTAAGCAGAAATAATGCTTTCAGAAAAATAAATTTCAAAATCATAGACACTAAAAATATGGAAAGTACAAGACAACAAAAAATATCAAGGATGTTACAAAAGGAAATGGGAGAAATATTTTTGTTGTATGCCCGTCAGTTGCATGGAACATTAATTACTGTAACAAATGTACGTGTAAGTCCCGATTTAGGTATTGCACATACACACTTGAGCGTTTTCCCGAGTGATAAAGCATCCGAAGTTTTGGTAAAAGTGCAAAATGACACAAAAGCAATTCGCTTCGATTTGGGTAAACGTGTCAGACATCAGTTGCGAATTGTTCCGGAGCTTTTTTTTCATATCGATGATTCTTTGGATTATCTTGAGAATATAGATAATTTACTGAAAAGTAGTCCATCCGCACCTGTTTCAGAAAACGAAGAAGAAAATTGACATTTACATTAGATATTTTATAAGTACTGCTGTAAAATGTACTAATTGGATTCACTGAAAACTTAAAAGTGAATCGGCTAATATTTTTATATAGAAACGACATTTATTATGAGTGATGATAAAAAAACAGAGTCTCCAAAGAAGTCCCGGGAAATTATTTTCTCGCTCAGATTTGCATGGCGCTATTTAATATCCAAAAAATCTCATAATGCAATCAATATAATTTCAGCTATTTCTTCAACAGGAGTTGCTGTGGGTACAATGGCTTTGGTCGTTGTATTGTCTGTTTTCAATGGTTTCGAATCTTTGATCTCCGATATGTTTTCCTCTTTTGATCCGGATTTAAGAATTACAATCAATGAGGGTAAAACATTCGATATCAATAATAATGAATTTGATAAATTACGTAAATCGGATTATGTAGCTGTTTTTACTGAAGTTATTGAAGAAAATGCTTTACTTCGTTTCAAAGACAAGCAAATGCCCGGGGTAATTAAAGGTGTCAGCGAAAATTTTAAACAATCCACTCATATCGATAGTATAATGTATGATGGAAAATTTGAGCTTTTTGATGGTGCTTTTGAACGTTCTGTAACCGGTATTGGTGTTGCTAAAATACTTGGATTTGGGGCATATTTTATAGATCCCCTCAATATATATGCTCCCAAAAGAACTTCCAAAATTAACATATTACGACCCGAAAAGAGTTTTAATGAAGCAGGGACTTTTGTGTCGGGAATCTTTTCTGTCAGTCAGGTACAATATGACGATCATTACGTTTTAGTTTCAATTGATTTAGCCCGTGAGTTATTCGAGTATGATTCAACTATGGTATCTTCAATAGAAATTAAGCTTAAAAACGGAATTGATCAAAAAAATGCTCAGAAAAAAATTCGTGAAATTTTAGGGGATAAATTTGATGTTAAAAACCGTTACGAACAACAGGAAAGTTTCTTCAAAATCATGAAAGTGGAAAAATGGATTACTTTTCTGATTTTGTGTTTTATCCTTCTTATTGCCACTTTTAATATCATTGGATCATTATCGATGCTGATTATCGAAAAAAAGCAGGATATTGATACATTGCGTAATTTGGGAGCAAATAACAGTTTGATTAAAAGAATATTCCTGTTAGAAGGATGGCTGATTTCTATTGTTGGGGCATTTGCGGGTATAGTAATAGGTACAATAATTAGTTTGGCACAGCAACATTTCGGATTACTGAAATTGGGAACAGGCTACGTAGTTGATGCTTACCCCGTTGTAACAAATTTTACTGATATTATTCTTGTGTTTTTCACCGTTCTTTTAATGGGAATGCTTGCAGCACTTTATCCTGTAAAGTATATAAGTAAATCATTATAAAAGAACAATTGTTTAAAATTTTCAATTGTTTTTTTCTATAATAACAATAAAACTAAATACTAAAAAACATGAATTACCGGCTTCATATTTATGATGACCCGGAATTAACAGCACGCGAATTAGCTGAATTAATTTCGGAAAAAGCAAATTCAAAAGCAAACAATGCAGAAAAGTTGAATATTGCTGTATCAGGAGGAAAAACGCCATCGCTCCTTTTTACTTTATTAGCTCAAGAGTATGCGAAAATTATTCCCTGGGATGCAGTTCGTTTCTTTTGGGTAGATGAAAGATGTGTAGAGCCTACCGATTCCGAAAGCAATTTTGGTATGGTTTATGACGTGTTGTTTCGATATGCGTTTATTAATTCGGACAATCTGTATAGAATGAAAGGCGAAAATGTACCGGAAGATGAGACAGAGCGTTATCAGAAATTACTTTGGGATAAGTTACCTGTAAGAAATAAATTTCCTGTTTTCGATTTGGTTTTACTCGGAATTGGCGATGATGGTCATACTGCATCAATTTTTCCTGATAATCTATCGATTCTCAACTCTGATTCCACAGTAGAAGCTACAAAACATCCGGTAAGTGGTCAAAAAAGAATCACCCTTACAGGAAGAACTATTTGCAATGCGAATAAAGTTATTTTCTTTGTTACCGGCGCCAACAAATCGAAAATAATAAGTCAAATAATAAATAAAAAACCGGAATCAAAAAAGTATCCGGCATCATATATTCATGATATAGAAGGGAATGCAGACTTCTATATTGATAAATTTGCAGCTGCAGATTTATAAATTGTAATACAATACATTTAAAAAAATTAATGAAATTAAAAGAACATCTTAGACGATTTTATTTGAAAAATAATATTCCCTTAGACGGAGGGATTGATAAAAAAACATTTACAGTTCCATTTTCGCATTTCAACATAGTGCTCCCTAATTTCAAGTCCAGAAGATCAAAGCTCCTTATACACGACCTGGAACATATTGTGAATTATCAGAATGCAAACTGGAAAGGAGAAATTTTTATTGCATCGTGGGAAATTGCTGTGGGTTATTGGCGTTATTTTCCATTATGTATTCTACCGTTTTGGACAATGGGATTTGGCTTGTGGAAAAACCCTGCAGCAGTTCATTATGGATTTTACAAAGGAATAAAAGACAGAAGCATCACTAAACTTAAAATGGAAAGAGAAGAACTTCTTGAAATAGAGTTAATTCAATTACAAATTTTTGTAGAAAACACCGGAAAGTCATTTTCATTTTGGCGAAAATTCACATTATTCTCATTAGCAGTTATAATAAGTCAAATCATCTTCTTAATGCCATTTATACTTATTTTGATAGGTGGATTAGTCTTTTTTAATAAAATATAATACAATATGAAGCGTGCTCTTTTACTATTAGTATTGTTTGTTTTTATTGCAATAAATTCTTTTTCTAAGAAACACAATGCGTTTTTTACATCGGAAGATGCGTTGAACTGGGCTTATATTATA
>CAYNHC010000353.1:0-3592 GCA_964396705.1 uncultured Paludibacter sp.
ACCGGAAGTACCACATCCTACAAATACTCCCCCATTAAAGTTGCATGTTCCATTAATATCACAATATTCTTCTGCGCCTGAAGAGGGCCCATTTGCAAATACAATTCCATTTGTCATTGTTAAATTTCCATTGCTGTCAATGGCATCTGCACCTGTAACATAGGTTGTCCCACCACTTATCGATAACAAACTATTATCATTGCTTTCGGTTCCACCCGATACTGTACCCATTGTGACATTTATTCCATCATTTGATGAAGTAATTGTATTTGTTCCACCAGTAATATAAATATATTTGCTTTCAATACCTTCTACAGAGGCTGGAATATTGAGAGTTCCACCAGCAATTGTTAATGAAGTTTCAGAATGAATGGCATCATCTGTAGAAGAAAAGGTGTTTATTCCATTATTAATAGTTATAGCACCATCGCTCACTAAAGTCTTTGGATGGCATAAATCTGACCCTGATACGGTAAAAGTAGCACCTGTTGTTGTGAGAGTTACAGTGGGGCTTTCTGTTGAACTTCCAATGGTTACACTTCCTGTTGTTGAAATCCCTTTTCCTCCACTTCCTGAACTTGAACAGGTTACCGATCCTCCTGTAATGCTTAAATTAGTATCAGTGGTTATACAAGCGGCACTATAAGCATCGGTAACATTGGTTGAATTTTTATAGGTTGCACCTGCTCCTGAAGTGGTCACTTTCACAGTTCCATTGATTATGTTTATAGCGGCATCTCCTGAAATTCCTTTGCTTCCTGCCCCTGTATGCGTAATCGTGATGTTACTTCCATTTACAGTAATAATTCCTATTCCTTTAATCGCAGTACAATACGAAGGATCAAACGTTGCAGCTGCCACATTTTCTAAAGTAACTCCGCCTGTGGCAGTGATACCAATCGTTCCTCCAAGAAGTTGCATTGCTCCTGTAGATTTTAATCCTTTGGACTGATTTCCTCCCAACGTCATTGTAAACGTTCCACCATTAATACTCAGAATAGCATCGCAATCGATCAATTCAGAACCTTGTTGGGTGCATGATAAAGTGAAAATACCATTTTGAATGGTCAGATTTCCATCACTTTTAATGTTTTTTGGTTCGGCATAAACCGCAGTAGTATAGTTGGCAGTTCCCGAAACAAGTAGTTTAGTTCCGGTATTTGATATATTGACAATCGGTGAGTTCGATGTATCTCCAAAAACGCTTGTTCCATCTGCTGAAATTCCTTTTGTTCCCGTTCCCGAGGATATAATTGTTATGTTTCCGGCTGAAATAGAAATATTCCCATCTGCTTCAATGGCTGAACCTGTATAAGCATCCAATGCGCCAAGACTGTTGGTGTAAGTTGCTCCGTTTCCCGAGTTGGTTACATTGATTGTTCCGGCGGAAATATTAATATTATTATCGGATGAAATGCCCTTACCTCCAACACCTGTTGCAGTAATAGTTATGTCACTTCCGCTCAAATTGATAACAGTATCGCATTTTATTGCAGTACAATAGGAAGGATCAAACCCTGAACCAGATGTAGCAAGAACAGCAACACCTGATGTGTTGATGCTTATTTTACCACCTGTTAATTCCATTTTACCACCCGATTTTATACCTTTAGACTGATTTCCGCTAACAGTCATGCCAATAGTACCACCGGTAATATATAAAGTGCTGTCACAATTAATACCACTCCCTTTTGCTGCGGCATTTACTGTTGTCAGGCTTCCTCCATTGATTTTTACCTGTCCGCTTTCACTTTGAATACCATCGCTTGTTGCGGTCAGATTTAGAGTTCCTGCATTCAATTTAAAATGACCATTACTGTGAAATGCATCTTTTACAGCCGATGGTACTGTAATTGTTCCACCTTCAATCTCGATATAATCATCGCTGCAAATGGCGTGTGCTGAAATCCCTGAAACATTAAGTGTCCCCGTTCCACTAAAGATTAATTGGCCTTCGCTGAAAAAAGTGCCTTTCTGATCTTCGGTACTTGCGGAATAGGTAGTTCCATCGGTGAGTGAATTTACTTTTCCTGCCGGTAATGTAACATCAATGTGTTTTCCTGATTGGATATTAATCGCAGGACCATTCGGATTGGTAAGTGCTACGCCATTTAATATTAACTCAAAACGTAACATACTGTATATTTTGAAAGATCCGCTTGTAGAGTTTCCCGACAAAACATACTTCACTTCGTTTTCAGTCAATGTCGAATTAACTGTTACATCAGCACCATTTGAGGTCACATCAACCCCATTTCCCTGTAATTTATTTTCAATAATTACAGTTGTACCTGAATACGTAATTTTAATAGTATCAGGAGTGCCTGTGAAATCAATACTGTCTATTTCCGAAATGAGATAATTCGAAATACTATTATTGTTTTTATAAATATCTAAAATAGTGTTGTTGCTACTGAATTTAATGCTGTCAATGGTTGAAACACTTAAACTCTCAACCGATTTGTCTGCTTTGAAGATATTTAACTTCTCTTCAGCAATTAAGAATGTAACAACACAAATAGCCAAAACAATAAATAAAAATGACTTTTTCATAATTTGGAAAATTTAAGGGCTTGGTTATTGATTTTTAATATATAAAGCCCTTTAGGCAATTGACTCACATTAATGCTATTCGTAGTGGATGAAATGAGCTCATTTCTGACTTCAACTCCATCCAAACTGTAAATTGTTACATACGTTTCAGGGAGATTTGTATTTTTAAAAAATAATTGGTCTTTTACAGGATTAGGGTATAGTTGAATTTGTGGTATATTATCCGTCAACTCATTAATTCCGGATGCATTTTTGAAAATCAGTTTCCGTATAGTTGATATACTATAAACTGTTGTCGATCCTGAGCCGAGATTAATATTGATCCCGTTATTAGTAAACTTAATATTATTGATGGAATTGATAGAAATTTGTTCATTCGATCCATCAAGAAAAACAACACTCAAGTCGTTTTGAGCATGAAGTTTGAATATATTTCCACTTAATAGCAGAAAAAATATTACTGAACTTATAAAATAATTTTTCATAAATTTGATTTTGCAATCGGGATTTGCATTTTTTGAGGAATATCAACTTAGGTAATGAGACCCATCTATTTTTTGCAAAAATAGAATTGAATATAAGAATATACAAATTTTATCAGTAAAACGGCATATTCTTTCAGTAGAAACTATTTGTTGATTTAAAACCGTATAAATATACAAATAAATCCAATTAATGTTGGGATTGAAACAGTAATATGAAATTTTTAATTCTACTTCACCGAAATAAGATATGATAATTATCCGCATGATGTTCCATAAATTCTATACTTTCAATTTACAGCCCGATCTTGTCCGGTGAGCCGAAAAACAAGTGAAAAATGCGCTAAAAATCGTCCTTGTTTGAGCACCGACGTATTTCGTCGGTGTGAGTTTTGTCCCGATCGCCATCGGGGTTAAACCTTTTGAGCGTAAGTTTTTCGAGTGAAGCTGGCGAAGTCAAACACTTTTATTCATTTTTTTTGTACTTGTACACTTCTTCAGTATGCGACCTCGGCTGGTGAGCCGAAAAATAAGAGAGGAAGGCGGTTAAAAATCGT
>CAYNHC010000354.1:0-3589 GCA_964396705.1 uncultured Paludibacter sp.
TTAACTATTTAACTTATTTGATATTAAATTTAGTTTTTTATTTAACTAACAGCAACCCAATCAATAATCCCCCTACGGTAATACCACCAGCACCCCAGATTAGTTTTGTGCCGAAGTTTTTCATCTGTTGTGCTTTTAAATTGGCAATAATATATGATTTTTAAATATTTATTGATTCTTGGATTTGTATAATTATAGATTAATTGTGTATATATTTACATTTACTCCTATACCTTACCTATACTTCTCCTATACTTCTCCTATACTCAATCCATATTCAGGTTAGATCTGAGTATTTATGCAATTTTCATGATGCGCGGCACTTTGTTATTTCTTATTTCTGCATATAAGTCTGTTATTATCTCCATTGCTTTTTAAATTTTAAAGAATAACCGAATGTCGGTGTGCGTAATTTATGTTTATAAAAAAATACTATGATTTTCATGAAGGAATTACAGAAAGCAAATTAGGGTGTAAGATGGATTAAATTGAACAGGGTAAGTTTGCCAGAAATATACTAGAGCGAGATTTTGTAGCTACTGCTCCAAACTGCAAATGGGTGACTGATGTAACTGAGTTTGCTTTATTTGGTCAGAAAAGATATTTATCTCCCATTTTAGACCTTTATAATGGCGAAATAATTAGCTACACCATTAGTGAACGTCCGAACTTGCTAATGGTTACCAATATGCTCACAAAAGCAATTAAAAATATAAACGGCAATACAAACTTGATTTTACACTCCGACCAGGGATGGCATTATCAACACGCAACCTATCAAAATGCTTTGAAAAACAAAGGTATAACTCAAAGCATGTCAAGAAAAGGAAACTGTTTAGATAATGCAGTTATGGAAAACTTCTTTGGGATTCTTAAATCTGAATTGCTATATTTGCAGAAATTTTCTTCTTTAAAGCATTTTGAAACTGAACTTGAAAATTATATTTATTATTATAACAACTTTAGAATCAAAGATAAACTAAAAGGACTAAGTCCGGTTATGTTCCGAAATCAGTCCTCTTAATGTCTAATTATTAATCCGTCCAACTTTTTGGGGGCAGATCAAACTCGAAGCCTTTTTAAGTTTTTTATTGAATATGATTATTTTTCTTCCAACTCCAAACTTGGCAAGAACAAAGCCATATCTTCGTCCACACTTCCGATAGGTGCAATTCCGAATGCATTTACCAACACATTGGCCACATTGGGCGAAAGGAAAGCAGGCAATGTAGGGCCGAGGTGAATGTTTTTCACACCCAGGTGAAGTAATGCAAGCAACACAATAACGGCTTTTTGCTCGTACCATGCAATGTTGTAAGCAATTGGCAACTCATTGATATCATTCAGTTCGAAAACTTCTTTCAATTTGAGGGCAATCATCACCAACGAGAAACTATCGTTACACTGCCCTGCATCCAATACACGTGGAATTCCGCCTATATCGCCCAATGGCAATTTGTTGTAACGGTATTTTGCACAACCAGCCGTAAGAATAACCGTATCGGTGGGGAGTTGTTGAGCAAATTCGGTATAATAGTTACGACCTTTCATGCGTCCATCGCAACCGGCCATCACAAAGAACTTGCGGATAGCACCTGATTTTACTGCATCAACCACTTTATCGGCCAAAGCAAAAACCTGCGCATGCGCAAAACCACCCACTATCTCACCGGTTTCAATTTCGGTGGGAGCAGCCATTTGTTTTGCATGAGCTATCATCTGCGAAAAATCTTTCGGTTGTCCGTTTGCTCCTTCTTCGATGTGCTTAAAGGCGGGGAAACCTGATGAACCTGTTGTGTAAACACGGTCGGAATAAGTTGCTGTGCTTTTTGGAGGCACAATACAGTTAGTTGTAAAGAGGATAACACCATTGAAAGTTTCGAAATCAGTAACCTGGCTCCACCATGCACCACCATAATTACCTACAAAATGGCTGTACTTTTTGAATGCTGGATAATAGTTCGCAGGAAGCATTTCGCTGTGGGTATAAACATCAACACCTGTTCCTTCGGTTTGTTTCAGCAGTTGCTCCATGTCTTTCAGGTCGTGACCACTGATCAGAATACCCGGATTTTTGCGAACACCAAGATTTACTTTGGTAATTTCAGGATTTCCGTACGAAGTGGTGTTGGCTTTGTCGAGCAATGCCATTACTGTTACACCCCATTTACCTGTTTCGAGCACAAGTGCCGTAAGTTCGTCAGCAGTGAGCGCATCGTTGGTGGTAGCCACCAATGCATGTTGAATAAATGCATGCACTTCATTGTCGTTGTATCCCAGGTTTTGAGCATGTTCTACATAAGCAGCCATCCCTTTCAATCCGTAAATGGTAAGTTCACGCAAAGAGCGCACATCTTCATTTTCAGTAGCCAACACGCCTACTTTAGCGGCAATTTGTTCCATTTCGGTAGCTGTAACAGCTGTCCATGTAAGTAATTCGGTTTTTTCGAGACTTACTTTATTTTCGAGCAAAGTAGCCTTCAGTTGAGAGCGGAGTTTGAATCCTTCACGAATACGATTTACAAAGCGTTCGTAATCAAAATTCGCATTGGTGATAGTCATAAACAGACTGTCGGTGATAAAGAGGTTGGCAGCTTCGTTTTCTATTTCGAGTAAACGTAAAGCGGAGGTGTAATGTGAGAGACCTTTCAGTTGATAGATTAATAAATCCTGTAGCGCTGATACTTCGGGAGTTTTTCCACAAACTCCCTTAACCTCGCATCCCGACCCTTTGGCTGCCTCCTGGCATTGATAGCAAAACATGTTCATAATTTTATTGACTATTAGTTCATTTACCATTTACTATTTATTGGTAAATGAAGGATTATTATTATTGATTATTTTTTTATTTACCATTTAATGTTTTTTAAATAGTAAATAGTAACTGATTTAATTGTGAATATCTTGGATTGTAAATGGTAAATTAAGAAATAGTAAATATTTTGATTGTAAATTCTTCAAACCCACTCTTCCTTCAGTACATCTCCTTTTATTCCTACGACAACCAGTTTTACAGGAATTTTGCGTCCGGCTTCCGCAACAGCTTTTTGAGCCAGGCCGAGCAATCCACCACAACATGGAACTTCCATAATGATAACTGTAAGTGTATTGATTTGAGAATTAGTAATCATGGCTTTCAGCTTTTCGACATAAGCCTCTTTGTTTGTGTCTAATTTCGGACAAGCAATGGCCAGCGTTTTTCCGGCAAGGAATCGGTTGTGAAAATCGGCAAAACTAAAAGCCACACAATCGGCTGCCAACACTACATCCGCACTGCGGAAATAAGCTGCTTCTGGATTCAGCAAATGCAATTGTACCGGCCACTGACGTAATTGAGAGGCAGAGGAAGATACTGAGACAGGAGCAGAAGCCATTGTAAAACCTGTTGTTGCAGGTTTTGGAGCCCCGAAGCTCATTTCCCTACTTCCGGGGCATCCGCCACCAGCATGTTGATGTTGCACAGGCGCTGCTACAGGTTTTGAAGTGCATCCTGCACCGCCGTGATTGTGCACTTCGGCGAAATCAATCTGAATACCATTGGCACGCAAATAACCAACTCCTTGTTTCAGATAATCGGTTTCACCATGCT
>CAYNHC010000355.1:0-3555 GCA_964396705.1 uncultured Paludibacter sp.
CATATTGATTTGGAATACACACCATTAAAACAACACAGATTTGTGCTTTCGTTGGCTAATGCTTATCGGGCAGCATCTATCGAAGAAAGATTTAAATACATTGATCAGGCAGGAACTTTGCGGGTTGGAGATCCGGGATTGAAACCCGAAAAAGGATTTTTTTCGAACCTGAATTATACATATCGAAATAATAATTTAAAAGTAGATGTTGATTTGTTTGCTAATTATTTGTTTGATTTAATCACAGAAAAATCCGAGATATATTCTAATGGAGGCGTTATTTCTGAAAGATTAATCAATACAAATGTGGACGAAGCCATGTTTACAGGAGCAGAAGTTGAGTTGAATTGGATTTTGTCAAAGCAGTTTTGGATTATCTCAAATGCATCATATACAAGAGCACGGGATATTAACACCAATACTTTTCTGCCACAGATTCCGCCTTTGCATGGTGAGTTTTCGTTAAACTATCGAATGGAAAAAAAGTTCGAAACTGCTTTGACAGTTTTGGCCGCAGCTGATCAAAATCAGGTTGCAGCAAAAGAACCAACAACAAAGGGTCATGTAATTTTTAATTTTGATATACACTCAGTTCCGTTTGTGTTAAAAAATTCATATTTACAATTATTTGCCGGAGCCGATAATTTTTTGAATACTGCTTATTATAATCATTTATCAACCACCAGAGGCATTAACCGACTTGAACCCGGTAGAAATGTTTTTGTAAAAGTGAAATGGGGATGGTAGATGAATAATTGAAAATGAAAAATGAAAAATGAAGAAATTGAGAAAAAATCGATGGCAATAGGAAATAATACAGCAATATTTTTTGATTAATGCATCATTCTATTCATAACATCATATTTGTATTAAACTTAAAACCCGCTTTGAACTTATTCAAAGCGGGTTTGTGTTTTATTTATTTTCTATTGCTGTTATACAATTGTCAACTATCAACTATCAACTATCAACTATCAACTATCAATTGTCAACTATCAATTGTCAACTATCAACTATTTTTTATCCACTCGTCCATTGATTTAGCTGCCCGACGTCCATCGCCCATGGCCAGAATAACTGTAGCGCCACCACGCACAATGTCACCACCGGCAAAAATGAGTGGAATAGTGGACTGCATGGTGTCATTATTAACCACAACAGTTCCCCACCTTGTAACTTCGAGTCCTTTGACCGACTGAGGAATAAGCGGATTGGGTGAAACGCCAACGCTAACAATTACTTCATCAACTTCAAAAGTTTCTGTTTCGCCGGGTACTTCAATAGGAGAGCGGCGCCCCGATGCATCAGGTTCACCAAGGGTCATCACCTGAAGAACCATGTGAGTTACTCGTCCCTGTGCATTTCCGATATATTCAATCGGGTTGCGGAGTGTCATAAAAATAATGCCTTCTTCTTTGGCATGTTTAACTTCTTCGAGACGAGCCGGCATTTCTTCTTCCGATCGACGATAAACAATCATAGCCTGGTCAGCACCAAGTCGTTTGGCTGTGCGAACTGAATCCATGGCTGTGTTTCCGCCACCAATTATCGCTACTTTTTTACCTTTCAGTACTGGTGTGTCCGAGTCATCACTTGCTGCATCCATCAGATTTACACGGGTCAGGTATTCATTCGACGACATTACACCCACTAAATTTTCTCCCTTAATGTTCATGAATTTCGGTAATCCGGCGCCGCTGCCAACGAAAACTCCCTGAAAACCTTCTTCTTTCAAATCTTCAATCGTTATGGTTTTACCTACGATACAATTGTTGATAAATTTCACGCCCATGGAGCGTAGATTTTCAATTTCAACATCCACAATGGCATTGGGTAAACGAAATTCAGGAATTCCATATTTTAGAACGCCACCAATTTCGTGTAATGCTTCAAAAACGGTTACGTCGTAACCCAATTTTGCCATATCGCCTGCAAACGAAAGACCCGCCGGTCCTGAGCCTACAGTAGCTATTTTAATACCATTTGATGCTGATAACTCAGGAATAGAAATATTGCCGCTTTCTCTTTCATAATCGGCAGCAAAACGCTCCAAATGACCGATTGCTACAGATTCTTTATTCATTTTTACATGAATGCAAAGTTCTTCACATTGTTTTTCCTGAGGACAAACACGTCCGCAAACTGCAGGTAGCGCTGATGTTTCTTTAAGCGTTTTAGCAGCACCGGCAAAATCACCTTTTTCAATTTGCTTAACAAATTTCGGAATATAAATTCCTACAGGACAACCTTCCATGCAACTTGGTTTTGCACAATCGATACATCGTTTGGCTTCTTGCATTGCCATTTCGGCAGTTAATCCGAGGTTAACTTCTTCTTTGCGACTGTGGCTACGGTATGTTGCATCAAGTTCGGGCATGTGAACACGAGGAATGTCGGTTCTGTCTTTGGCTTTCATTGAATTGCGCAATTCTGCGCGCCACTCCTGTGCTCTTTCTTCTGTTAGATTCATATGTTGGTTGATTTGTTTGTCTGAAAATTAGGAATTAAGAAATAAGAAATTAAGAAATTGGAAATTGGAAAATAAGAAAATAGGTGAACTGAACCCGAAACGTGAAACCCGAAATCTTTAACGATTAGCTCCGCTTGCACATTCAAATTTCTCCATTTCTTCGCGTTCTATATCTTTATAGCCACTCAAGCGCATCAACATTTCGTCGAAGTCAACTAAGTGAGCGTCAAATTCGGGTCCATCTACGCAAACGAATTTTGTTTTGCCGCCAACACTTACACGACATGCGCCACACATTCCGGTTCCATCAACCATAATAGTGTTGAGCGAAGCAAGGGTCGGAACTTCATATTTTTTTGTAAGCAGACTCACGAACTTCATCATAATGGCAGGACCTATCGTAACGCACAAATCTACTTTTTCGCGGTTGATTACCGATTCAACACCATTTGTAACTAATCCCTTATTTCCATATGATCCATCGTCGGTCATTACAATTACTTCGTCTGATAAATGACGCATTTGTTCTTCCAAGATTATCAGATCTTTGGTGCGGGCAGCCAGAACGGTTATTACTTTGTTTCCGGCTTCTTTTAAAGCAGCAACAATCGGCATCATTGGCGCTGTTCCCACACCACCACATGCACAAACCACAGTGCCAAACTTTTCAATGTGAGTTGCTTTACCAAGCGGTCCAACCATATCAGTAATAAAGTCACCTTCGTTCAAATCACATAACTTAGTGGAGGAAACTCCCATTTTCTGTACTACCAAAGTTATGGTGCCTTTTTGTAAATCGGCATCAGCTATGGTTAAGGGAATTCGTTCGCCTTTTTCACCCACTTTTACCATTACAAAATGTCCTGCTTTTCGCGATTTTGCAATCAGAGGCGCTTCTACTTTAAATTGAATCACCTTATCCGAAAAATACTCTTTACTGATTATTTTATTCATTGTACCATTTTTTTTAAAGAAGTGCAAATTTACAAAATTATAATTTAATTTTGGTATAGTTCAAAAGTAAATTGAATCTTACCGATTGCAAAGTTTTTGTTATTAGTTTCTGTCTCTAATTTCTTTATTAA
>CAYNHC010000356.1:0-3509 GCA_964396705.1 uncultured Paludibacter sp.
CATCCAATTTGTTTTCAATACCTTTAAAGTCACGAACACGTGGAAGAGCAACTTTTACAAGTCGTTCCAAAAATTCGTACATACGTTCTCCACGTAAAGTTACGCGTACACCGATAGGCATTTTTTTACGAACCTTAAAGTTAGAAATATCTTTCTTCGAAATGGTTGAAACAGCTTTTTGACCTGTAATTGTAGTCATTTCGTTTATTGCTACTTCGATAATTTTTTTATCGGCAACAGCGATACCCAAACCCTGGTTTAAAACGATTTTCTCAAGTTTTGGAGCCTGCATAACAGAACTATAACCAAATTCTTTCATTAAAATCGGAACTATACGTTCTTTATAATCTTGTTTTAAATTTGCTGTATTCATTCTTAGATTTCCTCTCCTGACTTTTTAGAAACACGCACCAATTTACCTTCGGCATTCAATTTGCGACCTACACGAACCGGTTTTCCTTTTTCTACAGGATTCAAATTTGAAATATGAATTGGCGCTTCAATCTTGTTAATACCACCTTGTGGACTTTTTGCGTTTGGTTTGGTACTCTTTGAGACCATATTCCAACCTTCAACAATTGCGGTTTGTTCCTTTACGTTGATAACCAACACACGACCGGTTTTTCCTTTGTTCTTTCCGGTATTTATGTAAACGGTATCACCCTTTTTTATATGTAATTTACTCATCTCTAATTTGTTTTTCGAAGATTAAAGCACTTCTGGTGCAAGTGAAATGATTTTCATATTAGTAGCACGCAATTCACGGGCTACAGGACCGAATATACGGCTTCCGCGTATTTCACCAGCATTGTTTAACAACACACATGCATTATCGTCGAAACGAATATAAGATCCATCTGGACGACGAACTTCTTTTTTTGTACGTACAATAACTGCTTTCGATACGATACCTTTTTTGATGTCAGCCGAAGGGATTACACTCTTCACAGCAACAACAATGATATCGCCAAGGGTAGCATAACGTTTGCTGGTACCTCCTAATACACGTATACAGAGGCAAGTTTTTGCGCCACTGTTATCGGCTACTACGAGTCTTGATTCTTGTTGTATCATAATTACTTAGCTCTTTCGATAATTTCAGTTAATCTCCATCTTTTTAATTTACTCAGCGGACGGGTTTCCATGATGCGTACAGTGTCTCCTATATTACATTCATTTTTTTCGTCATGAGCATGATATTTCTTCGTTTTGTTAACGAATTTACCATAAATTGGGTGTTTTTCTTTCCATTTTACAGCTACTGTAATGGTTTTATCCATTTTGTTGCTGAAAACGATACCCATTCTTTCTTTTCTTAAATTTCTTTCCATCAGAGTTTAATTTTTTATTGATTAATTTCACGCTGACGTAACTCTGTCGCAAAACGAGCTATGGTTCTACGCACCACTTTAATTTGCGATGGATTATCAAGCGGAGAAATTGCATGATTCAATTTCAAACGGGTTAAGTGCTCTTTTTCAGCATCCATACGTTCTTGAACCTCTTTAGTTGTTAATTCTTTTATTTCTCTTGTTTTCATTTTCCTTACGCATTTTGTGTTGAATCATAATCACGTCTTACTACAAATTTTGTAGTTACGGGTAGTTTTTGTGCAGCTAAACGCAATGCTTCTTTTGCAATTTCGAAGCTTACGCCTTCTACTTCAAAAATCATACGTCCTGGTGTAACTGGAGCGACAAAACCTTCTGGTGCACCTTTACCTTTACCCATACGAACTTCGGCTGGTTTTTTGGTAATTGGTTTATCAGGGAATATACGAATCCAGATTTGACCCTGACGTTGCATATAACGGGTTACAGCAATACGGGCAGCTTCAATTTGACGACCAGTTAACCATTTAGACTCTAACGATTTTATTCCAAAAGATCCGAACGCTAACTGATTACCTCTTTGGGCATTTCCTTTCATGCGCCCTTTTTGCTGTCTCCTGAACTTTGTTTTTTTCGGTTGTAACATAATTTCCTTAAATCAAATTCATTTATAACAGTTATTTTTTTCTCTTTTTAAAACCTTTGCCTCCACGGTCGTTTCCACGATCATTGAAACGATCACCACCACGTGGTGAAGATTCTTTTGAAGCTGTGAAGTTTGGTGCCAAGTCTTTTTTACCATAGATTTCTCCACGGCAAATCCAAACTTTGATTCCGATAATACCTACCTTAGTTAAAGCTTCGGCATGAGCATAATCGATATCAGCTCTGAAAGTATGTAAAGGTGTACGACCTTCTTTATACATTTCGGAGCGAGCCATTTCAGCTCCATTTAAACGACCTGAACATTGAATCTTGATACCTTCAGCTCCCATGCGCATAGTAGAGGCAATTGCCATCTTAGTTGCACGACGGTAAGCGATTTTACCTTCAACCTGACGTGCTACGTTGTTTGCAACGATAACTGCATCTAATTCCGGACGTTTGATTTCGAAGATATTGATTTGGATATCTTTATCAGTTACCTTTTTCAATTCTTCTTTCAGCTTATCAACTTCCTGACCACCTTTTCCGATAATAATACCGGGGCGTGCAGTACATACAGTAATAGTTACCAATTTTAACGTACGTTCGATAACGATACGCGATACGCTTGCTTTTGCAAGACGGGCATTCAGGTATTTTCTGATTTTGTGATCTTCAAGTATGGTATCACCATAATTGTTTCCACCGTACCAGTTTGAATCCCATCCACGAATGATTCCTAAGCGGTTACTTATCGGATTAATTTTTTGTCCCATCGAGCAATTAATTTTCGTTATCGTTAGTAATTTTGGTATCTACAAATATTGTTACATGGTTCGAACGTTTACGAACGCGATAACCGCGACCCTGAGGGGCTGTACGTAAACGTTTCAGCATTGTAGCTGAATCCACATAAATATTGCTTACATATAAATTAGCATTATCAGCTTTTTGTTCCGTTTTGGCTTCCCAGTTCGCAACTGCTGATTTTAGTAATTTTTCTAGTTTTCCTGAAGCTTCTTTTGAAGAGAACTTCAGTACACTCAACGCTTTGTTTACTTCCATACCCCGTATCATATCCGCCACAAGGCGCATTTTACGTGGTGAAGTAGGAACACCTACTAGCTTAGCAAAATAAAGATTTTTGTTGGCTTCTTTTCTTGCGTCAGCTGATATTTTTTTTCTAGCACCCATCTTTTCGAAATTTTTATTTTTTTCTGTTTATGAATTCAATGGATTATTTCTTCTTACCACCGTGACCGCGGAAGATACGAGTAGGAGAAAATTCGCCTAACTTGTGACCTACCATATTTTCGGTAATATACACGGGTATAAATTTATTTCCATTGTGAACGGCTATTGTGTGACCCACAAAATCAGGTGAAATCATTGTAGCACGAGACCATGTTTTAACAACGGTTTTTTTACCGCCTTCATTCATGGCTAAAACTTTTTTCTCGAGCTTCAGATTTATAAAAGGTCCTTTTTTTAACGAACGGCTCATATTATTTACTTAATTTTTCTGATTATTTT
>CAYNHC010000357.1:0-3483 GCA_964396705.1 uncultured Paludibacter sp.
TATTGCGACAGGAAATTCGCCCGCAGACCGCCAAAGCCCATAGCCTCGGTCGTTATGTGTAATTTTAAAAAATAAAAAAATCAGCGTCATAGACAATTACGAAAATGACAGAAAGAACAACGAAAATATATATTATCTTTGCAGAATAAGATAAGACAAAATATGAAAATTACGACTGAATTATTTCTTGGCGACTGTAAAAAGGAATTAAAAAAGATCCCTGACAATTCTGTGGACTTAATTGTAACTTCACCACCATATGCTGACCAACGTAAAAGTACTTACGGTGGTGTACACCCTGACAAATATGTTGAATGGTTTCTTCCGATTTCGGGAGAACTACTTAGAGTGTTAAAGCCAACTGGAACTTTCATATTGAACATAAAAGAAAAGGTTGTTAATGGTGAGCGCAGCACTTATGTAATGGAGCTTATTATCGCAATGCGAAAACAAGGTTGGTTATGGACTGAAGAATTTATGTGGCACAAGAAAAACTCTTATCCAGGCAAGTGGCCTAATCGTTTTCGTGACTCATGGGAAAGACTTTTGCAATTTAATAAAGCCAAACACTTCCACATGTACCAAGAAGAAGTTATGGTACCAATGGGCGACTGGAAAAAAACACGAATGAAGAATCTTTCTGAAACAGATAAAGTTCGAGACAACTCAAAAGTTGGAAGTGGTTTTGGAAAAAACATTTCAAACTGGATTGACCGAGAGATGGCTTATCCTACGAATGTTTTGCACTTGGCGACTGAATGTAATAACAAAAATCATAGCGCAGCTTTTCCTGAAGAATTGCCTGAGTGGTTTATAAAACTATTTACAAAAGAGCATGATGTTGTTTTAGACCCATTTATGGGGTCGGGAACAACGTTAACTGTTGCAAATAGAATGAAAAGAAATTCAATTGGAATTGAGATAATTCCTGAATATTACGAAATGGTAAAAAACGAATTAAATCCAGTAGAACTATATTTATTTGAACCCAAAAAAGAGTATGAAAAAACTAAACATACAGGATGTAGCGCAGTACGTTGAGAAAAATATCGGTACATTTCACGAGAAAAGAATACAAAGTCTTGACGATTTGAAATTGGTAAAAGTATTAAAAAGAAAGAATCCATATCTCTTCAAAGCCAAATATGTTTTAACAGCAGACCAAATTGTTAGAGGAATTGTAGATGCTCATATTTCTTCAAACGAAGAAACTATTTTTGGTGATTGGTTAGAAGGACTTGCGATTTTCATAAACGGAAAAGTTTACGATGGCCGTAAATCTGGGATAACAAACATTGACCTTGAATTCGACAATGACAGCACGAGATATATTGTGACAATCAAATCTGGTCCAAATTGGGGTAATAGTTCTCAAATTGCTAAAATGGTGGCAGACTTTAAAACTGCAAAAAAAACTCTAAGAACAAGCAACTCTAAAATGAATATCGTAGCTGTAAATGGCTGTTGCTATGGCAGGGACAATCAAGCTGACAAAGGAGATTATTTTAAGTATTGTGGTCAGAAATTTTGGGAATTTATATCTGGTGAGACAAATCTATACACAGAACTTATTGAACCTCTAGGTCATAAAGCAAAAGAACGAAACGATGATTTTATGAAGTCATATTCGCAAATGATTAACAAATTCACGAAAGAATTTACAACAGACTTTTGTGATAACGACGGAGCGATAGACTGGGATAAACTTGTGAAACTCAATTCAGCAACAATACAACCGAAAACAAAAAAATAACTACACATAACACACGCCTATGGTCATTGGCGGGAGTATCGCACTTTGGAGGCTTTGCTCCCGCTTTTACTTTTGTAGCGGTTCGACAGCGAATGCTCCCGCAAACCGCCAAATGCCCATAGCCTCGGTCGTTAGGGGGCATAGTAAAAAAAATACAGACTAACATTTAAATTAAAAAAGTATGAAAAAATTATCTTTAATTCTCTTAGTTTTACTCACAACGATTTCTCTTCAATCTCAAAATGGTTATCAAACTGTTTACTCTAACAGAACAGCATATTTTCAGGGAGAGTATAATTTGGTAGAAACACTTAAAATTGATTCTTGCAAGTTCAATAACTACTCCATTCTATTTCCTTCCAGAGCCTTACAACTAATTGGAGATGAATGCTATGATCCCTTTGGAGGCGGTTGGGCTGGAAAAAAAATTATTATTAATGACGAATGGAACTATTTTTTCAACGACGAAAACGACACCGTTAAAATAAAAACAAATGCAGCATTAAATGAAAATTGGAATTTATTTCAAAAACCTGACATTACAATTACTGCAACAGTAACCAATTTGGATACGATTACTGTTTTGGGTGTTATAGATTCGGTTAAGACTATTACTTTGCATGTTTACGACAATACAATGAAACCCCAGCCACACGAACTTGAAGGAGCTACAATCTCAATCAGTAAACATTTTGGTCTGACAAAAACATTAAATTTCACACATTTCCCTACTGTCAAATTCAGACCAGCTTACTATATTACAAAGAATTTAGATCTTATTGGACTAGCAAACCCAGAAATGGGACAACATACTATAAAATGGTTTGATGTGTTTGACTTTCAAGAAGGGGATGAATTTCATTATATTAATTCCTCAAATTCGTTAATGCTAGGGGGAAGTGCCCATGAAAAAAAATATATAAAACGTATAATAAAGAGAGAAAACTTTGAGGATTCAATACGATACACTGAGCATATTGAAAGTTTACTCAAATATAAGCAGAACACTTCAAGTGATTATATAACGACTTATGACAATCAACAAGTTACCAATATCGTTTATAAAAATACTGAGTTCGATCAAGAACCAGGTATTCCGGTATTTCAAAATGATAGTTCAATGTTGGTAGTTTATCCAAGCTTTAGTAATAATAGTTCTCCCGTAATGTATTTTAAAGAAAATGATTGTTGGCACAGATCAAATGTAATTGATGATGCATGTAATTATACTTCATATGCAAAAGGAAGGGGACTGATAGCTTCGAGTGGTGGATGTTGGGAATGGCAAAGTTACGATAATACTCAACAAGTATATTATAAAAAAGACTCATCGACATGGGGAACTCCACTGTTGCTCACAGATATTAATGATTTGTCAGAATTGCCAGAAATAAAAGTTTATCCAAACCCAATAGCTGATAGAATTTATGTTTATATGAATGACTTTTCTCGTTCCTACTCATTTGAGTTATTAGATGCTAAAGGAGAAACAATTAAAACAACAGAGTTGAATGCAAATAGTAATATCATAAGTTTAGAGAATTTAAATAGAGGGATCTATTTTTATCGCTTGACGATGGACAACAAACAGATAAAATCAGGGAAAATCATTAAAGAATAGCGACAATTACATATTAAAAATGAAAACTACGACCCCCTAACACACGCCTATGGGCACAGGCTGGCTGACGTGCACTTAGCGGGTTTTGCGCCCGCATTCGCCTTGTCGC
>CAYNHC010000358.1:0-3451 GCA_964396705.1 uncultured Paludibacter sp.
TCTTAAATATAAAGTTCAATTTATCAGATACATATAACTTGTATAATGACTAATATATAAATGGCTGCGATAACTTATATACTTGTAGTAAGCTACTCCCCTCTCCCCTTGGAGAGGGGCTGGGGGTGAGGTAAAAAACAATAGAGGGTAGGCATATAAATAAAACCAGTCAGATAATTATATTATCGACTGGTTTTAAAGGCTTAATATTAGAAAGTAAAATATCTATTAATGTAGTGGTAGATATTGACTAATTCATCCGATAGAGAATACTCTATTCAATCCCCTCTTTTATTGCTTTTTCTGCTTTCAGGAATAATGTATTAAAATCAGTTTCTTTTACCGAAATAGGTGGATGAACGGTATAGGTTACTCTATTACCCAATCCAAGAGGGAACGAGCCATATTTGAAAACTTTCCAGGAGTTATTGATGGTAATTGGCACCACAAATGCATCAGGTGCATATTTGCATAAAATTTTCAAACCGTTAGGAGCAAAGGTCTTGGGTTGTCCGTTTTTCGATCGGGTACCTTCGGGATAAATTATCACAGATCTACCATGTTCCTGAATGTATTCTCCCATCTTTTTCAATTCAGGTAAAGCTTGTCTGGGATCTTTGCGATCGATAAGCACTGAACCCCCATGGCGCAGGTTATACGAAACACTTGGAACACCTTTGCCCAGCTCTATTTTACTGACAAACTTAGGGTGAAATTTACGTAAAAACCATGCCATACCATTTATGTCGAACATTCCCTGATGATTAGCAACGAATATGATTGGTTTTCCATCGGGAATTAGTTCTATGTTTTTATATACGGCAGTCGATAATAATATTTTCAAAGTGCTGACTAGGAAATAATTCATTAAATCGATACTGACTTTATGCGCCTGATATCCAAATACATTGAAACATATCCATTGAATTGGATGAAAAATGCAAAGTACAAATAAATACCAGATATATGCCAGTATGGAAAAAGGTATGGCAATTATACGAATCATATCTTCTGTTTTTTTTTGCAAAAGTAATATAATTATCAGAAATCGAGAAATTCAGGACATTTCTGTCTGTCAGTTTCAAGGTCTGACCGAATTTTCAACAAAACTTTTCAACATCGTAGATTTGAAAACGTTTCTTATTTTTCAATAACCTTCTCAACTTAAATTTTCAACCCCGATAGCTATCCCTAAAGACTTGAAAACGTTTCTTGTTTTTATCTTCGAATTCAAAAGAAACTTTCAAAAATCTTCGATGTTTTGAAAATTCCCTACAACAAAAAAGTCCCCGATTACTCAGGGACTGTTTCTTATTCATCTGCCATTTATCCCGATTTATCGGGAGGGTGTTAGAGAGTAGAGTTAAGACTCATTATGCATTTACAAACGGATCGTTATTAAAATAATCCGGCGCCACATTGTTTTTAACCTCCCCCGGACCTATCGGCGGATCAGAGGCCAAAATCAATGATATTTCATTGTCCAAAATAATATTATCAATACTTGGTGTTTGATAAACCCTCAAACCTGGTGTCATTTCTTTTTCTATATTTGAATTCTTCATATATATATGTGTTATATTGCTTTAATTATTATTTATGATTTCATACAACTGTAGCCTCTTCCCCCCTCTCCTCAAGGAGAGGGGTCGGGGGTGAGGTTATTTTACAATCACTTTCTTACTTACATTATTTACATTTACCACATATACACCCGGAGTAAATGAATTATCAATTACAGTGGTGGTTTTATTGGTTTTACCAGTAAAGACATTCTGACCTACTGCATTGTAAACCGAAATTACATTCATCGCTTCTTTACACGTAACAATTATCTGACGGTTAACATTAGCATAAATCAACACCTGTTGATCATCCGAATTAGTGAGATCTGTTACTGCGCCCGGTGCTTTGATAATCAAACTAAATGCAGGATCAGCTATAGCGTCGATTGTATTAAACGTATAATCCAAACCATCCGATATCAATTGATATTCACCTGTAAGGTTATTTTTAATATACACAGGGGTACTTTCTTCGAAATTGCTGATTTCACTCGCTTTAAGTGTAAACGAAGCGGCTGTAGAAGCATTGGCTTTGAAATACAATGGTATTTCGGTATTGTAAGGAATATTATTCATACCATTGATAACCAACTGTTCTGTTCCGGCTGTGGTGTACATATCAGGAACTGTAGAAGCAGCACCGTTCATCATTTTTGGTGAATCGTACATATCGAAACCGTTTGCAGCATTGTCATTGAAATAAATCACCGACTCATCGGTAATGCTGTTTCCGGCAACCTGAAGGCGAAGAATTTGATTCAAAGCTGTTTGGGCTGCAGGAGCACGGAATAAATTAGTAGCAACATCTTTATGTGCACGTAATGCATTTGTAAAGTTAAATGGTGTATTAGTTGATACATTTTTAACTCTTACCCAGAATGCCTGCATAGGAGGTATTAAATCAGAAATTGCTAAACCACTCGTTGAAGTTGTAGAGATTTGACCAGCAATATTATAAGTATCCCAACCCCAACCAGTGGTAGCAGATTTTGTACGATACCAATATGTAGGTAAAATATTAATATCGTCATCAACTGCTCCTTTTGTAGGATCATAGTTAATTCCATTAACTGCATCCGTATCGAATACTTTAAAAATATTCACATAAGATGGATATGGATTACCAACCAAATTAAATCCGGGTTTTAAAGTATTTGCAGTGGTGCGCGACAATGTAACGGAAATTGGACCATTGTTCAACGCTGTTCCACTGAAACTAAGCGTAGATGCTCCACCGGTAGTTCCGGGATTCACCATATAACCAATACCGGGTGCCATTCCAGTGGCTGTGGCTAAAGGCCATGTATTATTCGTTTCATTATAATTTTGAATAAGTGCCGGACTCAAGGTATTATTATCAACCGGAATTACTGTACCATCAAAAGGTGAACTCATATACCAGCTATGATAAGCATTCAGATTTTGCTGAACAGTAGCAGCAATTGCTGGTAAACCTGTTCCTGTGTTTTCATCTACATAAGTTCCGGTACCTGTACTGCTACTTTCTATAACCATTTTAGCTACAGTAAGAGTTTTTGAATTATTTAATGTAAGTTTTCCGTTGGGGTTGACGATAATTGTATTCACACTTGTATTATCAATAATTTCAACTTCATCACCACTTTGAACTGTAACTGTTGAACTTGTTGCGGATGGTAATACGGTAGCATCTACCCAAGTAGTATTATCGGAAGAAATTTCCCATGTACTTAATTCATTCCAGTTTCCATTGGTTTTTGATCGATAATTTTCTCCGGTATAAACCAATATTACATTCGAGTTTGCACTAGTTCCATTTGCACCCACTGCACGAACACGATAATAATAATTCGTATGATTGGTCAAACCAGTTACTGCTTGTGTTAGTGCATTAACAGTTAAATCAT
>CAYNHC010000359.1:0-3445 GCA_964396705.1 uncultured Paludibacter sp.
TCCGTTTTTTAATCCGTTATATCAGCGTTTATCCGCGTTCCATTCTTTTCCTTTACAACACAATAGTGCGACATTATTAATTTCCTAATACTTAAAATCTTTAAATGGTATTATATTTGTCAAATCATTTTCCTGAAATTAAAAAATCATTTATGAAAAACTTAGTTATCTTATTTTCGGTGGCAACCCTGATGGTGGCCGGCATTATTATGGCACAGAAAAAAACTGTATTCAGTTACGAAAAACAATGGCAAAAAATTGAGGAACTCGCTGAAAAACAGATCCCTGAATCGGCATTAAAGGAATTAGATGCAATAGTAAAACAAGCAACTAATGAAAAAAATGTGCAGCAACTGATTAAAGCTACCATTTACAAAATGCGCTTTACTCTGGAAAAAGACCCTGATAAAGCACCTGAACTTATAGAGGATTTTGAAAGTTATGCCGAAAAAACAAAGGATATAAATGAAAAATCGCTGCTGTTTTCGATGACAGCTGAATTGTACGCTCAATATTACCAAAATAATTTGTGGACAATTAATAAGCGTACCGAAGTGGTTGGGTTTGTTCCCGAAGATATAACGGAATGGACTAAGAATATTTTCTATGATAAAATAACCACCCTATTGGATGTGTCGTTGCAAAACAGCGTGCAATTGCAAAAAACCGATGCATTGAAATTCGCTGCATTGCTCGAACCTGGCAATGATAGCCGAAAGTTACAACCTACACTTTTCGATTTTCTGGCGTATCGAAAAATTGATATCCTGAATGAAATTACTCAAGCTACTGAGTTAAAAAATCCGCTGTCGTCGGAAATTTATTTTGCTCCTGCCAATGAATTCATTAATTACAAATTAGATTCAACTTTTACTAAATCAGTTGAAAATAAGATTGTTGGAACTTATCAGCAATTAATAACTTTTCATAGTACCGACAAAAATCCCGAAGCGCTGATTTATGCCGATCTCGACAGATTGCAATATGTAAAAAATGCAACCGAAAATAATGATTTGTATTTGAAAGCATTAAATGAATTAGAGCAAAAATATAAAACCAATGATTTTGTTGTCGAAATATTAGCGGAAAAGGCTGATTATTACATGAATAAAAGTGCTGAAACAGCCGAATTTAACGGGTTTAAAAGAACTGTTTATGATATTTGTGCAGATGGAATCAAACGCTTCCCCAACTACAAACGCATTGATTTATTGAAGAATATTCAAAAAAGAATAACTCAAAAATCACTTAACGTAAATCACAACGAAGTACTTAAACCCACTTCAAACCTGGTGTTGAATTTGAATTCTGCTAATATCACTGCTTTGCAAATCAAAACTTATCGTATCAATGCCACAGCACTGGAGTATTTTACATTTAAGCAAAACAGACAAAACAGGAATGCAAATTATCCGAATCGCACTTTGCTTGAAACAAGCGAACTGAAAATTAAAGCCGATCCAAATTTTAGAGCTACTGATACGACCTTCACTCTCAAATCGAAAGAGTATGGAATTTACGAAATGAGTGTGGCCGAAAAAGGAAATACTGACAAAGAAAAAGTGACGAATACCGTGTTTATTGTTACCGATTTTGGGTTTATGCAGCGTGTGAATGTTGCCCATATGCAAAACTTATATGTACTCGACCGCGAAACAGGACTACAACAAGCAGGGGTTCAGGTAAATGTTTACCAACCCAAATGGACGGGTAATGGCTACACCTATGAATTAAAAAGCAAATCCAAATCGGACAGCGAAGGCTTGTGTAAAATTCCCTTCAGTACCAATTATTACGAAACGAAAATCTTTTTTGAACGCGGAAAGGATGTTTATTTTTCAACGGTTTCGTATGCTAATTTTTACAATAGTATTCCTTCGAATAGCGAAACACCACGGCTCGATATTTTCACCGATCGTTCCATTTATCGTCCGGGACAAAAGGTTTATTTCAAGGGAATAGCTTATTATGCCAATAAAAAGCGCAACGAGATTGATAAATTTTCAACTTATGAAGTTACACTTTACGATGCGAACAATCAAAAAGTAAGTTCAAAATCATTCAAAACAAATGAGTTCGGTTCGTTCGCCGGCGAGTTTATTTTACCCGATGGCGGATTGAATGGTCAGTTCAGCATCCAATCAAAGTACGGATCTCAATTTATTTGGGTGGAAGAATACAAGCGACCTACTTTTGAAGTAACGATGGAAAGACCGAAAGCAGAAATTCGTTTCGGAGAAAAAGTCACTGTACAAGGAGTTGTGAAAGCGTACGCCGGTTATAATATTGGTGATGCCAAAGTGAATTATCGTGTAACCCGTAATTCGCACCGGTTTTGTTGGTGGTGGAGCGAACCCGCAACGGAAATTGCAACCGGCACTGCGGTTTCGGATGCCGATGGAAAGTTTGAGGTTTCGTTTGTTCCCGAAAAGCCCAAAACTGCTTCTGATTCATGGCGCGGCAATTTTTACACCTACACTATTTCAGCAGATGTAACCGACCCGAAAGGTGAAACGCAACAAGGTGAACAATCGGTTTCGTTGGGCGATAAATCCTTGTTTATCATTGCCACTGTGCCGGATAAAATTGATAAAAATGCTGAAACGAAAATTGATATTTATACCGAAACTCTCAATGGTGAAAGACTCAATTCGATGATTGATTACGAAGTTTATCGAATGGCGGAATTGGCTGATTATATTGATAAAAAGGATAATAAAGTTGAAGCAAAAAATGCCGAAAAAATTGCTTCGGGTCAGTTCAACACTTCGGATAAAAGTCTGAAATTAGAAATGAAAAAATGGAAGTCGGCGCAATATAAATTGATACTGAAAACCAAAGATGCTTTTGGAAGTGAAGTGAAAACCGAAAATATTTTTGTGTTGTACAGTACAGAAGACAAACGCCCGCCGGTAAAATCATACGTTTGGTTGTTAACGCCGAAAACTTCTTGCGCGGTAGGCGAAAAAGCAGAAATCCAATTTGGAACTTCTACCAAAAATACGGCTGTTTTGTATGAAATTATGCAGGGCAATACTATTTTGGAAAGCAAGTGGCTGATTTTCAATGACGAGATTAAAACTTTCGAAATACCTTTTAAAGAAGCTTATGGTGCAGGTGTGAATGTGTATTTCACATTTATGAAGGACGAAAAGTTTTTCACAGAACAAGTTCAGTTGACCCGAAAAGTGATAGAAAAGAAATTAACACCTGCTTTGAGTGTGTTCCGCAACAAATTGTTACCGGGCGAAAAAGCCGAATGGACCATCACCATTCCTGAAACTGTAAAAGATAAAAAGGCAGCCGAACTTTTGGTTGGAATGTACGATGCTTCGTTGGATGCGATTCGTCCGCACTATTGGAGTTTTAATCCGGTTTACAATGAAAGTGTTTTGTATTCTCCGGTTTGGTCCTCCAATAATTTCAGTTCAAGTAGCGACAATGT
>CAYNHC010000360.1:0-3437 GCA_964396705.1 uncultured Paludibacter sp.
AAATTAATAGGTCGCCCAACTACATCGTTGTCTAAGGTTGTTGCTGATGCATTGGCATAAATTAAAAAATTTCAAAAAACGGCTTCGCAGAAATGTGAAGCCGTTTTAAAATTTATATTTCACTTACCCGAATTTTCTTCGCTTTGAGTTTACTGTTGTTTATCAGATAAATAAGGTCATCAACTTTCGAAGCAAGTACGCCTACAAAAGTGCAATCCTGTTTGATTTCGATGACTCCCAGTTCTTCTGGCTTTAATTTTCCCTGTTTCATAAATAAACCGGCAATATCACTTTTCGAAATTTTATCTCTTCGTCCACCGGAAATGTAAAGGGTTTTCCAAATCGATGGGAGTGGGAGTGGAGCAGGTTGAATTTCTTCAACAATGGTTTTGCAAATGAAATCAGGCAATTTTTCATTTTTATATGCCAAAATATAAGCCGTTCCGTCACTCTTCATGCGAGCAGTTCGTCCGTTTCTATGTGTAAATTCCTGTTCACGCGATGGAAGTTGATAATGTAAGATAAATCTGATTTCAGGAATGTCGAGTCCACGCGAAGCCAAATCGGTTGCAAGAATAAGTTGATGCGTCCCATTTCTAAACTTTACCAAAGCACGTTCACGGTCAATTTGTTCCATATCGCCATGAAAACAACCGTGATGAATATGGTTTTCGTTTAGGAAATCGCTAACACGTTGAATTGATTCTTTGAAATTGCAAAAAATAATTCCCGGCTGATTTCCAATGTGACTCAACGCATAAACCAATGTTTCGAGTTTATCTTTCGAAGGTGAAAGTATAGTCTTTATGGTAAGTTGGGTTAGTCCTTCGTGCAGGTAATTGATATATTTCGGATGTTTCAGTTTTACAAATGCCGGTATTTTTGGCGCTTGTGTGGCTGAAGTCAGAATTTTTTTCTGCACATTGGGTAAAGCTGCAACTATCTCAGTCATTTCTGCTTCAAAACCTACTTCGAGCGATTTGTCAAATTCATCAAGCACCAGCGTTTTAATAAATTCGGTCGAAAAACGGTCTTTTCGCAAATGATCGGCAATGCGCCCCGGAGTTCCGATTAAAATGGCCGGGCGATGTTTCAAATCAATTTTGTCCTGCGCTCCAGCACGTCCACCATAAACTGCATTTGTTTTAAAACCAGAGCCCATTTGTCTGATAACCTGCTCAATCTGAAGAGCCAGTTCACGCGAAGGTACAACAATCATAACCTGTATTTCTGAGCAGGTAGTGCTTAGTTCGGCAATAATTGGCAATAGAAATGCAACAGTTTTACCTGTTCCGGTAGGCGAGAGCAAAACCACTTCATTGTTTGACTGAATGGTCTCCTGTGCCTCTTTCTGCATAGGATTAAGCGTTTCAATGCCTAGTTTGGCAAGAATGTTATTTTGATTCATGGTGCAAAGATACGATAATATAATCTCATAGCTTTTAAAGGTGTGCAGTTGTTGAATCACTATTCTTCAAATACGTTTTAATGCAATTGGTTTTGTGATTGATTTTGTCAATTTTCAAACATTATTTTAAAGTGAAATAAAAAAATGGTAATTTTGCAAATAAATTTACGATTTTTTATTCTCGTAATGTTATTTGAGAGTTAATCGATTTTTCAAAATACAGAAACCCAAATGAAAAAAATATATATAATATTTTTATTTTTTCTTTGTAAAAGTGTATTTATTTTTTCGATACCAACTGATTCAATTTCTACAAAATATATTAATGGTGAATATTTAACCTATTGTCAGGTTTGGGTAAATTCACCTAAAGATGTAATGTCAGAAGTTGTAAAAGATCTCGAACATCAAACTAAATATGACCTCGAGGCATTGTTTTGCTGGGCTTTCGAAGGGTTGAATTTGCGACTTGAGAAAGATGAGTTCATTGAATTTAATCTGAAGTCAACAAAATATAATAGCAAGACCGGTTTGATTAGAAGTACAGCTGATGTGATTGTACCTTACTTAATTACATTTCCAAATGTTCATATCGATAGTAAACTTGAATATGTTCCTTTAAAAGATGGTAGAGTAAAAGTGAATATCATCGTTCTCTATTCTGATGCATTTTTAAAGAAAACTATCGGCGTTTTTTATTTAATTCCGAAAACTAACGGATGTTGGATATCATTAGAAACCAGAGTTAAATTTGGATGGTTTTTCGATATTTTTATAACTCAAAGTAAATTTACAAGCATTATGGAATGGCGATTTTTAAGATTAATGCATAATATCAAGGACGAGGCTGAACGAAGAAATAAAATGCAAAATTGAATTCATTAATAATTAATTGAAAATATAAAAAGCCGGCGATTATAAAACCGGTGAAATCAGATATAAAAATGGCTGAAACATCACTTTTAGAAAAACTTGAAGGATTGCAACATAAATTCGAAGAGATTTCGACGTTAATCACTGATCCTTCAGTAATTACAGATCAAAAAAGGTTTATGAAACTCAACAAAGAGTATCGTGAACTGGAAAGAATACTTACAGCAAAAAATGAGTATGAAATGGCAATTTCGCATTTAGCAGAAGCTAAAGGATTACTTGATTCTGAATCGGATCCCGAAATGCGTGAAATGGCCAAAGCCGAAATAGACGATATTGAACCAAGAATTCCGGAAATGGAAGAGAACATCAAATTGTTACTCATACCTGTTGATCCTGAAGATAGTAAAAATGCAATAGTAGAAATACGTGGAGGTACAGGCGGGGATGAAGCTGCAATTTTTGCCGGAGATTTATATAAAATGTATGCCAAATACTGCGAAACAAAACGTTGGAAAATTGAAATTACAAATATAAGTGAAGGTACTCTGGGTGGTTATAAGGAAATTATTTTTACTGTTTCGGGTGAAAATGTTTATGGAACATTAAAATACGAATCGGGTGTTCATCGTGTTCAACGTGTACCTCAAACCGAAACACAGGGTCGTGTACATACTTCTGCAGCCACAGTGGCTGTACTTCCCGAGGCCGAAGAATTTGATATAGAGTTGAAAGAATCGGATGTTCGGGTTGATACTTTTTGTTCGTCGGGAGCTGGAGGACAGTCGGTAAACACCACTTATTCAGCCATTCGATTGGTTCATATTCCTACTGGTATCACGGTGCAATGTCAGGACGAAAAATCACAACATAAGAATAAAGCCAAGGCAATGATTGAGTTACGTTCGCGAATTTATGCCATTGAACATCAGAAATACCTCGACGAAATAGGTTCAAAACGAAAAACCATGGTTTCAACCGGCGATCGTTCAGCAAAAATCCGTACGTACAATTATCCGCAAGGACGTATTACCGATCATCGCATCAATTATACAATTTACAACCTTTCAGCTTTTATGAATGGTGATATACAAGGGGTAATTGATAATTTGATTGTGGCTGAAAATGCAGAACGGCTGAATGAAAGTGAGTTGTA
>CAYNHC010000361.1:0-3426 GCA_964396705.1 uncultured Paludibacter sp.
AAAACTGAATATACAACTTTCGAATGTTTAAAAAAAGGATCCTGATTATATGCTTTTTTGATGTATAAAGGAGCTAAAGCACTCATCCAACCCTGACAATGAATCACATCGGGAGTCCAACGCAATTTTTTTACAGTTTCCATCACTCCCCTCACAAAAAATATTGTACGTTCGTCATTATCATCATACTCCTCACCTTCCTCATCTTTCACTGTATTTTTACGATGAAAATAATCTTCGTTATCGATAAAGTAAACCTGCATCCGCGCAGCTTGTATTGATGCTACTTTTATAATTAAAGGATGATCTGTATCATCGATAATTAAATTCATTCCTGACAATCGAATTACTTCGTGGAGTTGATTTCGTCTTTCGTTTACAGCACCAAATTTGGGCATAAATGTACGGGTTTCTTTACCTCTGTCCTGAACGGCTTGTGGCAGGTATCTACCCATATTTGATATCTCGGATTCTTGTAAATAAGGAAAAATTTCTTGAGAAATGTACAATACTTTATTAACTTTTTTCATGCGTGGTAAGCCCGATGCTAAGGATAAATATTTTAGAGATGCAAAGATATATAAAAAAAATCGGAATTGCGCAAGACTTAATTGCAAAATGTTAATCACAATTATCAAATTTATAACTTCTTGAACATTAATAATTGTCTTCTGTAATTTTACAAGTCAAACAATCAGATATTTAATCGTTTTTATCTCATCATTATGCAGTTAGCAGTTTATAGAAGTTTAACCTTGACATTAAACTTTTAAATCGCTATAACTTTAAAACCCAACAAAATATAAAAAACAAAAGAACCTAAATGGTTGTTTAATTCATTATAAAAAGCATTAAATTAATGGAATTGCATTTTAGAAACTGACAATGCACACTAAAAGCGTTTCTGAATGATACAGAAAGGATTTTATCATCTAATTGTGTAGATTTGAAACATTGAGAACTCTATTCAAAGTATTGAGGACAGTTATCTTGAATCGTTTTATTTGCAAACAAATTTTTTACACGAACTTATTACAATAAGTTTTTGTAATTTTGCGAACTTTTTATTTTACAAACTCAGAACTTTTTAAAACAAAAAAATGAAGATAGTTAAGAGCATCAAAGATTTAAAAGAACAAATTACCCTAAATAGAAAATCGGGCAAATCAATCGGGTTTGTACCAACGATGGGAGCTTTGCATGATGGACACAAATCTTTGGTTGCGAGAGCGAAGGCTGAAAACGATTATTGTGTGGTGAGTATTTTTGTAAATCCAACCCAGTTCAATAACAAATCCGATCTTGAGAAATATCCAAGAAACATCGAAAAAGATGCATCTTTACTTGAAGAAATTGGTTGCGACTTAATTTTCGTACCTGACAACGATGAAATATACTCAAAAGACGAAATGGGTGTACCTTTTCAGTTTGACTTCGGAGGATTAGATCAGGTAATGGAAGGAAAATTCCGCCCGGGACATTTTAATGGTGTAGTTCAAATAGTTAGCAAATTATTCGATTTTGTTCAACCCGATAAAGCATACTTCGGGGAGAAAGATTTTCAACAGTTGGCCATTATTCATCGCATGGTAAATATTCTGAATTTTAAAGTTGAAATCATTGATTGTCCGATTATTCGTGAATCAGACGGATTAGCAATGAGCAGTCGGAATGAACGTTTATCTGCCGAAGATCGTAAAAAAGCAGTCAACATATCAAAAGTTCTGTTTGAAAGTCGTAACTTTGCAAACCAATTATCACCAGTTGAACTGACAAATTGGGTAATTGATAAAGTAAATGAACATCAAGGACTTGAAGTAGAATATTTCGAGATTGTTGATGCAAATACGTTGCAAAAAGTAAAAGATTGGTCGAAGTTCGCTGTAGGATGTATTACAGTTTATTGCGGTGATGTACGATTAATTGATAATATACGATATACAAAAGAATAATAAACAATCTTCGCAAACACTTTTAAATGCTTGTGAATTAAAGTTATAAAAAACATGTTAGTAACCATTGTAAAATCAAAAATTCACCGTGTCACAGTTACCGAAGCCAATTTAAACTATATTGGAAGTATAACAATTGACATGGATTTAATGGATGCCGCCAATATTATTGCCAACGAAAAAGTTAGTATTGTCAACAATAACAATGGTGAACGCTTTGAAACTTATGTTATTCCGGGCGAAAGAGGTTCTGGTGTAATTTGTCTGAATGGCGCTGCAGCACGTCTTGTACAGCCCGGCGACATAATTATTATCATGGCTTACGCAATGATGGAAATGGACGAAGCCCGCACATTTAAACCTGCGATTGTTTTTCCTGATACTGCTACAAACAAATTGATACTTTAAAAAGAGCCAATTTTTTCTCTCAAAAACAAGTTTTGGTTTTTTACTCTTGGTTCTTGGTTCTTTACTCTAAAAAAAATGAAAGTTGTAATTATAAAATACAATGCAGGAAATATTCGTTCAGTCCTTTTTGCATTAGAACGAATAGGTGTAAATGCCATTGTAACAGACGATCACGATGAAATAAGGACAGCCGACAAAGTTATCTTTCCGGGTGTGGGTGAAGCATCTTCTGCAATGATGTATTTAAAAGAAAGAGGTTTAGATCAATTGATTTGTTCCTTAACCCAACCGGTTTTGGGAATTTGCCTCGGAATGCAATTAATGTGTAAATTTTCGGAAGAGAATAACACCGAATGCCTTGGCATTTTCGATGAAAATGTACAACGTTTTCCTGAAACTGAAGGATTCAAAATTCCGCAAATAGGCTGGAATAATATTTTTGGATTGAAATCAAAACTTTTTGAAGGTGTACCCGAAAATTCATATATGTATTTTGTTCACAGTTATTATGTCGGGAAAAGCGAAAACTCAATAGCCAATACAAATTACATAGCTGATTTCAGTTCTGCGCTTCATAAAAACAACTTTTATGCTATGCAGTTTCATCCTGAAAAATCAGGAGAAGCAGGACAACGAATTTTGGAGAATTTTATAAATTTGGAAGTTTGATTTTTGAAGATTGAAGATTGAGACTTAAGTTCAATTTCTTTCGACATTATAAATAGTAAATCGGTAAATAGCAAATTATATTAATGACTTTTGAAATAGAAAATACTGACCCACATTCTAATGCAAGAGCGGGCAAAATTTCCACAGATCATGGCGTTATTGAAACGCCAATTTTTATGCCGGTGGGTACTGTTGCATCTGTCAAAGCTGTTCATTTTCACGAACTAAAAGATGATGTTAAAGCTCAAATAATATTAGGAAATACTTATCATCTGTATCTCCGACCTGGTGTTGACACCCTGGAACGCGCGGGTGGATTACATAAATTCAACGGTTGGAATGGACCGATATTAACTGACAGTGGTGGTTATCAGGTATTTTCAATGACAGGAAACCG
>CAYNHC010000362.1:0-3417 GCA_964396705.1 uncultured Paludibacter sp.
TTTTGAGATATTTTGTTGATAATCTTTATCTTATGTGCTTTTTAAGGGTCGACTACTTAATTCACAATTTTAAATATTTATTTTGAACAAAAGGCGTAAAGACCAAAGTCGTAACGAATATGATTTGTTGTAAATCAACTATAACTTCGAGGCTTTGCAACTCCCGCCTTGCGGGACATGTTTTGCAACTTTGTGTTCAAAATAAGACATAATATCTGTTTTAGTATCAATGTCGTTAATATAAGAAAATTCAAAAAATAAAGCCTGAAAGGCTTAAATATGATTAACCATGGGTGTAACCCATGGAATTGAAAAAGCTGACAACCACAACCCTGAAAGGGTTGAATAACAATACTCTACAAAATTAAACCCCTTCAGGGTTTTTTGTATGAAATTTTTTTAATCCACAGGTTTTACCTGTGGCTAATCACATTAAAGCCCTTCGGGCTTAACTTAACGACATTGGTTTTAGTATTTATATTACATAAAATCATATTTAACCTAAATAATTCATTTCAGAGTCAATATTAAAAAACAATTAAATGGTATAAATTGTTATACAATAGATTTATATTTCATTTAATATTAACCTTTTAACAAACCATTGTATTTCTTATCAGGAAATTTTCATATTCATTTTAAGTTTTTGTTTTAAATGATTTTTTGGTAATTAAAAAATTTAGTAACTAACAAAAATCATGAAAAAATTTTCTTTTCTTTTTTTATGTTTGATCTCTTTTGTATTTGTAAGAGGTCAGGAACTGAAGCTTTCGAAGCTTTATGAAACCCGCGAATTAAACGCCCCTACTGAAATTAAAACCGAAATTCTTAAACTCAGGCAAGAAATTAGTGCAAAAAAGCTGAATTATCTGGTAAGTTTTACTTCAAAATCAGCTCTCCCAATCGAAAAAATAACCGGTGAAAAACAATTGACTTCTGCTCAGGCATTACAGTCATTTCAAAAAGTAAAAAGCAATCAACTTAAATTACAGAATAAACTCAAATTAAATCCTTATTTGAATTTAAAAACTATGCGGGATGAAGAGTCTGAAGGAACGGGTCCTTACATTTATGGTAATCCTACACAATCTTATCTCGATTTACGCGTGGGTGGTTTAGTAACACCTGTCCGTGATCAGGGTGGTTATGGTAATTGTTGGTCTTTTGGTGCAATGGCATGTTTTGAAGGAAATTATAAGGTAACAAACAACCAAATGATTAACACTGCCGAGCAATATGTAGTGAATTGTTCGGGAGCAGGCACATCAAGCGGCGGACTTGCTTATGAAGTGCTCGACTGGATGGTTGACGATCATAAAAATGTAGCCGACGAAACGGCTTTACCTTATACCGGTCCCGATGGTACATGTCCTTCGGGTGTTCCATCTACTGATTATTATGCTGTAAATTGGGGTGTTGTTCATCCTTCGGGCGATCCGGGTCTTATTCCCACAGTAGCTCAGATAAAAGATGCAATTTGCAGGCATGGAGTAATTTCAGCTTCAGTCAAAGCCACCACCAATTTCAAATATTATGCAGGTGGTGTATTTCAGGAATTTCCAAGCGCATCGCCGTATGGTACAAACCATGCCATAGCCATCATTGGCTGGAACGATGCAACACAATCATGGCTTATAAAAAATTCGTGGGGAAACGAATGGGGGTCAAATTGTGGATATGGCTCTGATGAAGGTTATATGTGGATAAAATACAACAATAACAATATCGGTAGAAGAGCATCGTGGGTACAGGCTCAGAAAAAAATAGTATATCAGTTCAAAGCAGGTGTTAAATGGCATGACTTTTTCTGTATCGGGACTGAAATACCGAAAGTGGGTGATGTAAACGGCGATGGAAAAGATGATATTATTACATTCACAAGAGGTACTGCGGCCGATGTTTATGTGGCACTTTCGGATGGTTCAAAATTCAACGGAACCGGAATTAAATGGCATGACAAATTTTGTGTAGGTACAGAAATTCCTTTGGTAGGTGATTTCAACGGTGATGGAAAATCGGATATTGTTACTTTCACGCGGGGAACATCAGGCGATGTTTATGTAGCATTAAGTAATGGTTCTTCATTTGTTGGAACTGCTGTAAAATGGCACGACAGCTTCTGTTTGGCTACCGAAATGCCACTTGTTGGTGATTTTAACGGTGATGGTAAAGATGATATTGCCACATTTACAAGAGGTTCAAATGCTGATGTTTTCGTGGCTTTAAGCAACGGTTCGTCATTTGTAGGAACAGCTCTTAAATGGCACGACAGTTTCTGTTATGGAGCTGAATTGCCTTGCGTTGGCGATTTCAACGGCGATGGTAAAACTGATATTGCCACATTAACGAGAGGCTCTAATGCTGATGTTTTTGTAGCGGTTTCCAATGGAGCAACATTTACAGGAACTGCTGTGAAATGGCACGATACATTCTGCTACGGAAGCGAAATTCCGGTAACCGGTGATTATAATGGAGACAAAAAATGTGATATCCTCACCTTTTTGTTGAATCCGGGTGGTGATGTGTATGGCGCAATTTCCAATGGTGTCCGATTCATTGGTTCTGGGGTTAAAGTGCACGACTGGTTTGGATTAGCAAATGAAATTCCAATGACAGGTGATTTTAACGGAGATAAAAAAGCCGACCTGATTACATTCCTCAGAAGTTCTAAAGCTGAACCGGGTAAAGGAGATGTTTATGTTGGATTGGCAAAATGATAATTGTCATACATTTATTCAGTAATTGGAATAATTTAATGTCGTAAATCTACAAAGAAAGATTTTTTGAACGCAATGTCGCAAAGGCACGAAGGCACAACGAAAGATATTTGATAGCGACTCCCGCAAAGCGGGACAAGTTTAGCGCCATAGCGTCTTCGCGTTCAAAATAAGACATTGTATTTTTTACATTACTTCAAATCATTTAAATATGAAACGAGCATGAACTCGGAGGTACAACTAAAAGTATGATAATCCGGTATGCGAGTTCCATACGACCTTAAAAAAACAATTATCATCGTATGAAATATTTGTTGATTTTTCTATTGTTTATCAGTTGTGCAGGCACTAAAGTTCGGGACTCAACCGATGTTAAAACTGTAGTTGTAAAACATCCTGCCTGTTGCGGTTCATTGATTGAATTGAATAGCAGTGACACTTTGGTTTTGCAATTTACCGAGCGTCCCGGAACAGCTTATACCTGGATACTTACAAAAAACGATGAAAATAAACACCTGGTTCAGATCAACGAAATCCGTAAAACACAATCGGATTTGGATGATGCAGAAGAATTAGTCGAATATTTTTTTGCTGCTAAAGCAAGTGGTACTGTTGAACTGAAATATAAATTTCAAAGACCATGGGAAAAATCAAAACCAGCTACTGACAGCTGTAACGTTAAAGTTATTATCAGGTAAAT
>CAYNHC010000363.1:0-3412 GCA_964396705.1 uncultured Paludibacter sp.
AACGAATCAATTTTAGGCGATACACTGCCAAATGGCACACATGAGGATAAAATCTATGTACTGCAACGTGGTGGAACATATTATGTACGTGGAGCTTTCGAAAATCTTAAATTCAAATTAAATTTAGTAGCCGAAGCAGGTACCGGAGCAATGCCAATAGTTAGGGCTGAACTTTCGGATGCCGGAACTCAGAATTGGTTTATGATTGGTTGTCAACAGGATGTTTCTGTAGATGGTATTTTTTTCGATGCTCAGTCAGCCAATGAAGGTTATGGTCCTGCTAACTGGTGTTTTGTGAATTTAGGGAAAAATCCGAATTTAACCTTTAAAAATTGTGTATTTGCTAATACAGGTCAAGGTGGGGTTGGAACATGGAATGCAGCCAATGTATTTTTAGTTGACAACTGTAAATTCTACAATATGGGTAACATTACTTTTAGCGATCAGGGCGCTGGCCGTATGATTGAAACCCGTGATAGTCAGGTTGAAAAGCTTATTATTACCAACAACACACTGGTAAATTGCTACGACCGTATTATACGTCATCGCAATGGAGCCGGCGTTATTAAAAATCTTAATTTCAGCAATAATACTATCATTAATCATGGTGGATATTACGGTTTTATGGAATTAGGTAACGTAGGCGATACAGTTAAAATTACGAATAACCTCGTGATTGATGCCATGTCATTTGGTGCTGATCAAAGCGATCCTTCGAGAATCACTGAATTTAATATGCACACTGAAAAAGATGCAAATGGTCAGAATAAAATAGTTTGGATAGGCTCAGTTCCCAATGATACAACCAAATACATCCTCAGCAATAATATTTACTCCGTATCTTCAGAACTTAGTGCTTTATATACTGCAAAAAGTGTTAACGAAGGTCCTATTATGACCGATCATATCAAAGGAAAATTGAGCAACCCTGACAATGCATGGGTCAAAAAAAGTATTTCAGTTACAAATGCTCCGGGTGCCATGATTGATTTAGTATCCTAGTATTATGGAAACGGTAAGAAAAAAGGTGTAACTCCTGAACACGATTATAATAAAATGACAATTAATTACATGTTAAATACATTGGATTGCAAATATAATGCATCTGACGTTGCCTTTATTGGAACCAATGGACAACCTGTAGGTGATCCAAGTTGGGGTTCTTCTGTAATCAATTCACTTGATAATCATATGATTAATAGAATGGAACTTGCTAATTATCCTAATCCATTTTCTGACCAAACTGCATTGCGATTTACTCTAAGCGAATCATCAGATGTTAGTATAGTAATCACTGATATCACAGGAAAGCAATTACGCAGTGAAAAACTTGGAAGATATAGTTCTGGAACTAATTCTGTAATTATTAATAAAAATGAATTGAAATCCGGAATGTATTTCTTAAAAATGAATACTGAACAAGAGCAGGGTACTCTTGTGTTGATGGTAAAATAGGTTGTGTTTATCTTACATTGAATAATGTGGCCTTACCCGAAAGGAATTAGGCTGCATTTTCTGAAATTCTCTAATACATGAAAAGACTTAGTTCGTTTTTAAGTTTACTTTTTATAATCTGCTTTAATATACCGGCACAGGAAAAACCTGTTGAACTGGTGTGTCCTCATGTTGATGCGGCAAATTCACGCTGGTTTTTTTTCTCATCGGCCTGTCGTCCTTATGGCATGGTGAGTCTTTTTCCTGATACCCAAACAGGAGGTGACTGGGGAAGTGGATACCGTTACAACACAGATACCATTAAAGGTTTTAGTCATGTACACGAATGGCAATTGGCCGGAGTCTCTGTAATGCCTGTGTCTTCCCAAAACAATGAAAATACTGACATATTTAACGACTTTTATTCGAAGTTTAGTCACAAAGATGAAATCGTATTCCCGGGTTATCATTCTGTAAATCTGGAGCGATACCAGATTAAAGCAGAATTAAGCGCGACAAAAAGGGTTGGTTTTCATCGATATTCGTTTCCCAATACAACTATTGGCACTGTGCTTTTCAACCTGAATGGACAATTGGGCACAAGTATGATGTACGATGGTGAATTAAATCAAATTGATGCGTTTACATTCGAAGGAAAAACTGTGAATGCTCCTACAATGAGACGTCCAAAAGATTGCACTGTTTTTTTCAGAGCAAAACTTAATGTGCCGATAAAATCTATTTTAAAAGACAAAGAAACTAATAATTATCGCGTCGATGTTGATCTTTCAAATAACCAAACTGTGTTGATGAAAGTTGCAATTTCATATACTTCTGCCAATAATGCAGGTGAAAATATGGAAGCTGAAATGCCTGGTTGGGATTTCGATCAGGTAGTTCAGGATTCAAAATCAGAATGGAACAAATTGCTCTCCAGAATTGAAATTTATGGAGGAACAAGCGATCAGCAAAAACGTTTTTATACCGATTTATGGCATGCTCTACAAGGCCGCCGAATTATCAGCGATGTAAATGGTGCATATCCCGATAATACCGGAAAAAAATTCAGAATCGGTCAGCTGCCTTTGGGACAAAATGGAAAACCTCTGTTCAATCATTACAATTCAGATGCTTTTTGGGGAGCACAATGGACAATAAATACGCTTTGGGGATTGGTTTATCCCGAAATGATGGTTGAATTTTCGCAATCAATGTTGCAATACTATCGCGATGGTGGTTTTTTACCCCGCGGTCCGGCTGGTGGAAATTATACCTATGTTATGACAGGAGCTCCGGTAACTCCGTTTATTGTAAGCGCCATTCAAAAAGGATTAATTAAAGATAGCCTTGAACTGTTTTACGAAGCATTAAAGAAAAATCACATGCCAGGTGGAATTATGGAAAAAGCCGGCTATGAACACAATACAAATCTTGGTGGTGGATTAAAGTATTACATTGCAAACGGTTACGTTCCATATCCAATTCCTGAGGGAAATTTTGGTCTTCATCAGGATGGGGCAAGTTTGACAATGGAATATGCATATCAGGATTGGACGCTGGCGCAACTGGCACAAAAACTTGGGCACAAAGATGACTACAATTATTTCATAAAGAGAAGTCAGAATTACCGGAATGTGTACGATAAAGAAACTGGCTGGATGCGCCCAAAGGATGTGAAGGGGAATTGGTTCGAAAATTTTGACCCGTTTGAACATGAACATGGCTTTAATGAAGCAAATGCAGCACAGTCAACATGGTTTGTTCCGCAAGATTTAACCGGATTGGCTAATCTTATGGGAGGAAAGAAAAAAGCAACCGCAAAACTGAATAATTCATTTCAACTGGCCGAAAAGCAGGGATTTACAATTGGGTCATCGCACGATCTTGAAATGCATCCGGAATATAACCGTATCCCTATAAATTATGGCAATCAGCCATCCATTCAAACTGCTTTTATTTTCAATTATCTGGGAAGTCC
>CAYNHC010000364.1:0-3401 GCA_964396705.1 uncultured Paludibacter sp.
ACGCGCACAATTAAATTGCGATATTTCTCGGGATGTTTCTGTGCATGACGCAATGTGTCGGCATTTACCACATTAAACTGAATGTGATGGCCGTTCATGCGGAAATAGCTGCGTACCAAACCCGAAACTTTGCGAATGGAAGTGTCATCTTCAAAGAAATTCGGACTGAATTTCTGATTCAGCAATGTTCCGCCCGTATTCAAATGATCTATTTTTGCTGCCGATTTCACCACTGATGTCGGACCATTTCTATCCGAACCCTGAACCGGCGAAATGCCTTCCGAAACTGGAGTTTTGGCTTTTCGTCCATCGGGGCTGGCATGCATTACACTACCAAAATACACATGACAGGTTGTTGGCAACAAATTAATCCGATATTCAGCACCGCGCGGACTTTTATGCCCTTTTACCGCATCGTAATAAATTTTGAAAACATCCACCAACTGTTCATCAGCTGCATCGTCATCATTTCCATATTTCGGTGTTTTGTAAAGCAGTTTGTAAAGCAATTCATCATTGTTTTCAAAATTACTTTCAAGCGCACTTACGAACTCAGGCAAAGTTAGCGATTTATCTTCAAATACGTGTTTTTTCAAAGCGGTCAATGAGTCGGTCATTGTGCCCATGCCCACACCCTGAATGTAGTTAGTGTTGTAGCGCGAACCGCCTTGAATATAGTCCATTCCCTGAGCTACACAGTCGTCGATAATGAGCGAAAGGAAAGGCGTAGGGATATGCGTCATAAAGATTTTCTCAATCGTATTGTTACCTGTAATTTTGATGCGGATAAAATGTTCCACCTGAGCTTTGAAAGCCGCTAACAAATGTTCGTAGCTTTTAAAATTATCAGCATCGCCGGTTTTCAAGCCAATTTGTTTGCCCGTTCGGGTGTCAAAACCGTTGTGCAACGTAACTTCCAGAATTTTAGGCAAATTGAAATAACCGCAAAGGATATAACTTTCAGTGCCAAAAGCACCACTTTCCACACAGCCGCTTGCACCACCATTTCGGGCATCCACAATGTCTTTTCCCTGATTTAGCAATTCCTGAATAATGGCGTCGGTATTGAAAATAGAAGGCTGTCCGAAGCCGGTTTTGGTAATTTTTACCGCTCTGTCGATAAAACTATCGGGATTCAGTTTGCTGAGTTGCACCATCGAACTTGGTTGCAGCAGGCGCATTTCTTCAATTACATCCAATAAAATGTACGACATTTCGTTCACCGCATCCGTTCCGTCAGGTTTTACACCGCCCAGGTTTATCAGACAGAAATCGGTATAAGTGCTGCTTTCCTGTGCTGTAACGCCAATTTTCGGAGGAGAAGGGTGATTGTTGAATTTCACCCAAAATGATTCGAGCAACTCAATGGCTGTTTCTTTTGTCAAAGTTCCTTCAGCAATTTCTTTTTGGTAAAAAGGATTCAAATGTTGATCCAAACGACCGGGATTAAAAGAATCCCAAGGATTTAATTCTGTAACAACTCCCAGATGAACAAACCAGTAATGCTGCAATACTTCATGAAAAGTGGTAGGTGCATGAGCTGGAACGCGACGGCAAACGTGCGCCATTTCAGTTAATTCTGCTTTGCGTGCTGCATCTTTTTCGTCCGAAGCTAATTCGTCAAGTCGTGAAGCATGGCGTTGTGCAAACTGGATGGCAGCATTTGCAGCAATTTTCATGGCTTTGAGTTCTTCTTTTTTATCATAAGCCAGTGGATCATTTACGAAATCAAGCGCATTTATACTTTCTTCCACATCATTGATAATGTCAAACATGCCTTTTTGGTAAATTTTGTAACCCGCCACAGTATGCCCGGGAGCACGTTGCTCCATAAATTCGGTAAAAATGCCGGCGCTGTAAGCATCGTGCCATTCGGGAGTCATGGCTTCCATCATGCGATCGCGGTTAGAGCGACCAGTCCAGAAAGGAATAATGGTTTTCTCAAAAGCTTCACGTGTTTCGTCGTCCACTCTGAACCATACTTTTTCGCGTGAGTTCAGAATTTCCAAATCCTGCAACGAGTGAACCGTAATTTCAGGATAAGTTGGTGTTGCTTTGGGCGCAGGGCCGCGTTCACCCACAATCAGCTCCATGTCGTTGATGCAAATGGTTTTGTTGGCCAGAATGTGTTGAAACGATTTGGCGCGTTGAACCGGAATGGAATCGCCGAAAGCTACATGATTTTTGTAAAACTCAGTCATCAATAAACCTCTTTCAGCCGAAATAGTATAAACGGCGTTGAGGCTTTGTTCGCGTAGTTGTTGAATTCTTGGAGTCATAATATTGTATTTTTTACCACTAAGGCACTAAGTGTCTAAAGAAACACAGAGTTTACATTTATCCAATTTTTTGCTTAGTAGATTATATTTAAAAATTATTTTCATAGTGAACCTTAAATTTTTTAGTACCTTAGTGGTAAATCAACCACCAATTTTCACCTGAAATCCGGCTTCTTCAAATTGTTTTTTAGTTGCTTCCAAATCGCTTTTCATAACCGATTTAAGTTCATGCAATAAATTTACTAATCCAAACCTGTCGTATTTATGAGAAGCCGTGTTGTGATAAGGAAGCAAATTTACGTACTCAATGGAGTGTTTTTGTTGTTTCAAAAAGTCAATGGTCTGATTTATATTCGTTTCTGTAAAAGTAATACCCGGAATCATGGGTAAACGTATCCAAACCTTTTTGCCGGCATCAAGCAAACGAGCCAGGTTTTCCAGAATAAGTTTATTGGAACTACCTGTGTGTTTTTTATGCAATTCGTTGTCGATTAATTTCAAATCGTACAAAAACAAATCGGTATATTGAGCCACTTTCTCCAATACTTCCCATTTTGCCAGGCCCGATGTATCGACAACTGTATGCATTTCTTTCTGTTTGCAGGCTTGTAGTATTTCAATCAAAAAATCAGCTTGTTGTAATGGTTCCCCACCCGAAAAAGTTACTCCGCCACCGGATTCTTCCATGAAAACTTTCTCTTTCAGCAATTCTTTCATTAAATCCGTTACAGTTATTTCATGACCAACCGTTTCATTTTCAGTAAAGGTCTTTTCGCCTATGCGAACAGTTTTCGCCACTGTACAAATTTTAGCACTTATGCTTTCGGGGTTGTGACACCACGAGCACTTAAGCGGACAGCCTTTCATGAAAACCGTTGCACGGATTCCCGGACCATCGTGTACAGCAAAGCGTTTGATATCGAATATAATACCCATAGGATGACCCCTAGCCCCTAAAGGGGAAAAAGAATTATTAATTTGTAATTATTTAAAGAGTGAAATGCGATTAGCCCTGATTATTTCGGAGCATTTTATATTTTGCAGACAGCAATAGCCCCCTTTAGGGTGTTGGGGGTCGGTCGTCAGTGTCTAAATCATCCAGCACTCATACAAACCCTTACC
>CAYNHC010000365.1:0-3388 GCA_964396705.1 uncultured Paludibacter sp.
CACGACCGAAAACTGATAATTTTGTGATTGCCGGAAAGCCTGCATCGAATAATGCTTTCATAACTACGGTCGATTTCTCCGGACGAACTATTGCTCTTAATAAATACATATATTTTTAAATTACAGCCCCCTAAATCCCCCGAAGGGGGACTTGAAGACCAAGTTTATATTATTCTCTTTCTTTCAACTGCGCTCTTAAAAGTCCCCCTCTTACTCCCTCTCCTCGGGGAGAGGGTTGGGATGAGGTCGGGATTTAGGGGGCTTCTAGTTCATAATTCCAAATCCTACCAACAATTCTTCTAATGCTGACATTTCCAATGGTTTAGGAATTACATGCATTGTATTGGCATTAATTTTAGAAGCTAAAGCACGATATTCATCGGCTTGTGGATGTGTTGGAGCATGATCAATGACTGTTTTACGGTTAATTTCAGCATGTTGAACCATATTGTCGCGAGGTACAAAGTGAATCATTTGAGTTCCCAACTGACGGGCAAATTCTTCAATCATATTTGCTTCGTTGTCAACTTTACGTGAGTTACAAATCAATCCACCCAAACGAACAGTACCTACTTTACCAAATTTAGATATAGATTTGCAAATATTGTTAGCAGCATACATAGCCATCATTTCCCCAGATACCACAATGTAAACTTCTTCGGCTTTACCATCGCGGATTGGCATGGCAAATCCACCACAAACTACGTCACCTAATACGTCATAGAATACATAATCCAATTGTTTGTCATCGTCGTAAGCTCCAAGTTGCTCCAACAAGTTGATAGAAGTAATAATACCACGACCGGCGCAACCAACACCTGGTTCAGGGCCACCCGATTCAACACAGCTTGTGTTCGTAAAACCCGTTTTCATTACATCGTCCAGGTCAATATCCTCACCTTCGTCGCGCAAAGTGTCTAATACAGTTTTCTGAGCCAAGCCGTGCAACAGCAAACGAGTTGAGTCAGCTTTAGGGTCGCAACCCACCACCATTACTTTTTTTCCCATTTCGGCCAATCCGGCTACCGTGTTTTGAGTGGTTGTGCTTTTGCCAATTCCACCTTTTCCGTAAATTGCAATCTTTCTCATCTTTTTTATACTTTAAAATGAATACTCTTTTTATGAATTAAATTTTAAATCCTGACTAGCATTATCCATTTTTCGTGCCATTAACAATTATTTACTATTTGTTCATTTACTATTTACTATTTAAAACATTGTATATTAGATATTTAAGAATTACAAAATACTTTCAAAATTTTCGGAAACATGCATTTTAACAGTTTATTCAGGCATTAAAAACCTACCAAAATGTAGGTAAATATGTTATAAAACATGTTTTTCTACTTTATTGTAGGTGAAGATAAGATTTAGAAAATTGACGTGAAATTTGTACCTTTGTGAAAAAACATGACACACCAACAATTGATAAATACAACAGTTGTTTTTGTAAAACAAAAACTTGCTAATGCAGAAGGTGGGCACGACTGGTGGCATATTTATCGTGTGTGGCAATTGGCCAAAAACATTGCTGTAACTGAAAAAGTAGATTTATTGGTAGTAGAACTCGGTGCGTTGTTGCATGATATTGCGGATGCAAAGTTTCACAATGGCGACGAAAGCATTGGGCCACGTTTGGCATTGGAGTTTATGCAAGCTAATGGTGTTAATGAACTTACACGAAACCATGTTGTGAATATAATCAAAAACATATCGTTTGGAGGTGGCAATCAAACGAAGATTTTTAACTCACCAGAATTGGCAGTAGTGCAAGATGCCGACCGCCTCGATGCTTTGGGAGCAATAGGCATTGCCCGTACTTTTAATTACGGTGGTTTTAAGAATCGCGAAATATACAACCCCGCCATTAAACCCAACCTACACATGACCAAAGAGGAATACCGTAACAGTACAGCGCCTACCATCAACCATTTTTACGAAAAACTATTGCTGCTCAAAGACAGAATGAATACCGAAACCGGGAAACGAATGGCAGCGGAACGCCACCGCTTTATGGAATTGTTTTTAGAACAATTTTATACCGAATGGGAAGGCGAAAGGTAGTTTTTAGTCAATAGTTTATAGTTTAAAAAATACAGACTGATTTATGAATAGATTTGTAGCACTTCTCCGCGGCATAAACGTAGGCGGAAATAATATCATTAAAATGGCTGATTTGAAAACTTGCTTTGAGAACGTAGGTTTTGCAAATGTGGTCACCTACATTCAGAGTGGAAACGTACTGTTTGATAGCGACGAAATCGATCTGCTTCAGCTTTCACAGCAAATTGAGAAAACATTATCGGAACGTTTTAATTATAATTCGAAAGTTGTACTACTATCGCAACAAGCATTAATTCAAATCATTAATGCTGCTCCCAATGGTTTTGGTGTTAATCCTGACGAATATCGGTACGATGTAATTTTCTTGAAACAGCCACTTACTTCCGAAGAAGCCTTGTCGAAAATAAAAACCAAGAAAGGAGTTGATTTTGTAACGGCCAGCGAAGGAGTTCTATATTTCTCTCGCCTGAGCGCCATGTCGGGTCAGAGCCAAATGACCAAAATGGTAGGCACTGCCATTTACAAAGAAATGACGATACGGAATTGGAATACAACGACGAAACTTTGTGATTTGTAATATTTTTTAAAATACTTCAGCCGGTTTTCCCTGTGCCGTTATAGCTCCATTCCGAAGTACGATAACAGTATTAGCCAATTTGCGCACTTCATCCTTATCGTGGCTCACCAACAACGTTACCGAGTTCAACAATTTGTGCGCTTTCAGAATTTCGTCCTGCAAGTTCAATCGCATTTCGTAATCGAGTGCTGAAAGTGGTTCATCGAGCAAAAGTAAATTGGGTTTAGCCGCCAACGCCCGAGCCAGCGCCACACGCTGCTTTTGTCCACCTGAAAGCTTAGCTGGATACTGCTTTTGCAAAGCTTCTAATCCAAAGTGCGAAAGCAAATTGTCCACATCTTCCTTGTTTTTTCCTTTTTGTGCAAACTCAATGTTTTTTCTCACAGACATATTCGGGAAAAGTGCATAATCCTGAAACATATAGCCTACATTGCGTTGCTGAGGCGACAAGTTTATCTTTTTTGCCGAATCGTACCAAACCTGTCCGTTAAACGAAATAAATCCACGGTCAGGATTGAAAAGTCCTGCCAAAATACGGAGCAAAGTCGTTTTCCCCGCCCCTGAATGCCCGAAAAGGCAAAACAATTCATTTTCAGCGATTTCAAAATCCACTTTCAGCAGGTTTTTACCCTCTGAAGTAAGCATTGAGCGTTCGATATTAATTTTAAGCATATTAAAAGAACATTTTCTTTTTCCCATTTATACTATAAATAACCGTCAGTATCACCAACGAAATAATAAATAACA
>CAYNHC010000366.1:0-3351 GCA_964396705.1 uncultured Paludibacter sp.
TATTCGGGTTTGCAACTTCTCCGGGTACAGGAATTAATGACATCGAAAAAAATGCATCAATTTATGGTGCCAACAATAATATCGTGGTTGATCTTTCTTCTCAGGAAGGCTCTTCTTTAATCACAGTTATCGACACCAGAGGCTCTGTTGTTAAGTCGATTCAAAGTAAAGGTTCCGGCTTATTGAATATCAATATTCCAACCAATGGAATTTATATGGTTCTCGTGCAAAACGGGGACAAATTATCATCTCAAAAAGTAGTTTTGAACTAAATAAGAATTGATCCCGCAAAGTAACCATCACCGGATAAAGTTAAATTGATGTGATGGTTGCTTTGCTATAAAAATAAAAACAGGCTACAATTGACGAGAATGCTATCAGTTTATTCACGAATCCATTCACAAATTCAATCAATAAAAAGCTAATCGTAACAAAGTAGTTGAAAATTAATCACATGAATAAAAATAGTATTTCTAAAATTGTAATTGCTATTTATTTTAGCATTGCTGGTACCCTGTTATTATATGGGCAGAATTTTGTATATAAATCGCATACGAATGCTTCTATTGCCACTTATTCTATGCCTTATCGGTTATATGTACCTGATGGATACGATCCCGCTAAGACTTATCCTCTTGTTCTGTTTTTGCATGGTGCCGGTGAAAGAGGGTCAGACAATAATGCACAGTTAACCGGGAACAGGGGAGCAACTTTATGGGCAGAAACTGCCAATCAGGCAGCGCATCCAAGTTTTGTCCTTGCACCACAATGTCCTTCAAACGGACAATGGGTTAATACTCCTTTTGGTAATGGATCTTACAGCATTGACAATATCCCGATGAGTAAGGAGCTGAAAATGGTAAAGGATATTATCGAAACCCTTCAAACACAATACAGTATTGATGCATCGCGTTTATACATTACAGGTTTGTCAATGGGTGGTTATGGTACATGGGATTTTATACTTCGCTATCCAACATTGTTTAAAGCTGCCATTCCTATGTGCGGGGCGGGTGATCCATCGAAAGCATCTCAGATTAGCACTTTGCCGCTTTGGATTTTTCATGGTAATCAAGATGGAGCAGTTCCTGTTGCCGGTTCACGCGACATGGTAAATGCTATTAACGCGCTTGGATTTAACAACAGAGAACCGTTTTATACTGAATATGACAAGGACCATGTTAGTGCCTATGAAACGGCATTTACCGAACCTAATTTAGTTGATTGGATGTTCACTGCTAATCCGGTTAAATTAGGATTAACTGATATCACGGATCAAGCAGGGACAATTACTGCCCTTGGTGATAATCAGCCTGATGGGTTGAAAGATTATGCCTTTGATAATTCAGTTAATACCAGCTGGCTTGATTTAGCTAATGCCAATCCTGCCACACGTGCCAGTTGGATACAATACAAATTGTCGGAAAATTCGTATGTGGTTACTGAATACACGATTACATCTGCCAGCAACGCTCCTGAACGTGATCCGAAGAACTGGGAGTTGTTGGGCTCAAATAACGGTTCAGAGTGGACTACACTCGATACAAGGACAAACGAGGTGTTTAGCGAACGATTGCAAAAGAAGTCTTACACATTTACCAACGCTGCTGCTTATACCTATTATCGCTTGAGAATTAGTTCAGTGAACAATCCTGCGACTGCTACCGGGGTACAATTGGCCGAATTGGAAATACTGGGAATACCTGCGGTAAGAAGTGTAAATGTATTACCAGGCGTATTAAATTTAGATTTAAAAGATACAAAGCAACTTTATGCTGCTGTTGTTCCCTCAAATGCAACACCTACTATAACATGGTCGAGCACTAATGATGAGGTGGCGACGGTAAGCTCAACCGGACTCGTTACTGCAATAGGAGCAGGAAAAGCTGAAATTATAGCTACAGCTGCGAATAATAACAAAACCGGAAGATGTTCAGTGACGGTTTCTAATACCGGTTACGTAAAATTTGAGGCGGAAAATGCGACTCTAAATGGTCTGAACATTAGCACCGACCAGGCTGCTTTTTCAGGGACCGGTTTTGCCGCTCCTTTTGGCAATGCTGGTAATTATATCGAGTTTACGGTAACAGGAGTTGAGGCAGGAAGGCATGATATTATTGTCAGATATGCGACAGGCTCGGGTTGCCCGCTTAATTTGATTGTGAATGGTGTGCTGATCGGGGAAACCTATATGAATAATACAGGTACCTGGGGTAATTGGACAAATCATGTTGATTATGCCACTTTAACTGCAGGCACCAACACGATCAGATATCAAAAAACATCTGGTGGAAGCTGGTTGAATATGGATTATATATCGATAACAGTTAAAACTCCAATTGCTGTTACGGGAGTAGAAGTGTCACCGGGCACAGCCGACGTGATTATTAATGCAACAAAGCAATTAACTGCCACTGTTTCTCCACAGGATGCCAAGAATACTACTGTTATCTGGAGTAGCAGCAATGTAGCAATTGCCGAGGTTAGTCCGAATGGTCTCGTCCTCGCGAATGCTCTTGGCTCGGCTACCATTACTGCAACGACTCAGGATGGGGGGTATGTATCCTCATGCGTTATCACGGTTGTGCCTGATCCCAGTGCCAATTTTAATGTTACTTATACTGAAGGAAATGGCGGTTACGCGACAGTTTCTAATACCGACTTGTTTCAAACATCAGTAAGTGGAAGAACAACTTCCGGAGGATATTTCTATGATAATTTGAATTTATTTACTGATGGCAATTCTCAAGTACAAAATTTTGTTCACACTGGGTCAAGTATTACCTATACACTTGATACAAGCACAAATACATCAGGTTATGATATAACTGGTATTGATGTCTTTACAAGATGGGCAGATGCCGGTAGAGTAAATCCAAATGTTTCTGTCTCCTATTCATTGGTTACAAGTCCTGACGATTTTGTATCTCTTACAACTTTAAAATTCACTCAAACAGTTGGAGGCAGTGAAATCTGGACAAAATCAAGCGTATCTGCAGGAGGTGCTAAGTTCCGTGAAGGAGTGGCGAAATTAAAATTTGATTTCGGTAATCAACAAAACGATTTTGTAGGATACTCTGAAATAGATGTATTTGGGGCTCCAACTTCTTTCTATCAGGGAACTAAAAACATCGGAACAAATGTGTCAATTTATGGTGCCAACAATAATATTGTGGTTGATCTTTCTTCTCAGGATGGTTCTTCCATAATCACAGTTGTTGACACGAGAGGTTCTGTTGTTAAGTCTATACAAAGTAATGGTTCCGGGTTATTGAATATCAATATCCCAACCAATGGAATTTATATGGTACTCGTGCAAAACGGGGATAAATTATCATCTAAAAAAGTAGT
>CAYNHC010000367.1:0-3350 GCA_964396705.1 uncultured Paludibacter sp.
GAACCAATCGATAAAGATTTTGAAGGTGGAAATCTACAGTTTATTGATCAGGTTAAAGGAGGTAATATTCCGAAAGAATTTATTCCTGCAATTCAAAAAGGATTTGCAAATGCTATGAAAAATGGTGTATTAGCAGGTTTTCCATTGGATAATTTGAAAGTAACAGTAATAGATGGTTCTTTCCATGCTGTCGATTCAGACCAGTTGTCCTTCGAAATTTGTGCATCACTTGCTTATAAAAGTGCATGTGCTAAAGCAAAACCCGTATTGTTAGAACCAATCATGAAAATGGAAGTAGTTACTCCGGAAGAAAGTATGGGTGACGTAATTGGTGACTTAAACAAACGTCGCGGACAGGTAGAAGGAATGGAATCGAGCCGTACAGGTGCAAGAATTGTAAAAGCAAAAGTGCCACTATCTGAAACATTTGGATATGTAACTGCTCTGCGTACAATTTCATCAGGTCGTGCAACTTCAACCATGGAATTTGATCATTATTCAGAAGTTTCTAGCTCAATTGCAAAAGAAGTTGTAGCAGAAGCAAAGGGTAAAGTAGAACTTTTATAAAAAAAGACAACAGACAACGGTTGACTCACGACCGATGTCTGTTGACTAAATATTAAACCGGATAGTGAATGACTCTTATCCGGCAAACAATAAAAAATTAAATAAATTAATAAAACGACATGAGTCAAAAAATTCGTATCAAATTAAAATCTTACGATCACAATTTGGTTGATAAATCAGCTGAAAAAATCGTAAAAACAGTAAAAGCTACCGGAGCAGTAGTGAGTGGTCCAATACCACTTCCAACTCATAAACGTATTTTTACTGTGAACCGTTCGACTTTCGTGAACAAAAAATCACGTGAACAATTCGAACTTGCTTCATACAAACGTCTTATCGACATTTATAGCTCTACAGCTAAAACTGTTGATGCTTTGATGAAACTCGAATTGCCAAGCGGAGTTGAAGTAGAAATTAAAGTTTAATAACAGTTACGAGTTACACGTATTAAGTTACGAGTATCTTGGACTGATTCATAAATATGTTACGTGTTAGGTTCTTGTAACTTGTAACCCGTAACTTGTAAATAAATTAATAAACACGACTGTTCCCCCTTTTCAGGGGTTAGGGGTCTTAAAACAATTGAAATGCCAGGATTATTAGGAAAAAAAATCGGAATGACATCCGTTTTCAGTGCCGATGGTAAAAATGTACCATGCACTGTTATCGAAGCAGGTCCTTGTGTTGTCACTCAAATTAAAACTGTCGATTCAGATGGTTACGAAGCTGTTCAAGTTGGTTTTCAGGTTAAAACTGAGAAACATACTAACAAAGCTGAGGCCGGACGTTTTAAAGCAGCCGGAGTAGCTCCACAAAGACACTTGGTTGAGTTCAAAGGATTTGAAACTGAATTCAAATTAGGTGATGCAATCACCTGTGAAATGTTTGAAGCTGATACATTTGTTGATGTTGTCGGAACTTCAAAAGGTAAAGGTTTTCAGGGCGTTGTAAAACGTCATGGATTTGGTGGGGTAGGTCAGGCTACACACGGTCAGCACAATCGTTTACGTGCACCGGGTTCGTTAGGAGCTTCTTCATATCCTTCACGCGTATTCAAAGGAATGCGTATGGCCGGACGTACAGGTGGAGATCAGGTAACTATTCAAAACTTACAGATTTTAAAGGTAATTCCAGAACATAACCTTATTTTAATTAAAGGTTCGGTTCCGGGTGCTAAAGGTTCAATCGTAATCATTAATAAATAATCATGGAACTTAGCGTAAAAAATATTAAAGGAGAAGACACAGGAAATAAAGTATCACTTAGTGATGCAATTTTCGGTATTGAGCCAAACGACCATGCTATTTATTTAGATGTGAAACAATATTTGGCCAATCAACGTCAGGGAACACACTCGTCAAAAGGCAGAAGTCAATTGTCAGGTAGTACCCGTAAATTGGGAAAACAAAAAGGTGGAGGTGGTGCTCGTCCGGGTGATATCAAATCAGGTGTTCGCGTAGGCGGAGGTCGTATGTTTGGTCCAACTCCACGTGACTATAACTTCAAATTAAATAAAAAGGTAAAACAACTTGCACGTAAATCAGCTCTTTCGTATAAAGCTCAAAATGAACTTATTACAGTAGTTGATGTGCTAAACTTTGATGCTCCGAAAACGAAAGATTTCGTTGCTATGACAAAAAGTTTACAAGTTGCTGATAAAAAACCGTTAATTATTTTAGCAGATGCAAATAAAAACGTATATTTGTCGGCTCGTAATTTACCTAAGGTAAATGTCGTAACAGTTTCGGAATTAAACACTTACATTGTGCTTAATGCGAAAACTCTTGTATTTACGGTAGATGCAGTTGCTGCAGTTGAACAAATTTTTAAAGCATAAGGAGGTACAGAAATGGCAATTATTATAAAACCAATCGTTACAGAGAAAATGACAAAGCTGGGCGAGAAACTGAACCGTTACGGCTTTAAAGTGCAAAAAGATGCGAATAAAATTCAAATCAAAGCAGCAGTTGAAGCAATGTATAATGTAACTGTTACTGACGTTAATACGTTAATTGTAGCGCCTAAATTGAAAAGCCGTTTTACAAAAAGCGGTGTTATAAGCGGAAAAGCTTCAGCTTATAAAAAAGCTATCGTTACAGTAAAAGAAGGAGAACAAATTGATTTTTTTAGCAATATCTAAAGATCATTTACCATTAAATCATTGACCATTAACAGTTTACAATAAATGTGTTAAATGGTAAATAGTAAATAGATAACTAGTAAATAAAATAAATAAATGGCTGTACGTAAATTATTGCCCACAACACCGGGGCAGAGACACAAGATTATTGGCACATTCGACACAATTACTGCGAGTGCACCAGAAAAATCTCTTGTAACAGGAACAGGCGGAGGAAAATCCGGCGGTCGTAACCATGATGGTAAAATGACCATGCGCTACCTTGGTGGCGGTCACAAGAAGAAATACAGAGTAATTGACTTTAAACGTAACAAAGACGGTGTTCCCGCTACAGTTAAAACCATCGAATACGATCCGAATCGTTCGGCACGTATTGCTTTGTTGTTTTATGCTGATGGGGAAAAAAGATACATTCTTGCACCAAACGGTTTGCAGGTGGGTCAGGTTATACTTTCAGGAGAAAATGCTGCTCCAGAAGTAGGAAATACATTGCCTTTGCAAAATATTCCATTGGGAACTATTGTTCACAATGTTGAATTGCGTCCCGGACAAGGAGCTGCTATGGTTCGCTCTGCCGGCACATTTGCTCAGTTGATTTCTCGCGAAGACAAATATGCAATTATCAAACTACCTTCAGGCGAAG
>CAYNHC010000368.1:0-3307 GCA_964396705.1 uncultured Paludibacter sp.
CGGTTTTTTGTTGCCGGTGGTCGGTATTTCAATGGGATGTACAATATCATTAACAGGGGAAAGGTGTTAAATGATATTCTGGAATATGATGCTGATAAAAATAAATGGCACAACAGGGGTGAGGTTCCGGGTGGAGGAAGAGAAAATGCTGTTTCGTTTGTAATCGGTAATAAGGCTTATATCGGATTTGGTGAGAATGACTCTACTGTATTGAATGATATGTATAGTTTTGAACCGTGAGCCTGTCTTTAAAATGCAAATCGAAGCGAAGATCCCGATTTATCGGGAGAACAAACAAGAAACGTGAAACAAGGAACATGAAACTCTGAATTTATTTTGTCTGATTTATGTTTATTAAAAACCTGTTTATTAAAAAATAAAGTGAAAAATAAAATAAAACTATTCGTCTTTTTACTGCTTCTGCCTGTAATGATCAGTGCGCAGAAAGATACTGTAAGATACTCCTTCTCTCTTTCGGGACTGGGCTCGACAGGTGTTTATGCTCCTTTTTGGTTACAAAGTCTTAATTATGGGAAGGTTTTTAATACCCCCAATACTTCTTATGCTTCAGCATCGGTATTCAAAGAATACGGTGACAGTCGCCGAATATTCGATTATGGGTTTAAAGCGGATTTCCTGGTGAGATCCGATTTAGAAATAAAGGGATTATACACACCTATTAAGAACGAGTTCTATTTTCAGGAAATATATGGAAAAGCAAAATTCATGAAATTGAATTTGATTATTGGTTCCATGGAGGAAATTATTGGTAATCAAGACTCCGTATTATCATCTGGCGGATTTATTTTTTCAAAAAATGCACGTCCCATACCCAAAGTTACGCTGGGTCTAACTAATTTTACTGCTATACCCGGGTCAGGGAATCAAATATTTTTAAAGGCCGCCGTTTCGCATGGTCAGCTGCTTGAAAATTTAAAAGTAACAGACGCTTTGTTGCATCATAAGTATTTATATCTGCGCTTTGTTATTACTGATTTTCCAATCTGGTTTGAGGGCGGCATTGATCATTTTGCACAATGGGGAGGAACTTTTCCTAAATATGGTAAAATGACTGTTAATATGAAAAACTATATAAGAATGTTTTTTGGAAAACAGGGTGGTAGTGATGCATATCCAACCGATCAAATTAATGCTTTAGGAAATCATATTTTATCGCAGAGTGTGAAAGCAGGGTTCAATTTGGGTGATTATAAAATAACAAGCTATTGGCAAAATCTCAATGAAGATGGTCCAATGAAATTTTTCTGGGGTGCTATGAACAAAGAAGATGGTCTGTTTGGCTTTTCAGTTAAAAACAAAAAATTTCCGGTTATTCAGGGCTTTTTATATGAGTTTTTTAGCTCTACCGATCAATCAGGTCCATATCATGATAAAGATGGTATGATTTACGGTGGAACTGATCATTATTTTCAGGGCGATTATGGTGGCTGGTCTTATTACGGTCATACGATTGGAACTCCTTTAATCTCATCTCCGCTTTATTTCAGTGATAATAATTACAGAATAGTGAACAGTGTAGTTCAGGCACATCATTTGGGTATTGAGGGGCGTGTAGTTGGGTTAGATTACAAGCTTCTGGCAACATACAGTAAAAACTATGGTAATCCGTCAGCTCTTTATAAAACCATGCGACCAAATACATCCTTAATGCTCGAACTAAACAAAAAATTTGGTAAGAAGCAGACGTTTGAAACAAAATTATCGTTGGGAGCAGATGTTGGGGAGATGTATGGTAATAACATGGGTGCCATGTTCACCATTAAGAAAACAGGTGATTTATTCAGGTTGAAATCTCCGAGAATATTAGGCAATCCAACCGGATTATAAATTTCATATTACCCGTAGAGACGCAATGCTTTGCGTCTGAATGCTGTGAACCTTAGAGTAATACGGAGTTTATTTATTTGTAACACAGAGTATCACAGAGTTATTTCACAGAGTATCACAGAGTTTTTTAATTTTCACACCACACTGTGTTCTTCTGTGTTTCCACTGTGTAATTTCTTTGTAACACATTGGCACATCGTCACATTGGCACATTATCACCCCCGATAGCTATCGGGACACATCATCACATTTACATTATCTCAATGACTGTGAAACTCATCGCCGGAACTTCATATTCAGATGTACGTTTCATTTTCAATTCAGATTTAACAGGAACAACATGCAGAGGATTTTCTAATGTGTTTTTAGCATCTCCGGCACCAGTCAATACTGTCTTTATTGCTTTGGATTTAAATCCGGGAATTCCTGATAAATCTATCTTTACTTTCTGAGCAGTTTTGCCTGCATTTACCAATTTTAAAAATACTTTTCCGTTTTTACTATTGCGCACACAGGAAGCGGCCACTGTTGAATCTTTTGGCAAGCTGATCACATGATCGTAGTAGGTATCACCCGAATTGACGGAGAACAGTTGTTGCACATAATAATTGACTGTAGGTGCAATTTTGTAGTTATCGAAATAGATTAAATCAGGATTCCATTGAGTGTGTCCCGCTTTGGCAAGCAGCGGAGCATACGAACTTAACATCACCACATCGCCGTTTCGCTCCAGCGAAGTCATATAGGCAGCTTCAGCCAGCGCATTGAACAAACTATTTCCGCGCGAGGCATATTCCCCTAAATATACTTTAGATTCGGTACGTTTGTAGGTGTCGTACCTCTTCTGATGAGCTATAAACCACTCAGGCGATTCGTAATAATGTTCGTCCACCATTGGTATTTCTAACTCACGAGCCAATTTCCAGCCCAGTTCATAATCTTCACCTGAATGAAATGGACCGACTGTGCCAATAATGGTAATTTCGGGGTGTTTCGCTTTTACCACTGCATAAATCTGACGGAATCGTTCTTCGAAAACCGGTGTAATTTTATCTTCGTTTCCAATGCCAATGTATTTCAAATGAAAGGGTTTCGGGTGACCTGCTTCTGCACGTTTGGCTCCCCAGACAGAAGTTGCCGGTCCGTTTGCCCATTCAATTAAATCCAGAATTTCCTGAATGTACTCATCCATTTCTGAGGTTTGAATTCCTTTCTGTCCTGTACCACCAATGCGCCATGTTCCACCTGAATTCTGACAACTTACGCCTGCCGGCACTACCGGAAGTGGTTTTGCGCCAATATCCTCACAAAACTGAAAATATTCAAAATAACCCAATCCGGCTGTTTGATGATAGCCCCAGATGTTTTTCTGTGCAATGCGTTGCTCCACAGGTCCGATTGTGTTTTTCCATCGATACATGTTTCCCAACCCATCGCCGTGGACTAAACAACCTCCCGG
>CAYNHC010000369.1:0-3298 GCA_964396705.1 uncultured Paludibacter sp.
TAAGTTGAGAAAAATAAGTAACCTGCCTTTTGTAGCGATTCGTTATCGATGGAGGTTTGAAGAATGGGCTTTTGTCAGTATATTTATATCCTGCTGTTATGTAATCCTGACATTGTTTCAATGCATCGTATGCACTCCGTTTAGGGTAAAATCCGTAACTGCTATTTGAGAAAAGCAGTTCGTAAATCGGAGATAGTATTTGTGCAATGATATGCCGTATAACTCTATCCACAACAGTGGGAATTCCTAGCTATCGTTTCATCCTCCTTCGTTGGGTATTTCTATTCGCATAACGGACTTGAACCATCAAATATCCTCGACATGCTCGACGCACCAAAACAAAAAAGACCCACACCTTCGTGTAAGTCTTTCATTTTCAGTAGTCGGGATGACAAGATTCGAACTTGCGACCACTGGTCCCCCAGACCAGTACTCTAAACCGGGCTGAGCTACATCCCGCCGATTTTTGGTGGCACAAAAATACATAAAATTTCTAATTTCTGAAATAACCTGCATCTATTTTTATATAAAAAAAACGTGGTTCAGACTAATGGACTGAATAATCGTGCAATTGATTCTTTTAATTTCTGTCTCCGTTTTCTTTTATTCCAACTCGTTGAATGAATTTCCTCACACAATTCTATATCTTTAAGGTAAAGTTCCTTCAGTTGAAGCGCTGTAGAAGAATCAAAAATAAATGCATTCACTTCGAAATTGGAAGTAAAACTTCTTTCGTCCATATTTGCAGAACCAACAATCGAAATAAAATCATCGATTACTATAGCTTTACTATGCAAAAAACCCTTTTCATACCTAAAAACCCTTACTCCTGCTTCCAAAACTTCACTCAAATAACTTGATGTACAATTATCTGAAAGTCTTGAATCTGATTTTACAGGTACCATTAATCGCACATCAATTCCACTTAACGCAGCTATTTGTATGGTGTTTAATATGGTATCCGGTGGAACAAAATATGGAGTTTGAATAAAAATATACTTTTTGGCAGCCATCATAGCGGAGGTTATTCCCTGCATTATCGATTCCCAGTCTGTATCTGGCCCGCTACTTACTATCTGCACAAGATTATCGTAAAATTTTTGTGGTTTGGGAAAGTACCTTGAATCGGTTATTAATTTCCGCTCTACAAAATACCAATCATTCAAAAAAAGTTGTTGAAGTCCGTGCACTACTGAACCTTCAAACCTTACAAATGTATCACGCCATTTGCCTAATACGTTTCCATAAATATACCTGTCAGCAACATTTAAACCGCCAGTAAAACCAATTTTCCCATCTACAATAAGCAATTTTCTATGGTTTCGTAAATTAATTTTACTACGCCCCAACCGTAATTTTAATGGTAAAAAAGGTCTGGCATATACACCTGCCTTTTGCAACGTATAAAGATAACGCTTTGATAATAACCAGCTCCCAAGAAAATCGTAAATCATTCGAACCCGCACACCTTCTTTTGCTTTTGAAATTAGCAGTTCGCGCAATTGATTTGAAATTCGATCATCATCAAAGATAAAAAATTCAATGTGAATATGCTCTTTTGCATTTTTAATAGCATCGAACATTGATTCAAAAGTAGTATCACCCTCAGCAAGTACTTCTATTTTGTTATAAGCATATCCTGTGGCTTCACTATTTTTAAAAAGCAACTTTACTAAGTTTAAATAATCTTTATAAATTCTGTTCGTTTCAAGTAATTCAATTGCATGAATTGCTATCGGTCTTTCGTTGATACGGTGAATACTTTTTTTCGAAATAATCTTCTCTTTCCTATAGTTTTGCCCTATTATTAAATAGAAAAAAATGCCGATAAAGGGCAAAAAGATTAACACCAAAATCCACGAAAAGGATTTTACAGGATTTCTGTTTTCGAGTAATACTACCGAAATTATACTTATAAGTGTGTAAACATATAATACTATAAAAAACAATCCTAATATACGTGTCATGTCAATCCGGATTTTCTGAATTTTGTATATTCTTATAATGCAGCCATTTATGACCTTCAATCATTTGAAAACTACAGGGTGGAAAACTAAGAACAGGTGCAACAACTCCTGTTTTCAAAATTTGATTCGAAATCTCCACATTCGCTTCATCCCATAAACCTAAATTTAAAAAACTATTTAACAACTTCGCTCCTCCCTCAACTAAAATGGAATGAATATTTCTTTCGTATATTTTTTCGATTACCATTTTCAAATCTTCTTTTTCAAAATCAAATTTTATATATTCAACCTTTTGTGTCGAAGGTTTATTGTGTGATGTAAAAATGAGAGTTTGAATTTGATTGTCAAGCACATGATAATCGTCAGGTATATTTCCTTGTCTGTTAAGCACAATCCTCACAGGTGACTTACCTGACCAGTTACGCACAGTTAGCGACGGATTATCAAGCAATACAGTATTTGAACCAATCAATATAGACTGATTTTCAGACCTGATTTTATGAGTTAGCTGACGGGTAATAGCATTTGAAATTTGCAAAGGCAAAATCTTTGGATCTTTTCTATTTGCATCAATAAATCCATCCAGTGTTTGTGCCCATTTAAGCATTATGAAAGGGCGTTTTTTTTCCTGAAAAGCAAAAAATCGTTTATTCAATTCCCTGCATTCATTTTCAAGAACTCCTGTAATCACTTCAATTCCGGCGTTTTTTAGAATCTGAATTCCTTTTCCCGACACTTTTGGATTTGGATCCTGTGTCCCAATTACAACTTTCTTAATTCCGGATCGAACAATCAAATCGGCACAAGGTGGAGTTTTTCCAAAATATGAGCAAGGCTCAAGATTAACATAAAGTGTTGATTTGCTGATTAGTTCTTTATCAATTACCGAATTTATTGCATTAGGTTCAGCGTGAGGTTCTCCAAATCGGCGATGATAACCTTCGCCAATAATATTTCCATTATATTCTAAAACAGCTCCAACCATTGGATTGGGCGAGACATAACTTTCGCCCAGTTTTGCTAACTGGAGACAGCGCCAAATATATTTTTCTTCGTTCATCATTTTTTTCGAAAATTCATCGATATTCTTAGGAAACGTTATTATAATAAATAAATTATCTTTGCAATATGCAAACAATTTTTGAATATACTAAAGATCAACTGAAGGATTATCTATCCGAAAATGAAATTCGCAGTTTTTATTTATTAATGACTGAAAAAATCACAGGATTTTCACGTACTGAAATAATAACAAACAAATATACATTTTTTTCGACTGAGCAACGTAATAAGTTAGATTCTTTTATCGAAAAATTAAAAAAATCGGAACC
>CAYNHC010000370.1:0-2894 GCA_964396705.1 uncultured Paludibacter sp.
CTGATTTATTTTTACAGTTGCTGCATTATTCACATCAAAAGCAACATTATTTGCTAAAGTTCCGGTAATACTTAAACTTTGTTCTGCTGTTCCGGCAAAAACAATTTTACAACCTGCATCTGTACTGTTTAACTGCGAACCAGAAGGTATGTTAACATTACCCGCTACGTTTACAAAAACGGAAGCTGTACCACTAGTTAGATTTAAATCAAATATTCCACCAGACCCTATTAAACCACCCAATACCTGATGTGTTAAATTAGAGCTTCCGACAGCAGCAAATGAAAATTTATTTGACTGTGCTGTTACACTGCCTCCTATCTCAACATTGGCATTTACATTAGTCAGGATTGTATTGAAAGAACTCGAACCATTAATTATAGTAAGATTGTTTTGACAAAGTTTCTGCGTACCAATTATTCCAACAAAAATAAAATTCTTACTAGGAGTGGCATTAAAAATAATGTTCCCAAAATAATAACCGGCAGAATTAGTAGAGATTGCATTGTCTGAATCAATCAATCTTTCCTCACCAGCATTCGAATCCCAATCCCAGTTTTGAATTTCAAGGGTTGAACCATCTTTGAAATTCTCTATTCCTTGCCAAAGACCATCTGTATTGTTTAGCGTTCCGGAGTTTATAATTAATTTACCACCCGACTCAACTGTTAAAGTCCCTGTAGTTGCAGAAATAACTACTGAAGGATCATTTGCAGAAAATACACCTCCATCTTTAACACTCAAAGAGGCAAATGTACAATTATGTCCAACATTAAATGTGCCACCATTTTCAATTATCATAGTCGTACCACCAGTTGCAGCAAAACTTGCATTTGATGTTAATGAGTGCCTTATGTATAAAGTATTGGTAGTACTTGCCGGAGGGGTCGATGAACTCCATACGCCTGAACTAAATCGTTCCCATGTTGCTGTTCCTGATGAAGGCCAAGTACCGGCACTTGTAGTCCTATAACTGTTTGCCGGATAGACACCATTAATATTAAACAAACTACTTTCCAAATTTGAATATCCACTGGAAGCAGCAGTTAATTTTAATCCTGACGCCTCAGTTGTATGTGTTAAAGCACTAAAGGTTGCAACACCCGATGCAGCGGTTACGGCAACAGGCGAGCCTGTTAATGTACCTGTGGAAGTAATTGAAACACTCCCGGCAAAATCCAAATCCACATTATTATTAACATCGGTTCCGGCAACTTTTACTTCCGGACTCATAATAGCATTAACAGTTGTATTAGTTGGTTGTTGTGTGAAACTTAGTTTTGTAACCGTAACTTCTATCCTGTTTCTATCTCCTGTAATACTCGATTGTGCTCCACCCGCATTGGCAGCAGCAAAACCAGAACCACTTGCTGTAGCACTTGCAATGGTAAATTGCATTTGTTGATTATCAATGACAGTAGCATTGAAACTTAAACGCAAAGTTAAATTTTTTGTACCGTTATCATCTGCTGTTACATTTGCTCCTGATAAACCGGTGAATGCGATTGTACCACTTCCAATTACAGGAGTGTTATTAATCGGAGTATTGGCAATAAATAAAGCTGCACTTCGAATATTTGCACTATTGGTTACATTAAAAGTTATTGCATTAAGTTCTGTTCCGGAGGCATCAGCATCATTGGCTGCAGCTCCACCATCGCGAATTGTAAACTGAAAAACCCCAATGCTATTCGCAGTATTGGTAATAGTTGCTACCTGATAGGTCGAATAATCGATGTTGGAAGTATATGCATAAGAGCTATTTTCTATAATATCCGAAAGTACGCTGTATGCTCCAGTTCCCTGAATTGAGAAAGTGTAAGGATTTTCATCACTGTCATCATTTGCTATGGAAATTGATGCTGATCTTGTTCCGAAATCTGAAGGGTCGAAAGTAACCTGAAATGTTGTAGAACCGGAAGCTGCAATTGTTGAAGATGGAACGGTTGTTACTGAAAAATCACCGGCATTTGTACCGGAGATAACTACATAAGGACTACTTCCTGTAAGATTAAGAGTTGCGCTACCAGTATTCTGAATAGTAAATGTTCTGATAACTGAACCCGATGTAACATCCGTACTACCAAAATCGGTATGATCGGATGTTGAAGGAGTTATATCTCCGCTTACTATATTTGTACTGTTTCCCTGAATATTAATCTCAGCAGTTGGTGAAGTAGTTGCCTGACTATTCGGGTTGTTTGTTCCAGTCGTTGTTAAATATTTAGTTGTAGCTCCACTTCCATTATATTCGTAAACTCTAAAGTAATAGGTAGTAGAAGCAGTTAGTCCGGTTACAGCAACAGAATTTGAACTGTTATTATAAACAACTTGTTGTCCACTTCCACTGTACGCTGGATTAGCAGAAGGATCTGAACCATCAGTTGGTGCAGTAAAACTATTACTGGTATTCATAATTACCACACGTTTGGCTCCATTACCGTTTGTCCAACCGGCTGTCATTCCTGTTTGACCTATGCTTGAAAATGTAATTGAATGTGCTTGGGTGGTTGGGGCGGAAACTGATCCAGCTGGAGTTACACTAGCCCATGTTGTACCGACTCTAATTCCATCAAATTTTGCTAGAGGTCTTGTTGCTGATGATTGTCTAAGTGCAATTGCTGCGATTGAGGTTGCATCATTTTCTGAAGTACCTGTAAAAGAAATAGTTGGTGTTGGTTCTACAGCTCCTGGTGTTGGATTTAAAAACATATATACTGCATCGTCTGTAGTTGTACTAGAATTAAAAGTGTATTTTAACACGATTAAGTAAGTAGTATTCGCAGCATAAGAATATGTAGTATATGTTACCGTTTCTCCAGATTTTTGTAATCCAAATCGTATATTCACACTAGATGCATCTTTTTGAATATATAGTCGACCAAAGAAATTTG
>CAYNHC010000370.1:2904-3283 GCA_964396705.1 uncultured Paludibacter sp.
TGTATTGGGTATGAAGTTGTAGATGTTGGATTTGCAGTTACCATGAATGCACAATATACACTACCTGAATTTGTAGAAGTAAATGCTTTGTTAATATCTTCACCATTTGCTGTAACTGATGTTGCATTCCCAACTCCAGATGACAAATAACCTGGATATGTTAACCCTGGGCTAGAAACCGTCATTGGGGTAGTTCCACTTCCACTGTGAGCAACCCAACCATTAGCTGTTAAATTTGTACCAGCAGTTCCTGTAAAGTCATCAACTAATAATGATTGTCCCCACACTCCACTCATACTCATCATCACAAAGACTGCTAAAAAGCCAAAATACCTGAGAAAACTTATGTTTCGCCCGGAAACATTTTTCGTCGTAATTA
>CAYNHC010000371.1:0-3272 GCA_964396705.1 uncultured Paludibacter sp.
GTAATTACCCGGGCAGACTTGATTCACACTAATGGTGGAACGAAAATAATAAAATAATTCAGCAAATCATTTCATGATTTAGTGAGAAAAAAAATAACCTGACAGTTTTGTTGTCAGGTTATTTTTGATTTATTACATTTATTATTTCAATTTATTCTTTAATTCCTGTCCTATTTTCATACCCCACTCCTGTCCTATTTTCATCGATTCCTGTGTTATGGCCGGACTATTTTTAGCAAATTTCTTACCCACAGGCGATTCATAAAATTTAATCATTTCATTGATATCACTAATTGTCATATATTTCTGATAAATAGGCACTAACATATCAGTAAGATCTTTCATTGATGTTTTCAACATTTCATCTTCCAGACTTTTCAATTTTTCGGGGCTCAAGGTTGATTGAGATTTATACATCGAAATCATTTGTTTAATAGCCATCTTGTAAGTTTCATTCGAACCCGAAACGAGAAACATTTTTTTGAGTGCAGCACTATATTCTGCATTACTTTGGGCATAACCCGATACTGTGAAAACAAAAGATAAAACCAGAAAAGCAATCATTTTTTTCATTTGAAAATTTATTTAAATTGTTTATAATGTGATAATTAACATTTATCGGTTGGTTATTTAATAATTAGATTTCTTTTGTTTGTTTTTCAATGCTTTCTGGATAGCAGGTTGAACTAACGATTCCATTACTTCGTAACCTTTAGCGGTGCAATGAACTCCATCATACGAATATTCAGCTTTCATTCCGTTTTTTCCATCGTTCATAGCGCTGAAATAATCAAGATAAACAAAACCTTTTGTTATAGCATAATTCTTTATCAACTCATTTAATTGGGGAATCTTAACACCCGGTTCCATGCCTCTTTTCCATGGATAATCTATTGCCGGTAAAACAGAGCATAATACTACTTTAATATTATTAAATGCAGCAATTTCAGCCATAGACGCCAAATTATCCATGATCATTTCTAATGTTGATGGGCCAGTATTACCTGCTATATCATTGGTACCCGCTAAAATAACGACTACTTTTGGTTTTAATGCTATAACATCTTGTCGAAAGCGAACCAGCATTTGAGGAGTTGTTTGTCCACTAATACCTCTTCCAATATAAGGATTGTTTTTGAAAAAATCAGGACGTGCATCAACCCATCCCTGTGTAATAGAATTTCCCATAAATACGACCCTTTTCTCATTTTTTAAAGGCTCTTTAAGTCCTGAATTTTCAGCCTGATAACGATTTAGATTTGCCCAGTCCTGAGCATTTGCAAACAAAGAGGTAAATATAAATGCACACATAAAAAAAAGCTTACTCTTAATTCCTAATTTCATAATTATTAAATTTTAATTGAAGTCCAAAATTAATAAAACTATTTGTATTCAGCCATTAAAATCGTTTGAATTTTTGATTTTTCATTTTTATCAATTTTCAAAGCGCAATCTTGTATTCGTTTCCGAAATTTCCAACAAGTCATTTGGTTTAATCCAAGTTGATCCGAATAATTGTACGATGAAAACTCATTTCCCATCATACAAACATTATATGCTATGTAAAATGCCTTGTTGATTGGAAATTTAATATTATGAAATATCGTATTGGCAGTTGCAGATTCCTCTTTTTTACAACGGGTACAACGGCGTGATGATGGAGTTTTCCCTTCACAATAGTTTGTATGTCCGCAATTGCGACAGCTAAAACCATCTTTCCACTTCACATCAGCAATAAATTTTAAAACTTTCCCGCTGTCGTTGAAAAGTTCCCGGGCATATTCGGGCGTAATTTCTTCTTTAAATAACATGACTCTCAATCGTTTTAATCATTTCTTAAATATCGATTATCGGACAAAGATATATTTTTTTTCAGTGATAACAAAATAATTTAGCAGTGATACTATAATAATTTAATTTATTGTTATATCTTTGCACCATCAAATTAATATTATAAAAAAACAATGTTTGAAATACTAAAGAAATTATTTGGAACTACTCCAAAAGTCAGCATGGCCGATTTAATGAAGGAAGGCGCAATAATTATTGATGTTCGCACAAAAGGTGAATTTGCTTCAGGACATATCAGAGGATCAATAAATATTCCATTGGACAAAATTGATGCAAATTTAGGAAAACTTAAAAATAAAAATCAGGCAATTATTACTTGCTGTGCCTCTGGTTCTCGCAGCGGTTTGGCACAAAGTGGACTCAAATCACGCGGCTACATAAATGTTCACAATGGTGGAAGTTGGTACAGTTTAAACCGTAAACTAGGTTGATAATATTCTAAAAAACAGTAGAAATGATAACCGAAGCAATAAACGAGCGTTATACAAGTCTGAGCGAAACAAGCTGTTGTTTGTCGTGTGGTGGAGCAATAAATCACGCCAAACCACAAACAGGAGAAATTTGTGTGGATTTAGGTAGTGGAAGAGGAAACGATGTCATCAGACTCGCCGAAGAAGTTGGAGAAACGGGTTATGTGTATGGTATCGATATTTCGGAAGGAATGATTGCCAAGGCGAAAGCTAATCTGGAAAAATTTGAAGTTGAAAATGCTGAGATTCTTCAGGCGGAACTGGAAAAATTACCTTTAGATGATAATTCGGTAAATTTGGTTATTTCAAATTGCACCATCAATCACGCTACCGATAAGCCGGCAGTTTGGAGTGAAGTGCATCGAATTCTAAAAGTGGGTGGACGATTTGTGGTGAGTGATATTTACGCCACAGCACCTATTGCCGATGAGTACCGCAACGATCCGGCAGCAATTGCAGAATGTTGGGCGGGCGCTGTCACCCGTGCAGAATATCTGACCATGCTTGAGAATGCCGGATTTATTAATATCCGAATTTTTGAAGAATCAGAACCTTACGCAAAAGGAAAAGCAGAAGTAGCAAGTTTTACAATTTCAGGAAATAAATAAACCACTTTTGTCTGTGGTTAAAAATAAAAGGTTTAATTTTAAGCCGAATATTCACCAACTAAAATAAATTTTATGAAAAGTGTAGTGAAGAAAAGTTGCTGTTCAGGCAGCAACAACGAATCGAAAGTAGCTCAATGTTGTGCTAAAAATTCGATTATCGTAGCTGGTTGTCACGACTAAGTTACCCCTAACCCCTAAAGGGGAATATTTCCATTCTCCTTTAGGGTTAGGATTTTTATTAGTTCTGAAAATTCAAAACAATTAATGTGCAAAAAAACATACAAAACAATAGTAACTTCAGTTCCCCTTTAGGGGCTAGGGGTAGTCTTTCCAGACACAATAT
>CAYNHC010000372.1:0-3270 GCA_964396705.1 uncultured Paludibacter sp.
TGCATTTAACATCCCAATTTTAACTTTGGTTGATGTACCCGGATTTTTACCCGGCTCTGCACAGGAATATGCCGGAATTATCACAAACGGAGCTAAACTGATGTTTGCTTATGGCGAAGCAACTGTACCAAAAGTGACAGTTACTTTACGTAAATCGTATGGTGGAGCTCACGATGTAATGAGTTGCAAACAACTACGTGGTGATTTCAACTATGCATGGCCAACAGCCGAAATTGCAGTTATGGGTGCCGCTGGTGCTATTGAAGTACTTGAAGGCAGGGCAATTGCATCAATTTATGAACCTGAAGAAAAATCAAAATATATTGCAGAAAAAGTAGCAGAATATAACGAGAAATTTGCAAATCCTTATCAGGCTGCATCTTATGGTTATATTGATGATATTATTGAACCAAGAAACACCCGATTCCGTGTAATCCGGGCATTTCAGGCTCTTCAGACCAAGAAAGTTGTCAATCCGTTAAAGAAACATTCAAATATTCCATTATAATTAAAATATATGAATTTATTAGTTATAGATTGGGCAAATGCATTAAATGTATTTGGATTTTCATTCACAATGGTTTTTGTCTTGCTTGTAATGATTGTTTTGGTATTAAACGTTTTCAGCAGGATTGTAGCGCCTAAAGTTAAAGTGGCAAAAAAGACTGTAATTCAAAATGCCGATTCAACAACAACCACAAAAACAGAAATTGTTGAAGATCACCTCACTGCTAACGACAGTGCAGCCATAGCCATGGCTTTGCATTTATATTATTCTGAAGTTCATGATATTGAAAGCGAAATTATTACTATTAAAACAGTGGAAAGACGCTATTCGCCATGGAGTTCAAAAATTTATGGTTTAAATAATCTGGTAAAATAATTATTATGAAGAAATTCAAATTTAAAATAAATGGTAATGAATATGAAGTTTCAGTAAATGAAATGGAACAAAACATAGCTGAAATTGAAGTAAATGGCACTCCTTTCACGGTAGAAATTGAACGTCAGGAAAAAAATTCAGCGATTGCCTTAAACAAAAAACCTGCCGGCAAGGTAGCACCTATTCAAACTCCATCACATTCAGTGATTGCCAGCGCAATAAAAGCACCATTACCCGGCAGCGTAATGAAAGTATTAGTTACAGTGGGCCAAACTGTTAAACGCGGTGATTTGTTACTTACCATGGAGTCGATGAAAATGGAAAATAACATTCTTGCCGAAAACAATGGTATTATAAAAAAAATATACGTTCAGACAGGAGAAACTGTTATGCAAAACGATATTTTAATTGATTTTGAAGGTACAGATACTCCGGCAACAGCAACTGTTTCAACGACAGCTCCAGTTACTTCAGCTCCGGTAAGTGCACCAATACCAACAGCTGCTAAGGTAGTTAAATCGCCTCTTCCCGGAAATATTCTAAAAATTGCTGTCACTTTAGGACAAAAAATAAAACGCGGTGATCTGCTTTTAACATTGGAATCAATGAAAATGGAAAACAGCATTTTATCGGAAAAAGATGCGATTGTAAAAAAAATATATGTAAATGTAGGTCAGACTGTTTTACAGGAAGATCCATTATTTGATCTGGAATAATTAAAAAAAGTAGATTAAATAATGAAAACAAAAAAATATATTCTCCTGCTGATTACTTTTATATATGCAGGTCTTTCAATAAATGTGTCGGCTCAAAAAGTTGAAAATTCAGATTCATCAGTTGTAACCGCTACTTCGACTCAGGTAATAGCCGATAAGGTATCAACAAATGCTAAACCAACTTCTGGTTGGGCGTACATTGGAGATTCTTTCGATAATTTTCTTTCCAGTACAGGATTTGCAAATCTTAACTGGCAAACAATAGTAATGATTTTTATAGCATGTTTATTATTATATTTAGCTATAGAAAAAGGATTTGAGCCTTTATTGTTACTCCCGATTGCCTTTGGTATGCTTTTGACAAACCTACCCGGAGCCGGACTGTTTAATGCAGATTTATTTGCCGGTGGACATATAGATTGGGGAAATTTCGTTGAAAAAGGTGGATTACTCGATTATTTATACTTAGGGGTAAAATTGGGAATCTATCCCTGTCTGATTTTTGTTGGTGTAGGAGCTATGACCGATTTTGGTCCAATGCTTGCCAATCCAAAGAGTTTATTGTTAGGTGCAGCAGCTCAATTAGGTATTTTCATTACGTATATTGCTGCCATCGGACTTGGGTTCGCTCCTCAAGAAGCAGGTTCGATTGGAATTATAGGTGGTGCTGATGGCCCTACTGCTATATTCCTGACAACAAAATTGGCGCCTCATTTATTGGGACCAATTGCTGTTGCAGCCTATTCATACATGGCTTTAGTTCCAGTAATCCAACCTCCAATCATGAAGTTGTTGACCACAAAAAAAGAACGATCCATTAAAATGAAACAGTTACGAATCGTATCGAAAAAGGAAAAAATTATTTTCCCTATTTTCGCAACTGCCTTTATTTCATTATTATTACCTCCGGCAGCACCGTTAATCGGAAGCTTGTTACTTGGTAATCTGATGCGCGAAAGTGGTGTTGTAGAACGATTGAGTAAAACAGTTCAGAACGAAATGATGAATATTGTTACCATTTTCCTTGGAATAACAGTTGGTGCTACAGCAACATCCGGAACCTTTATGAATATTCAAACAATTCAGATCATGGTAATTGGAGTTCTGGCATTTTCATTTGGAACAGCAGGTGGTGTATTGCTGGCTAAATTTATGAATTTATTTATAAAAGATAAAATCAATCCACTTATTGGTTCAGCAGGTGTATCGGCCGTTCCTATGGCAGCTCGTGTTTCTCAGGTTGTAGGACAAGAAGAAGATCCGGGTAACTTCCTGTTAATGCATGCAATGGGTCCAAATGTTGCAGGTGTTATTGGTTCAGGTATTGCTGCTGGGTTATTGCTAACAATGCTGGGTTAAAAAATTTTCGTCAATGAAGAAAGCTTACCATTTAAATTGGTAAGCTTTTTTTATTTGATTATTGTTCATCTCAATTATATTTTTAATCTTTGTGTAATGAAGATGATATTTAATATCAAATTCATTTTTATAAAATAACGTGAGTTCGATATAAGCAATCTATACAAAATAAGATAATTACATATTAGAATCCTGAAAGGATTCAACCCCGATAGCTATCGGGATAACCGCGGGTGAACCAAAGGTCAGCGTAAGCTAAACCCGTGGGAGCTAATGAAAATAAACAAGAACCCTGAAAGGGTTCAATATGTA
>CAYNHC010000373.1:0-1469 GCA_964396705.1 uncultured Paludibacter sp.
CCGGATATCGGTTGATTGATACTGCTGCATCGTATATGAATGAAGAGGCGGTGGGTAATGCAATTAAAAAGAGTGGCATTGCAAGAGAAGAACTTTTCATTACCACCAAACTGTGGGTGAGCGATGCCGGATATGAAAACACCATCAAAGCTTTCGAAAAATCGTTGAACAAGTTACAACTGGAGTACCTTGATTTATACCTGATTCATCAACCTTATGGCGATATATTTGGGTCGTGGCGTGCTATGCAGGAATTGTATCAGCAGGGTAAAATCAGAGCAATTGGCGTTTCTAATTTTCAGCCCGACCGAATTGCTGATTTGATTGCAAATAGTGGATTTACACCAGCTGTGAATCAGGTAGAAACACATCCATTTAATCAGCAGATTGATAATCACAAATTTCTGATTAATAACGGTGTCCAAATTCAATCATGGGGACCATTTGCCGAAGGCAGAAACAATTTGTTTTCAAATGAATTATTGAAGTCCATCGGCAACAAATACAATAAGTCAGTAGCTCAGGTTGTATTGCGCTGGCTTACACAACGAGGCGTTTTAGTTATTCCAAAATCGGTTCGTAAAGAAAGAATGATTGAAAATCTCAATATTCTTGATTTTGAACTCTCAGCCGAAGATATGATAAGCATACAAAGCTTAGACACCAAAACCAGTTTATTTTTCGATCATCGCGACCCGGAAATGGTAAAAGGATTGAGTAGTTATAAAATCTAATGACAACAGTCAAACTAAGAATACAAAATGATGAATAAAAGAAAATTAGGACAAGGACTTGAAGTTTCCGAAATCGGACTAGGTTGTATGGGAATGAGTTTTGGCTATGGCGAAGTACATGGACTGAAGCCAATGACTGAACTAATGCACAAAGCCATAGATTTAGGCATTACATTTTTCGATACTGCTGAGATTTACGGACCATATATCAACGAAGAATTGGTGGGACAAGCTTTAAAACCGTTCAAAAACAAAGTAGTTATTGCCACCAAATTTGGGTTTGAGATACAGGATGGTAAATCAATTGGGCTTAATAGCAGACCCGAACAAATCCGTAAGGTTGCTGAAGCTTCGTTGAAACGACTTCAAGTCGATACTATAGATTTATTTTACCAACACCGGGTGGATCCTCAGGTTCCGATTGAAGATGTTGCCGGAACAATAAAAGACTTAATTCAAGAGGGAAAAGTAAAGCATTTCGGCCTTTCGGAAGTTGGTGTAGAAATGATCCGCCGTGCTCATGCTGTGCAACCTGTTACTGCGCTACAAAGCGAATACTCTCTTTTTTGGAGAGAGCCCGAGCAACAAATCCTACCTGTATTGGAAGAACTCGGCATCGGTTTTGTTCCTTTCAGTCCGCTTGGGAAAGGATTTTTGACAGGAAAAATTGACACGTCAACCTCATTTAGTCAGAACGATTTCAGAAGTACTGTGCCACGATTTTCGGAAGAAAAT
>CAYNHC010000373.1:1569-3259 GCA_964396705.1 uncultured Paludibacter sp.
CTATGCAAGCACAAAACAAAATTCTGATTGCTTATTACTCTTGGAGTGGCAATACACGCTATATGGCGGAACAAATTAAAAAAAATACGAATGCTGACATTTTTGAAATAGTGCCGGCAAATGCATATCCTGAAGATTACAACGCTTGTGTCGATCAAGCAAAGAAAGAAATTAATTCCAACTTTAAACCGGCATTAAAGTCGAAACTAGCTAGCATTGAAGCTTACGATATTATCATTGTAGGCTCTCCCAACTGGTGGAGTACCTTTGCACCGCCGGTAGCCTCATTTTTATCGGGTTACAACTTTACAGGCAAAACTATTCTACCGTTCATTACTCACGAAGGCACTCGAATGGGAAAAAGTGTGGAAGATATAAAGCAACTTTGTCCGACTGCGACCATACTCAGCGGATTACCAGTAAGGGGAAGTAATGTGCGAAATGCTGAAAGCGATATTCTGAAATGGCTTCGGGATAATGGGGTAATTCAAAAACAATAAACTAACCCACTAAAATTCATAATTTATGAGACATATATTAAGTTCAATAATACTTTTTGCTGTAACTCTTAGCAATACAGCATTCGGACAGGAAAACCGAATACCTGCAAAAGGTATGGCAATGTTTTCAAAAGAACCGCATTTTGAATACTACGAGTTTACACGTCACTCTGTTGGCGACAATGACATTCTCATCGACATTATGTATTCTGGTATTTGTCACAGCGACATTCACATGGGAAAAAGCGAATGGGGGCAAATAAAATATCCGTTTGTAGGTGGACACGAAATTGCAGGACGAGTATCGAAAGTCGGGAAAAATGTAACTAAATTCAAAGTAGGCGATTATGCCGGCATTGGATGTATAATCAATTCTTGCAATCATTGTCAGGAGTGTGAAGAGGGCAAAGAACAATTTTGCGAAAAAGGAATGGTGGGAACTTATGCATCCACCGACTATTTACACAACAATGAAATTACTCAGGGAGGGTATGCCAATAACTATGTAGTTTCCGAAAACTACGCTATCAAAATTCCTAAAAATGCCGACATGAAACGGGTTGCACCACTTCTGTGTGCCGGTATTACCACCTACTCTCCCATTCAGTTTTCAAAAGTAGCTAAAGGCGATACGGTTGGTGTAGCTGGTTTTGGCGGTTTAGGACACATGGCTATTCAATATCTGGTGGCTTTGGGTGCAAAAGTTACAGTATTTGATATTACCGAAGACAAACGGGTGGATGCAAAACGTTTGGGTGCATTTCGCTATGTAAATGTAACTAACCCCGAAGAACTAAAAGGATTAAACAACCATTTTAGTTTTATTATCAGTACTATTCCTGCAAAATACGACCCCGTAATGTATGTCCGAATGCTCAAAGAAAATGGAGAAATGGCAATTGTTGGTCTGCCTGCAAATGAAAACACACCCATTATTCCAACAAGTTTATTGATCTTTGCTGCACATCGCAAAGTATATGGTTCACTTATTGGCGGCATTCCTGAAACTCAGAAGATGCTGGACTATTCTGTAGCTAATAATATTTATCCCGAAGTAGAAATTATATCGGCTGATAAAATAGATGATGCCTATAAGAATGTAATTGACGGTAAAGTAAAGTTTCGCTATGTCATAGACATGGCAACTTTAAAAAATCCAAAAGAAAAGAAGAATAAACAATAATGAGCTT
>CAYNHC010000374.1:0-3259 GCA_964396705.1 uncultured Paludibacter sp.
ATTGGTGATACTATTGCTGTTAATGGATTTTACGAAGATGAAGCTTATAAAATCAAAGTATTATATTTGGGAAAAGATTTAATTACAATTAAAAACACCAAAATTCCTTGTCATAAATTAATGCCAATTGTCCCTAAAAACAGTCTTTTCGATGGATATAATTCTGTTGTTGTATGGTTGTCAGACGATTATTATCAGTCAATAATTCGTATAAAAGCCAAAATGTTCATTGGCTATGTAGTGTTAGAACAAAAAAGATAGGTATTCTATTGAGAATCATTATAATAATTCATGAATAAACAGTTTTGCTTATTACTCATTTGCGTTTGTCTATCATTAAGGATTTTTCCTCAGGAAGATTTAAAATTGCAAAATAAAAAAATCAAACTCGGTGAAAAACTTAACTATTCTGCAAGTTGGGGGTTTCTGACAATTGGCAGCGCGAGTACAATTATCGATAAAAAATTATACAGAATCGGATCCAATATTTGCTATAAAATTGACATTAAAGGACAGACTAACGGACTTGCAAAAGTGTTTTATTTACATGACAGTTGGACGGCATATATCGATACTAAAACCTTTACCACACATCGTTCGTACCGAAGCATTCACGAAGGAAATTACAAAAAAGATGAAATTGTTTACTTTGATCAACCGAAAAAACTTGCTACGGTAAAAGTGCAAAATAAGAAGACCCTGAAGTACGAAACAAGGAGAGTGTATAAAACTTCAACTGTAATCCGTGATTATGTTGCCGGATTTATGCTGATCAGACTACTTGATTTTCAAAAGTATAATATTGGCGACACACTTTCGGTTAAAGGTTTTTATGAAGAAAAGGGTTATCGTGTGGATATGATTTATGCAGGGAAAGAATATGTAAAAAATGGAGAAAAAAAGATACGTTGTTACAAAATTAAACCCATACTACCCGATAAAAGCGCATTTGCAGGTCAAAATGCTGTCGATATTTGGATCACGGACGATTATGCACAAAAAGTCATTCAGATACGTGCCCGAATGTTATTTGGCAATGTCATGTTAGAATTAGAATAATAACAAAATAAAATTTTCAAACTTCTTTGAAGTACAGAATTGCTTTGAAGTGAATAATTTTTAAATTTGCATACATCTTATAAAATCAAATTCTTATGAAAAGACTAACTCTCATATTTTCATTATTTGTATCAGTTTCTGTATTTGCAGGACAAGTTAAAACAGGTATTGAAGTTCTTCGTACACAAAACTTTAAAATACTCGAAGGCAAACGTGTCGGTCTGATTACCAATCCCACCGGTGTTGATAGCAACATGAAACCGACTATCGATATTCTTTTCGAAGCTCCGAACGTGAAATTGGTGGCGCTTTTCGGACCGGAGCATGGCGTACGCGGTGATGCGTATGCTGGCGACAAAGTTGATAATGTTACCGACCCTAAAACAGGTTTACCTGTTTTTTCATTGTATGGAAAAACACGAAAAGCAACACCCGAAATGCTCAAAGACATTGATGTGCTTGTGTATGATATTCAGGACAATGGTTGCCGTTCGTACACCTATATAAGCACCATGGGACTGGCTATGGAAGCAGCGGCTGAAAACAATATCGAATTTGTTGTTCTGGATCGTCCGAACCCTTTGGGTGGACTGAAAATTGAAGGAAACCTGACCGAAGAACCTTTTATAAGTTTTGTAAGTCAGTTTAAAATTCCTTATTTGTACGGTCAGACTTGTGGTGAACTGGCATTGATGCTCAATAATGAGAAAATGTTGGCAAAACAATGTAAACTTACTGTAGTAAAAATGAAAGGCTGGCATCGCAAAATGACCTGGGAAGATACCGGATTGGAATGGGTGATTGCTTCGCCGCATATACCGTACAAGCAATCCTCTTATTATTACCCGGTTACAGGAATTCTTGGTGAACTGGGTTATTTATCGGTTGGCGTTGGTTATACTTTGCCATTTCAGATTGTGGGTGCACCATGGATAAATGCTGACAGTCTGGCACTTGCGATGAATCAACTTCAATTGACCGGAATCGCTTTTCGCCCCATACATTTCAAACCGTTTTATTCTGCGCTTAAAGATGAACATTGTCATGGAATACAAATCCATATTTTAAATTATAAAAAAGCGAATCTTTCGGATGTGCAGTTTTATATCATGCAGGAATTAAACAAGTTATATCCCGATAAAACTGTTTTTAAAAATGCCAACAAAGACCGTTTCAATATGTTCGACAAAGTGAGTGGAAGCGATCAAATCAGACTGCAATTCTCAGTAAATCATTCATACAATGACATTAAAGCGTATTGGAACAAAGATGTGGATAGTTATCGGAAATTGTCAGGAAAATATTATTTATACAAATAAACTGCTGCCCCTAATCCGTCAGCTGACGGAGATATAATATTACCATCGGTTCTTAATTATAAAACTGTTATATGTTTTATTAATTGAATATTGACTAAACGAATAAATCTTTGAACTACAATCTTTTGAAACACGAAACCTGAAATAAAATGAACTCTTTCCTGAACGAAATAAAAAAGCACATTCCTGCTCATCGTATTTACACCGACGAAATTCGGCGATTGGCGTGGGGAACTGATGCCGGTTTTTATCGGCTTATTCCACAAGTTGTCCTTCATTCAGAAAACGAGGAAGAAATCATCCAGATTCTGAAAGCAGCCTCAAAACACAATCTACCGGTTACTTTTCGTGCTGCGGGTACTAGTTTGTCAGGTCAAGCCATAAGCGATTCAATCCTTGTTATTGCCGGAAAAAATTGGGAGAAATACGAAATTGCTCCTGATTTTGCTTCAATAAAGCTACAACCCGGTATTATTGGTCAGCGAGTTAATGAAATTCTGAAACCTTACGGTCGTAAATTTCCGCCTGATCCGGCATCTGTAAAATCAGCCATGGTAGGTGGAATTATACTGAACAATGCTTCGGGTATGAGTTGCGGAACGCATGAAAACAGCTATAAAATGCTGCTGTCGGCGCGCCTTATTTTGGCTGATGGCACTTTGCTTGATACAGCCGATGAGCAAAGCAAAAAAGATTTTCGCTTTACACATTCGTCATTTATCCGCCAAATTTGTGATTTGCGCGATAATGTACGGTTGAATAAAAAACTTTGCGAACTGATTGAACGAAAATACCGGATTAAAAATGTAACCGGCTTGTCCATCAACCCGTTTATCGAATTTGATGATCCTTTCGATATTATTTTGCATCTGATTGTCGGT
>CAYNHC010000375.1:0-3202 GCA_964396705.1 uncultured Paludibacter sp.
CTTAAACGATGTTTTAACGCTGCACGACCACTGCGGGCTGTAAGTACAATCGAATTTTTATCAATTCCCACATCGGTTGGATCCATAATTTCGTAGCTTTCGCGGTTTTTCAACACACCATCCTGGTGAATGCCCGATGAATGAGCGAAGGCATTACGACCAACAACTGCTTTATTCGGCTGAACCGGCATGTTCATCAAGCCAGAAACCATGCGGCTGATAGAATAAATCTTTTGTGTATTTATTTGCGTTTCGATGTTCATCGATTTGTGACATTTCAGAATCATGGCAATTTCTTCCAGCGACGTATTTCCTGCACGTTCGCCAATGCCATTGATAGTAACTTCAACCTGTCGCGCACCGTTCTGAACTCCGGCAATGGTATTGGCAGTGGCCATGCCAAGGTCGTTGTGGCAGTGTGTAGAAAGGATCGCATTGTGCACACCTTTTACATTTTCCATTAGGAATTTAATTTTTTCGCCATATTGCCATGGTAAACAATAACCAGTTGTATCCGGTATATTTACAACGGTGGCTCCGGCTTTAATCACTGCCTCCACCACACGTGCCAGATATACATTGTCGGTACGACCGGCATCTTCGCAATAAAACTCCACATCTTCCACATACTTTTTGGCATGTTTTACGGCAGCGATTGCACGCTCCAAAATCTCGTCCTGAGTGGAATTGAATTTATATTTGATGTGAAATTCGGAAGTTCCGATTCCGGTGTGAATACGTTTGTTCTTGGCATATTTGAGGGCTTCGGCAGCCACGTCGATATCTTTTTGTACACCGCGCGTCAAAGCGCAAATGGTAGGCCAGGTAACAGCTTTCGATATTTCAACTACCGAATTAAAATCGCCCGGACTAGAGATAGGAAATCCCGCTTCAATAACATCAACACCTAAACCTTCGAGCGCTTTAGCCACCTGAATTTTTTCAATGGTGTTCAACTGGCAACCGGGAACCTGTTCGCCGTCGCGTAATGTTGTGTCGAAAATAAAAAGTCTGTCCATATTCTTAAATTTACTATTATATTATTTACTATTTACAATTTAATTGTACCCGTTGCGCTTGTGGGTTAAAAAAAAGCCTTCTACACCGAAGTGAGAAGGCTTTATATTATACATTGTATTAACTACATACCAAACTCACTTCTGCTTGTTTTGCAAGAGAATAATAATACCGAGTAGAAGAATATGTAGAAAATTGTTGTTCATTGTTGCTCATTTTTTCTAAAACAGTGCAAATATACAGCATTTTTTTTATTTAGCAAATACAAAGTGAAATATTTTTGATAATATTTCTTTCAAATCAAAATATTTAAGTCTGTTATTTGGTAAATTTAATGTTTTAAAGTCAAAAAACAGATAATTGAAATGATAGATTACTTCTCTATCAACCTCCTTTATTTCTTGATGATGGAGAGTTTGTTAAATGATGTTACCTTGCTTTATTTGAATATTTTTTTGATAAACAAATAACAACTTATCATCATTAGGTAATGAGAGGGAGTAGGGGATAATACTTCTGATAATCATATTAAATTTAATTGAAAAATTATTTTTTTTGCATATTTACTCAAAAGATAATCTTATATTTGTAATCAAAAATAATTTAAAGATTTTTCATTGAAAAAGTTTATTTTGAAATAACTTTAATGATCATAATAATACTTTCAATACCTATAACTAAACTATAAAAAAAATATACTAATAAATTAATAATTAACGGATTAATGAACAAAAGAATTTTACCTAAAAACTTAAACATTGCGCTTACTTTGTTTTTTATCACCTTGTTTATCGCTTCTGCAAATTCGCAAATACCCACGGGTTATTACAACACTGCTACCGGTACGGGTTCAACTCTCAAAACACAGTTATACAATATTCTTAAAGGACATACTCAGGTAAGTTATGATAACCTTTATACAGCCTACGAAACCACCGACGATGTAAATAATGCCGGCATATATGTATGGGATATGTACAGTGATATCCCGGGCAGCACTCCCGAACCTTACGTATATCAATTTATAAGTGCTCATCAATGTGGTACTTACAATAGCGAAGCAGACTGTTATAACCGTGAACATTCAATGCCTTCAAGTTGGTTTAATGATGCTACACCGATGTACACCGATCTTTTTTTAGTATATCCTACTGATGGTTATGTGAACAACCGCAGAAGTAATTATCCTTTTGGAACTGTAGGAACAGCATCGTGGACATCGTTGAATGGCAGTAAATTAGGAGATTGCTCTTATCCCGGTTATACAGGAACAGTTTTTGAACCCATAAATGAATATAAAGGCGATTTTGCCCGTACTTATTTTTATTTAGCTACCCGTTACGAAAACGTAATAGCAGGTTGGTACAGCAATTCTACAGAAGGTAATGCAGTTTTACAGAACAATAGTTTTCCGGTTTTCGAAACGTGGTTTTTGAATATGCTGGGCGAGTGGTGCGTGGCTGATCCTGTTTCGCAGAAAGAGATTGATAGAAATAATGCTGTTTATGCTATTCAGGGCAACCGAAACCCTTTTATCGATCATCCTGAATATATTTACAGCGTGTGGGGAGTGGGAGCAATAACCACTAATGCACCGACTGTAAATACGCCAACTTCGGCAAATGTGACCAACACCACAGCCACATTGGGTGGAAATCTAATTTCTACCGGAAGCACAAACATTACCGAATCAGGTATTTACTACAGCCAAACCAATGGATTTGCCGATGGCGCCGGTACAAAAGTGACCGGAACGGCTACTGCGACCGGTACATTTACCGTGGCGGTTAGCGGACTGACGGCAGCTACTAATTATTATTTCAAAGCTTATGCAACCAACAGTGGAGGTACAACTTATTCTTCGCAGGGTAGTTTTGTCACCACTAACACCGCTACACCGCAAATAGTAGCAGGTAAAGTGGTTAACTCAGGGGCAGAATTGGACTATGGTACTGTAACTGCTTCGACCGATAAAACACTGTATGTCAAAACAAATGACATTACCGGCGACCTCACTGTTGCAGTTACAGGTGCAATGTTCAGCGCTTCGACGGCAACAATAAGCCAGGCAGCAGCCGGAACGGGATATACATTAACAATAACTTATAACCCAACGGCATCAGGTGCGCATACAGGTACGCTTACTATATCGGGCGGAGGATTAAATCCTGCATATACGGTAAAT
>CAYNHC010000376.1:0-3181 GCA_964396705.1 uncultured Paludibacter sp.
GTGATTGTTCAGCCAACGCTTGCAAAATGGATTGACGAATCCACCATACTGCATACGAAATAAATTTAAATCCACGTGTTTCATCAAATTTTTCAGCAGCTTTTATCAATCCCAGATTTCCTTCATTGATTAAATCCGGCAGACTTAATCCCTGATTTTGGTACTGTTTTGCAACCGAAACAACAAAACGCAGGTTAGCGCGAGTCAGTTTTTCTAAGGCTAAACGGTCGCCGTTGCGAATGCGTTGTGCCAATTCCACTTCTTCTTCAACTGTGATAAGATCTTCTCGTCCAATCTCTTGCAGGTACTTGTCAAGAGATGCACTTTCCCTATTCGTAATCGATTTTGTAATTTTTAATTGTCTCATTTCTATATAGAAAATTAGCTTGCAAAATTAATACTTTTTATTGACATAACCAAGATATATTTTTCATTAGTTTTCAATCATGAAATTACAGATTTACAGTACTTTCAGGAGGGTATTATTCATAATAATTACAAATAAGTTTTGGAAATAATTTATTAATTGAATCGGTATGTTGATATAGAAACGCACGAACACATAAAATGTTTTTTAATTTCATATTAATATTTCCAAAAATACAATTCAAGCTACCTATTCTGTTCGAAAGGTAGCTTGAAGTAAAAATATTTTGAGATTAATTGAAATTTAGTCAGCCAAATTTATTGCATAATAGGTTATCTTTCCATTTGGATAAATTCCGGCAACATTCAATACCTTGAATTGATCTGAAGTGTTCATTGCTGATTCTAAAGCAGATTCAATATCGTCAACACTGCGAATAGCCTGATTATTGATTTTAACAATTACAAATCCGGCTCTAATACCACCTTGAAGGAATTTCCCTTTAGTAACCGATTTAACCTCAACACCGTAATCAAGTTGCAGCTGATTCTTTAGTTTTGGATCTACTTCTTTGAACTGAGCTCCCAGAATATCTATATTAACATCTGAAGAAACAACTGAAGTATTTCCCTGGCGGTTTTTAAGTTCAACATCGAATGTTTGTGGTTTATTATCGCGTAAAACAGTTACTTTAATTTTGTCACCCGGACTGTAACGCCCAATTTGTTCCTGTAACTGTGCAGCAGATTTTACATTAAAATCATTAATCTTTACAATTACATCTTCCTTCTTTAATCCGGCTTTTTCAGCGGCGCTATTTTCCACTACTTCGTCCACATAAGCACCTTCCATCGTTTTCAGGTTCTTTTCTTTTGCAATTTTATCGGTAATATCGCCCATTTTCACGCCTAAAACAGCACGCTGCACTACTCCATACTGACGAATATCAGAAACCACTTTTTGAACAATACTTACAGGCACCGCAAAAGCATATCCTGCATAAGAACCAGTTTGTGAAGCAATTGCAGTATTAATTCCTACTAATTCTCCTTTTGTATTAACCAAAGCTCCACCACTATTACCAGGATTAACAGCAGCATCAGTCTGAATAAACGATTCAATTTTCATAGCAGCGTTCAGGATATTGATATTGCGGGCTTTCGCACTTACTATACCGGCGGTAACGGTAGATGTCAGATTGAATGGATTACCAACAGCCAATACCCACTCACCCACTTTCAGCGAGTCAGAATTTCCGAACAAAATGACAGGTAAATTCTCGGCTTCAATTTTTATCAGCGCTATATCTGTATTTGGGTCGGCACCTATAAGTTTAGCTTTAAATGTACGGTTATCATTCAATGTAACTTCAATTTCTTTCGATTTGTCAATCACGTGATTATTGGTAACAATATAACCATCGTTCGAGATAATTACACCCGATCCTGATCCTTCCTGCATTGGTGTCTCACTTTGCTGGCGTTGTTGAGGTCGCCCGAAAAAGTATTCAAAAAACGGGTCGTTCGGGAAACCAAACTGTTGTACCTGCATAGGTGTTTTGGTTTTCACGTGTACCACAGCATGTACCGAAAGTTCCGCAGCAACTGTAAAATCTGTTTGAAAAGCAGCTGCACGTACATTGTTGGTATAAACGGTTGGGGTTTGTTGACCCGAAAAAACTGAATTACTACCTTGCTTCTGAGTAACAAAGTTTGTTATTAAATTTGTAGCTACGCTCACAGCTACTATTGCAACAAAAAATCCGAGCGTTCTGGCTTTTCTTGAAACATTCATATTTGTTTTGTTTTAAAGGTTTTATTCATTATTCAAAAAATGAATTGACTAATTCAATGCGAATTTATACAAAAGTCATTCCCATAAGTACGTAAACATTAGATATTTCTCCAATTTTAACATATTGTTTTTCGGGCTTAACTCGTATTAACGAAGTGAATTAGAAACTTTAAAAAAAACTGAAATTTGAAATAAAAAAGCTGTCCGAAATGTCAGACAACCAAAATAACACTTAAAAATTTGTCAGAATCATACTGACATTTTTTCATTTACGATCAAAAAAGTCAGGTCAATTCTTTGAATAAAATCTAAAGTCTTAAATCTTTTCTTTCAATTAATACATTTGACAATTAACACAATCTATTTCCTTTTGTGACATTTAATTGAATAAGTAACTATACCCCAAATGCAAAAGTTATTATCTTCGGTAACTTCAATTTTCTTAAATTTCTGATTTGCAGGTACTAGATAAACAGCATTCGGTTCAATTCTTATAAATTTAATAGTAAATTCACCATCGATAAAACAAACAGCAGTGTCGCCATCCTGTGGTTCAACCGATTTATCGATAACCAAAATATCTCCGTCCGAAATTCCAGCATCAATCATTGATGAACCCTTCACTCTGGCATAAAAAGTACTTGAAGGATTGCTGATTAACTCTTTATTCAAATCAATCTTTAAATCAATATAATCCTGAGCCGGACTCGGAAATCCAGCGGCAATTCCCCCATCTACAATTGGTAAAGCTAAACTTGATTCGGTATTTGCCGAATAAAAATCGAGAACGGATGAAGACACTATTTTATTTATTTTCAACATATTATTTGCACAACTTGATAAACAATTATCAAACACAAAAATAAAACATTTATTTCTATCATTTAGTTGATATTAAAGAAATTATTCCTTTTGAAGAATTTTTGAAATGCACTGTTTGTTAAGTATTGGAAATAAATAATGTTGCATTATTGTGTTATAAAGGAAAAGAATGGAACGCGGATAAACGCTGATATAACG
>CAYNHC010000377.1:0-3168 GCA_964396705.1 uncultured Paludibacter sp.
AAGCAATCAATTGCGGTATTTTGTAAATCTTTAAATTGGTACGGCAAAGAAATACAAAAAATATGAAACAACAAAACAACCTTTTATTTTTGGGTACAACTACGGTACAAAAAAAGCGGTTATTTATGGAAATACGCATTTATTCAAAAACCCGCTTAAAACACTGTAAATCAATGATAAACTTGATTTTTAGGCAACAAAAAAGCCCCTAATTTAGGGGCTTTTGCGGTACGGACGGGACTCGAACCCGCGACCTCCGCCGTGACAGGGCGGCATTCTAACCAACTGAACTACCGAACCAAAGTTTTGTTTTGCTGCATAGCTTTCTAATGCGGTGCAAAGATACGTCAAAATTTTATTTCTGCAAGGGGTTTTTAAAATATTTTTCCAAATCAGTTGATTTTTTATTGATTGTAACTACTTACAATTATGATTATACATCTAATGAAATGACAGATAAAGTACTTTCATTTTCGGTTTGATTTTAATTTTCAGTATATTGTATAATAATGTTATATTTGCATATAATTTTATTTAAAACTGATATTTGATGAAAGCCAATGATAATACAGCTGTTCTGCTGTTATATTGCCCCGACAAGCCCGGCATTCTTGCTGCCGTTACCGAATTTATTAACCAACACAAAGGAAATATTCTATATCTCGATCAATACGTTAATCGTGAAGAAAAGATGTTTTTTATGCGTATAAAATGGGATTTAGCTGATTTTCAGATACCTAAAGATAAAATAGAGGACTACTTTCAAACTTTGCTTGCGACAAGATATGAAATGAATTTCCGGCTTTATTTCTCTGATGCAAAACCCCGCATGGCCATTTTTGTTTCTAAAATGTCACATTGTCTGTATGATTTATTAGCCAGATATGCTGCCGGCGAATGGTATGTAGATATTCCATTGATTATCAGCAATCACCCTGACATGGAGTCGGTAGCCAACCGCTTTGGGATTGAATATCATTGTATTCCGGTTAATAAAGAAAACAAGGCCGAACAGGAAGCCAAACAATTGGAACTACTAACAAAACATAAAATAACATTCTGTGTTTTAGCTCGTTATATGCAAATTCTTTCTCCTGATTTTATTAATCAATATCCAAATCGGATTATCAATATTCATCATTCGTTTTTACCTGCTTTTGCGGGAGCAAAACCATATCATGCCGCACACGAACGTGGTGTGAAAATTATTGGTGCTACCAGCCATTATGTTACTACCGAATTAGATGCCGGTCCGATCATTGAACAAGACGTAACGCGCATTTCGCATAAAGATACAGTTGATGAATTGGTGAAAAAAGGACGTGACCTGGAAAAAATTGTTTTATCACATGCAGTTGAAAAGCATATAGAACGTAAAACATTGACATACAAAAACAGAACTATTGTTTTTCAATAAATTAAATTACTTTTGCTTTAAATTTATTATTCATTCGTAAATTTTTTCATTATGGAAGTATCACGCTTATTTGATTTGTTGGATAATTATTTGATAACCTATCCTCATCAGGATGCCGCTTTGGCATGTAAACGAGATGGCGCCTGGCGCAAATTCAGTATTCAGGAATATATTGAATTGACCAATGCTATAAGTTACGGTATGATTGAAACGGGGATAAAACCGGGGGATAAAATTGGAATTGTCAGTGGCAATCGTCCCGAATGGAATATGATTGATTTTGCAATTATGCAAATAGGCGCCGTTTCTATACCCATTTACCCTACTATAAGCCAGGATGATTATCGATACATCCTTAATCATGCTGAGATGAAAATGATTTTTATCGACGGTAAAGAATTAAGGAATAAATTGCAACCTATTTTACCGGAGATTAAAACATTGAAATATATTTATACTTTTGACAATCAAGATTCTCAATATAATTATTTAGATCAGTTAATTGAAACCGGAAAGTCGAATCCGAAACCCGAACTATTAGCAAAACTCAAGAGCGATATTAATGAAAAAGATATGGCTACCATTATTTACACTTCGGGAACCACAGGAAACCCCAAAGGTGTTATGCTTTCGCATAGTAATATTGTGAGTCAGTTAAAGAATTTACAAAACACTCCTGCCAAATGGAGCAAAACAGCGTTAAGCTTTTTACCACTTTGTCACGCTTACGAACGGATGCTTGTTTATTTGTATCAATACCTCGGCATGTCGGTTTACTATGCCGAAAGTCTTGCTACCATTGCCGAAAACATTAAAGAAGTAAACCCAACCATGATGTCGTGCGTACCACGATTGCTCGAAAAAATTTATGATAAGCTATTTTTGGCGGGCAAGAAGTTATCATTTGTACAACGAACTATTTATTACTGGGCGTTTAATATCGCCACAAAATATCAACTCGAAGATATGGGTTGGTTATATAACGTGCAACATAAACTTGCCGACAAACTGATTTTTTCTAAATGGAGGGCTGCCATTGGCGGCAACTTCGATATTGTAGTTTCAGGTGGATCAGCCATACAACCGCACATGGCTTCATTCTTCTCAGCAATCGGGATGCCTGTTTTTGAAGGATATGGCTTAAGCGAAAGTTCACCTGTAATTGCAGTTAGTCAAAGGGGGAAAAACGGGCGTAAATTTGGTACAGTAGGCTTACCACTGCCGGGCGTAGAAGTTAAATTAGCAGAACGCGATGAAATTATTTGTCGCGGACACAACGTAATGCTTGGTTATTACAAAGATCCGGAACTTACAGCACAGGTTATTGATGCAGATGGTTGGTTACATACCGGCGACACAGGAAAATTCACTCCTGAAGGACAATTAATAATTACCGGTCGATTGAAAAGTATTTTCAAGACCTCATTTGGTAAATATGTAAATCCTCAGTCAATTGAGTCAAAATTTACAGAATCACCATTTATTGAAAATATGATTGTATTAGGCGAAAATAAAAAATTTGCCGCAGCACTCATTTCACCTGATTTTATTTATCTTAAATCGTGGTGTGGAAAACATAAAATCAATTACACTACCAATGCCGAAATGATTGAAAATCCGCAGATTACAAAGCGTTTTCAGGAAGAAATAAAAAAATACAATCAGTTTTTTGGCGATTTTGAGCAAATCAAACGTTACCAGATAGTTCCCGACGAATGGACACAACCCGGAGGATTCCTCTCTCCTACCCT
>CAYNHC010000378.1:0-3164 GCA_964396705.1 uncultured Paludibacter sp.
GAAGTGTAATTATGTTTGCCAAAACGGTGGAAGAATTTTTCTGATCGATAAGTAAAGTCGATAGATTGGTAGTTCTTACATGCGTATTTTCGAGTTTGTAATGTTCATACGTTGCATTTTCATCTACAAAAACTTCTGTTATACGATTTGATACAAAACGCACATCGTCCATGGTGTGATCGCAAACCAGCAATTGAGCTTTGGCTCCTTTTTCTAAAATCACCAGATTATGACTGTTGGCCATAAAATCCACATCGGAACGCATAATATTTACCAGCTGAACAGGACGGTCGAGTTGCACATTTTCGGGTACATACATGAAAAAACCATCCTGTGCAAATGCTCCGTTAAAAGCCACAAGTCCGTCTTTTTTAGCAGAACTCATTTTACCGTAGTATTTTTCCACTAATTCGGGATGCGATTTGGCAACTTCGCTCAGACTTCCGATAATAACACCTTTAGGAAGTTCTTCGTTGCGGGCATCGCGAATGGGATAGAAACCATCATTTAGCACAAAAAACAGATAGGAATGAATTCCCGGAACGTCGCAGGTAAAAACTTCGTACGGATTTACAGGAATTTTCACCCGATTCAGATTCAATCCGTAATCGGCCGAAAGCGGTTCAGTTAAATCGGTATATTTGTAGTTTTCGAGTTTCGAAGTGGGAAATCCCAACTCCTCAAACAATTCGAACGAAGCATCGCGCAACGCATTCATTGCCGGAGCAGAATGTGCTTTGATTTGTTCGTGATATTGTTTATATAAATTGATATATTGTTTTTCCATATTTTTTTACCACTAAGGCACTTAGGACACAAAGTTTCACTAAGTTAATATTTATTTTACCACCAAGTCACTTAGGATACAAAGTTTCACTAAGTTATTTTTTATTACTAAGACACTTCGTTCACTGAGTTTAATTTTTCTTGTGAAACTTAGTGTTTCTTAGTGTCTAAGTGATTGTTTATTATTCTTTTTCTAATGCTGCAAATTTATCTGTTACCAATGATACTAATCCACTTTTGACTATATTATCACAATTAAAATTAATTAATAATCCCTTAGCGATACCTGTCAGTTTCAAATACGTCAGTAATTGTGCTTTATGAACAGGGTGAATTTCATCAACAGCCTTTAATTCTACAATTATACAGTTATTTACAACAATATCGAGTTTAAATTCGGCTTTTAAAAGTTTACCTTTATAGATTAATGGTAACCTTTCCTGAGATTCAACCAAAAATCCTTTTCTTTTTATTTCTTCAATTAAACATTCCTCATAAACAGACTCAAGAAGTCCTGGACCTAATTGTTTATGTACTTCGATAGCACAACCTACAATTTCATAAGCCATTTCATTTAATTCTTTCTGTGTCATGCTTCTTTTTACCAATAAGACACTTAGGACACAAAGTATCACTAAGTTATTATTTTTCTGTTTTTCAAAATTGAGGCAATAACTGTCACTAAAAACGTATAATTATTATAATTTAATCAGTGTTTCTTTGTGTTCTTAGTGTCTTAGTGGTTAAATATTATCCACTTCCTGTTTAATCCAGTCGTAACCTTTTTCTTCCAGTTCGAGTGCCAGTTCTTTGGTGCCCGATTTTACAATACGCCCGTCGTAAAGTACGTGTACAAAATCAGGAACTATGTAATCGAGCAATCGCTGATAGTGAGTGATGACAATGCTGGCATTTTTGGGTGATTTAAGTTTGTTTACTCCGTTTGCCACAATGCGTAGCGCATCAATATCAAGTCCTGAATCGGTTTCATCAAGAATGGACAAGCGTGGATCGAGCATCGCCATTTGGAAAATCTCGTTCTTTTTCTTTTCTCCACCCGAAAATCCTTCGTTTACCGAACGGTTTGACAGTTTGTTATCCATTTCCACCAGTTCTTTTTTCTCACGCATCAGGCGGAGGAAATCGGTTGCTGAAATTGGATCCTGATTTCTGTATTTACGCTGTTCGTTGATGGCTGTACGCATAAAGTTGACCATGCTTACACCCGGAATTTCTACCGGATACTGAAAACTCAGGAAAATTCCTTCGTTGGCACGTTGCTCTGGAGCAAGTTCCAGCAAATCTTTACCATAGAAAGTTGCATCACCGTGAGTTACTTCAAATGCAGGATTGCCTGTGAGCACTGATGCCAATGTTGATTTTCCGGCTCCGTTTGGACCCATAATTGCATGAATTTCTCCTGGTTTAACAGTCAGGTTCAATCCTTTTAATATTTCTTTGCCATTGATATTGGCATGTAAGTTTTTAATTTCGAGCATAATTTTTAACCACAATAGACACAATAGAAATTATATTTTGCTTTTAAATGTATAAAAACTATTGTGCAAATTTATTTATTTAATTCATTTTATTAATATCCATCCGGAAGTTCAAAGAATCTTTTTGTAACAAGAGTTTTTTGACCTTCTTTCATTATGTTTATACATTTAAAGTTGATTAAAATTCCTTTCGGCAAATCAAGTAAATGTAAATGACTTAGAAGTTGAGCTTCATTAATAGGTATAAACTTATCAATTGCTTTTAATTCTACAATAACTATATCCTCTACCAGTAAATCCAGTTTTAATTGAGTGTCAAGAAAATGTCCTTTGTAAATTAAAGGTAAAGGTATTTGAGATTGCACTATCAACCCCCTGCTTTCAAGTTCAAAAATAAGACATTTCTCATAAATTGATTCCAATAAACCAGGACCCAGGATTTTATGGACTTCAATTGCAGCATTAAGAATCTCATAGCATAAATCATTTATTGCTTTTTTGGTTTGATATTTTGAGTTCATAGAATTCTATTGTGTCTATTGTGGTTCAAAATGTTATCCAACAGAACCTTCCAATGTTATCTGCAGCAATTTCTGTGCTTCCACAGCAAATTCCATAGGTAATTTATTTAGTACTTCTTTGGCATAACCGTTTACAATAAGTCCAACGGCATCTTCTGTTGAAATTCCGCGTTGATTGCAATAAAATATTTGATCTTCGCTGATTTTCGACGTTGTTGCTTCGTGTTCTACAATGGCTGTTTCGTTATTCACATCCATGTATGGGAACGTATGAGCTCCGCATTTATCGCCAAGCAATAAACTGTCGCACTGCGAGAAGTTACGGGCATTATCGGCATTAGCACCAACACGTACCAAA
>CAYNHC010000379.1:0-343 GCA_964396705.1 uncultured Paludibacter sp.
GGTAGATAGGTTGCAGCTTCGCGACCAGTTAGATACCATGCTGCACAATATGAACATTCAGAAAGGAATGTTTATTGAAGCCCACGATAAAGCGTCATTTAAAAAGGCACTGAGCAGTTCGGAGCGGATTGTAGTAGTGAATATTCAGAAGTTTTCGGCTGTTACCAGTAAGGATAATGCAACAACCAATCAGTTTTTAGACGAAGCGGCTATCAACCGTTTGGCAGCTATGCGGGTTTGTTTTATTATCGACGAGGTTCACCGGAGCAATTCAGGCGACCAGCACGAAGACATGGTGTCACTCTTCGACGAACTGCAAAGCACTTTCGATAATAGCGAGACC
>CAYNHC010000379.1:353-3157 GCA_964396705.1 uncultured Paludibacter sp.
AAACTTACAAGACCACCCGCAAAAAGAAAACCCTGATTATCGGTTTTACCGCTACGCCGAGCGATCATACTTTAGCCCGTTTTGGGGAATACAACAAATACGCTGAGGGCGAAAAACTCTGGATTCCCTTTGATAGCTATACCATGAAAGAGGCTATTGAGGATGAATATATCTTCAATCCGCTTCGCGGCATTGTGCCTGTATCGGCAAAGATGTATTTCCAGTTACCCGAAAATAAACTGGAGGGCTTCGAAGGTGATACAGGTTACGACGATAAAGGACTTACAGAAGAAGAACTGGAGACACGCTATCAAATACGCAAAGAGAAGATATATTCCGATCCGGACAGAATAGATGCTATTGCTCATTTTGTGGTGGATAGATTGCTCTCAGCAGTTTATCACAACATTCGTGGTACAGCTAAAGCCATGTTGGCGGTTTCGAGCATTCCCAATGCTATCAGATACAAAAAACTGATTGACAGATATTACCCACAAGCAATAGCCGCCCAAAAGAAGTACGAACGTTTTAGTGAAGCTCCTATATACATCGTATATTCGGAGCGTCAGGGAGTTGAATCTCCAAATGGATTGAATGGTGGTATCAACGAAAAACAAGTACTGCAAAACTTCAAACTGGCAAAGAACGGCTTAATCATTGTGGTTGATAAACTGCAAACAGGTTTTGACGAACCTAAGCTGCATACTTTGTTCCTCGACAAAGAAATACGGGGAATTAATGCGATACAAACAATTTCACGCGTAAATCGAATTACAAAAGATAAAAACGATTGTAAGATTGTCGACTTCTCGCACCTCAATGTAAACGTCAAAAACATTAAACAAGCATTTGAACATTATTCCAATGTGGTTGTGTCTGACTTTGCGCCATTGGAAGATGAGAAGATATTGTTGGATTTGTACAAGCAGCTAAAAAAGCATGAACTTTTTGTAGCTCAATTCAAATTGTTCAGGCAATACAGCACCGAATATACAGTCAAAAGCAAAATGCTTGAAATTGAAGCTGCTTTTCGGGAGTATATCAAACACAATTTCGAGCAAGCCCAGGAGCTCAAAACCGGTGTGAACAGTTATTTCAGAATTCTCAACCTTATTGAGTTTGTGATTGAGTTGGATAAAAAGCTTTCGGAAGTATTGTTTATTGAGTTCTGGCACAAATACAGCATTATCTATCGTCAGGCAACCAAAACTACAGCCCCTGAAGTGGATGATGTGGAAATTTATTTTGATAATAAGATTGGCATACTTGCCCCAATAGAAGATGAACCTAAGAAGCCAAGAGGCGGAGGGGGTGGTGAGCCCCCTGCTGGTCCGGGTGCAAAATATAATATCCTAAAAGAAATTGAAAAGCGCAACAAGCAAGAAGAGAAGATTAAAGAACAAATCGAAGCCTTTGAAAAGCTTATTGACGATTTCTTCGAATCAATTCAAAACGATGCTAATGGCAAACGTTTGATTGCCAAAATAAAAAACGCAGGCAATGCATTTAGTTATACCGAAAAGTTGCAGGACTTTAGCAAACTGTACATTCAATATACTATCAGGAACCGAAGTAAACTAAACGCTTTCTTCCTTCAGGAAACAAAAGGTAACCTGTCGCAGTTGTTTGATGATTTTGAGAGAAGTATAATTAAATCGCCAAAAGAGTACGAAATTATTGTTCCACCAGATTCGATAGCAGCTGCACCAAAAAACGAATAATTCTTACCCATTCGTCAACCGATAAAAAGAAACGGCAAGTGGAGATTCCACGCTTCGCTCTGAATGACAACTCTCAGAAATTAGGGTTGGGGTTGAAAGTGGAAGTGGTGTAAACAGACATGACAGGTTTTTGAAAACCTGTCATGTCTGTTTAATCAATTGGACTGATTCTTTATCGGGTATATTTATTGTCGAACGTATGATTGTGTTTTTCGCCTAATCATTGAAATACAAGTTTAGCTGATTCAGAAGCAGAGATAGATTTCACATGTTCTCTCACCTGGTCAAAACCATCTTTGAGCAAAACATAACCATCAGGAATAGTTTCGGAAACTATTGTTGGTTCGATAAACTGAACCGCTTCGGGGTAACGGCGCAATTGTTTTTCAATGCGTCTCCCGGCGGCAGTAGATGTGTTTATTTGTACAGTAATGGTCATGGTATTTTGCTTATAAATTTCAATACAAATATACAATCATTTTCGATTAAACCCATAAAGAAAAATAAAATTCTCCCGCACAAACCTGCATGTAGGCTTGGATTTTATCAGCAAAACCCCTGATGATTTCTATAATCAGCACAAACCGGTTTATTAGTCGGGGCGCGACTTTAAGTCGCACTCCGACTAAGCAAATAATCAATTGGATTGGGCTTTAGCCCATTCATACAGAATAAATTCAAATGAGGGCTTTAGCCAAAAGAAAAAGGGTTAGATAAAATAATCTTTGCTAATCTTTTGGCTAAAGCCCTTTCTATTTTCATATCTTAACATCCTCGGGCTAAAGCCGCGAGGCAATTGACATTCCTCCACCGATAAAAAGAAACAGCAGTTGGCTATTCCATGCTTCGATCTGAATTGCAACTCGCATAAATTGGGGTTGGGTGGAAGGTGGAGGTGGTTTAAAATTGCATCCCGCGCGGTTTATAATTCGGGGCGCGACTTTAAGTCGCACTCCGACTGCACCATAAAAATGACTCCTTATTTTTTCTCCAACGATTTATACACTTCCTCTCTCACTTCCACAATCGTTCCATGTCGGATACCTTTGGGCAATGAAATCTGATCCGAAATATCCGTCCAGT
>CAYNHC010000380.1:0-3134 GCA_964396705.1 uncultured Paludibacter sp.
GATTGGCAGACAAGGCAAAAATAATTGATTTAACAGATGCGTTTTGATTCGACATGAAATGTTTTTTTAAGGGTGCAAAGTTATTGAAAAATTGGGAAAACAAAGAGATTTAATAACCTTATAATAAATAAAACATTTACAAAATTATTCATATATTTGCAAATCAAAGAATCCTATTAGCTGTAAATAGTTCTAAATGAATAAATTCAAATTGATTTGTTTATTATTAATTCTTGGTTTTTATGCTCAAAATAACTTTGAACAAATTAGAGAGGTAGATAATGGTATTTTTGTAAAATTTCCAACTAAGCTAATATATCAAATAAACGACAATGTTTCTACTATATAGCTATAACCGAAAATTGTTTTTATATGGTTGCTATTGTTAGAGTTGCATGGGATTTATTTCTGATTTCCTTTTACTTCATTATTAACAAACAGAAAAAAACCTTTCTTAAATTTTACAAATTAAAATTTTGGTATAATAAATATTTTCACGAATAGAATAAACCTTAATAGATAATAATTTGTTTTATTTATTAAAAAAAGTACCTGTAAAAAATCACAATTGAATGTGCGGAGTCAGCACAATAAATTCTGACACCAATTTATGAAAAAAGTTGTTGCTTTTATTTCTGTATTCAGTTTTTGTTTTTTACTTCATGCACAGAATTCTGTTCCAAATGGAAATTTTGAATCATGGACATTATTCTCATTTAGTTACCCTACAAACTACGAATTTAATTCAAACCGAGAGGATGATGGCGAAATAAGCATCAGTAAAACTGTAGGATATACCGGTAATTTTGGGGTAGAGATTAAAACTTTACCAGGTGATAATCCTGAAACTTCGTATATGTTAAACAATAATGTTGAGGATAATAATCCTGCAATGTGGCACGGTGGAATTCCTTATGCTCAAAAACCACTGGGTATTCAGGGTTACTACAAGTATAATGTTGCAACAGCCGATTCGGGAATGATAATAATTGTTTTTAGTAAAAATGGTGTAAATATTGGCACTTACATTCATAACATTGGTGGAGAGCATACATCATATACTCCCTTTAATTTTACTTTCTCACCTGCTCTTTCACTTACGCCCGATTCAGTAATTATTGCTTTTGCTTCAAGCGGATTTAATACTGCCCAAGGTGGAAGTTCTTTAATATTGGATAATATTTCTTTTACCGGCGTTTACTCACAGCCCGAACTAGTGAACGGAGATTTTGAACAATGGACAGATATAACAATTGAAACACCTGAAAAATGGAATATAATCAATGGCAGCGCATCGGTAAAAAAAACATCGGATGCATTTAAAGGACAATACGCAGCTGAACTTATAACTTCTCCTGCTGAAGATAAAGATGATAAACCTGCCAGACCGGCTCAGATTATGACAGGGTATTATCCTGACTGTGATGGAAACTGCTATCCAATAGGTGGATATCCATTTGACAAACAAGAAGATGTATTGGAATTTTATTATAAGTACACACCTTCGGGCAACGATTTTGCAAGTGTGAGTTTGTATTTTAAAAAATCGGGAAATGGTATGGATGGCTGGTATGCAGGCACTAATCTCTACGCTACATCGGGATATTCTTATGCAGAAATTCCCTTTAATTTACCTTTTGTTCCGGATAGCGTTATCATTCAATTTCAATCTTCAAAATGGGAAACAATTAGTATTGAGAATATTGGCTCAACATTAAAAATCGATGAAGTTTGTTTTAGATCGCAAAAGAATAACCCCAATCATTCATCAAATACTATTGTATTAAAAAGTGATAGTACTGTTTTTGGTGCTGGAATTGGTGCCGGTTGCACAACGTCTGAAATGTATTCAATTCTAAATTCAACATCAAGTATTGAAACTTTGAATTTTGTAAATGTTGATGTTGATGATGCTGGTACATGGACAAATATTCCTCCCAATTCACCTGAGGGCACAAGTGTTATTAATATTAATCCAAGTGATGGTCAAAATGGATTTTTTAAATTAATCTTTACGCTTCCCGAGGATTTTATTAATCCTGTATTGACAGGGGTTGCAAATATTGACGATAGAGGGAGGGCATTTTTAAATGGCACACCAATTACACCTGAAATTGAGAGTGATTTAGCAATTACACAATTTGGAAATGTAGCTTTTGAAACGCATAATCCTCAATTATTTAAGCCGGGAGAAAATATTATTAATCTTTCAGATGCTAATAATGGTTGTGGTCCGAGTGGTGCTGCATTTTATTTTTATATCTATTACGACCTTCCTAGTGGAATAAAAATAATGAATAACAAAACCACACATATCTATCCAAACCCAACTGAAAATGGATTTTATATTGAAAAGGATTTAAAGGTTCTAAAGGTTTCGATTACTGATTTGAGTGGAATGGAAGTAGTAAGCATTTTAAACAACACTAATTACATGGATGTGAGTAATCTGCAAAATGGTTTATATCTGGTTGTTCTGAAAACTGAAAATGGAATCTATCAAAGTAAAATAATAAAGAAGTAAAATAACAATGATTAGCCCTAAAAAAAAAACGGACTCACCACAAATGCGGTAAGTCCGTTTTTCTTAAAATAGTAAATGGTAAATGAATAAATTGTAAATAAATTTTATTCTTCCAACAAAATATCCAAAATAGTACAAGCCGCTTTAGTCACAGGACTTCCCGGACCAAAGATAGCTGCAACACCGGCTTTGTAAAGATAATCATAATCCTGCGCCGGGATAACTCCACCTGCAATAACGATAATATCTTCGCGACCAAGTTTTTTCAACTCTTCCATAACCTGTGGAATCAAAGTTTTGTGACCAGCTGCCAATGACGAAACGCCTAATACGTGAACGTCGTTTTCTACAGCTTGCTTGGCTGCTTCGGCAGGAGTTTGGAACAATGGTCCCATGTCCACGTCGAAACCGCAGTCGGCATAACCGGTAGCTACAACTTTAGCACCACGGTCGTGCCCATCCTGACCCATTTTAGCGATCATGATACGAGGACGACGACCTTCTTTCTGGGCAAATTTCTCAGTAAGCTCGCAAGCACGTTGGAAATTCGCATCGTTTTTAGTTTCTGATGAATACACGCCTGAAATTGTTCTAATGGTTGCTTTATAAC
>CAYNHC010000381.1:0-3129 GCA_964396705.1 uncultured Paludibacter sp.
ATCGCAGGGTAAGCAAAAGTTTCATTTCAGCTGACTACCGTAAATGCACCAATCCCCATAAAATATCCGATTATCTGAAGTAATTGTCTGTAATTAAATTCTTCAGATTTAGAAGTATCATTGATTGGCTTAGATGTTTTTTTAACATTTTAGTAGGTTATATAAAAGGGAATGATTAAATTTGGGGCATAAATTTCTTTAAATGCCGAATCAAAATCCTGAACAAAAACCCGTGACCAAATAGACAAGCAATTAATCGCTTGTGGATGTATAGTGCAGATTAACAGAACTAACTGATATGAAAAAATTATTCGCTAAATATATCTTCAGTGTCTTTAGTATGTTGTTATTTACAGGATGTGAATTTCAGCTTACTGGAGATTTCTTTAATGAAGTTTCTGAACCTTCGGCCTCTCATGCAGGTGAAATAACACTTTCGATCGAATCAGATTCGATATATATTTCTGAACAAACGGCAATAAATTATTCGGTCAATAGTTTTGGACTTAACTGTAATGCAGTAGAAATTAAATACCTGAACAATAGTTTTGTAAATACCGAAACAGCATCCGGAAGTCTTCTGATGGTTCCTGATTTTAATAATACCGAATGGTTCGATTTAACAGCAAATTTTTATTTAGGTACGGGTTCGGGCAGTATTGCCGACAAGTTTAAAATGGAGAATTATATAGGAAGTAAAACCTGGAAAATAAAATTTGTTGATTACAAAACATTCAATTTCAAACTACAGTATCATGTTAATAAAGATAGTATTTTGGAAGTATTCTGGGTAAAACCAAAATACTTCGGAAATATTAAAAACACATTATGGCACTATAGTAGAGTAATGAATCCAACGCGAATATCGGGAGATACATTGTTTTATTCTGACCCCAATTACTGTGGCGGCAGTGAAGATTACAGATTGTATATTAATGAAGATCGCAATGTAACAGTGACTGTTAATTTCCCTTACCCTGTATTGACTGTTAGCTCTGCCGGTTTGGATAGTTGTCAGTTAAGTTGGGACGAAAGTCCCATTAAACGATTTTATAAAGTGGGAAAATACGAAGGATTTAAATGTTCCGTAAAAGAGCAAATTTACCTGGGAGAATCGCGCTACTACACTCTGAAAGTTTATCCCCCTAATTACCAGAATGATGCATATCCTTATAGTACAGTACAATTATTTTATTGTCAAGAGAAAAAAGCGCAGTATGCATTATGTTATTCCGGCAAAAGAGATGTGTTTTATTTGTCAAAAAGTTCTGAAATACCCGGCATAAGTATTTCGGGTGTGCCTTTGCCTATTTATGATAATATTGAAGGTGGTTATGGTTCTTCGTACAATATAAGTTGTAATAATGCAGGAACAATCGTCATTTGCGAGATGGGAGGAATTGTTAGGGTATTTGATCAGCATGCAGCACTAAAAAAGACAATAACCATTGGTAATCAGTTCAGAGACTATTACCTGCACGATATTGCCGAAGATGGTTCTTTTGGTTGTTTCCCCGATAACAAGAATTATGTAATCTATAATCTGGGAGCAGATCCAACATGGGAAAAGTTCACGTTTCAGCCACTTTTGAATAGCAATATCAATATACATTACACTTTTGGATTGAAAATGACAACCGATGGAAAATATGTAGCATGTTGTGGTGAGTTTGATTTTTACCTTTACGATGTTAGCGATCATACAACGGCTAAAATTGTTAGTACTGCTCCGCACAGCGAAGTCCAGACAATGTTGCCAAATCCGCTCAATGCTTCCGAGATTTTAGTTACATGCCAGAATAAACTTGAAATCAGAAGTTGTCCCGAATTTCAGGTGACCCGATCGATGCAAATCGACGGTATAACAAAATTGTTATTAACCAATATTGACACCTACAGTGGTTTATTGATGAGCTACTCTTTGAATTATTATCATATTATTGATATCAATTCGATGAAGGAAGTTTTGCGATTAAAAAAGCAACCTTCATCAAATGGCGCACTTCTTTACAGAAATCATTTTTGTCGTAGCGGTGTATTATTTGACTTAACACCTTATTTGAAATAACAAATGAAAAAACAGTTTGTAATATTATTAAGTTTACTGTCGGTAGCACTATATGGTCAGCGAATAAGTGTGAGTTACGATCCCGGATTCGGATTTTATCAGCTCAAAAATTTAAAGGATTTTCAACTGGAAGCTATTGATAATATGAATGGATTACCTGTAAAAGCGTTAGTCAAATTTCCTGATTATCTTAATCATTCGATAAGCATTGGACTTTACAAATCAAGATATGAAATTGTAAGCTTGAATTTTTCTTTTCTGACAACAGGTGGAAGAAACCATGTACGTGATTATTCAGGTGAATATATTATGGATATACATTTAAATGGATATGAATATGGAATTGCTTATGATATAATAAAACCATTGAACAACAATTTTTTTTATAATTATGGTTTGAGGGCAGGTCTTTCAATTTCTGATTTAGCTATTGAAGAAACACTTAAAATTTCATCTATGGATGATTATCAGGATAGCTTTGATTATGTGCAGAGTTCGCTGTATATGGAGCCGAACTTAGGTGTATCTTATATATTATTCAATAATTTTTTGCTAAAAATGAGTTTAGGGTACAATGTGAATTCTGCGTTATTGTTTGATAATTTCATTGACTGGAGCGGTTTCAGAACAAGATTAGGGGTTTGTTACAGGTTAAATTTATAAACAACAATTTAAATATTGCTTTGAATCTGTGGATATATGATGACCTGATTAAAAAACTGACAAATTGATAAGTAATTGAAAATCATCCTCCCCGATAGCTATCTGAATTATCCTTTATATCTGCATTTATCCTCTTCCCTTTCATCATTTTATTATGATTTGGTTAAAGGTCATTGTTTCTTTACAACTACATATCTGTACTGTTCGTATTATATGTTTGAAAAATGTATTATTTTTGTAGATAGTTTAACTCATCTATTTAAAGAATTATATGAAAAAATACATTTTAACAAGCATTTTATCCGCTTTCTTTATGTTCGCAAATTCACAGGAAAACATTTTACTTTATCAGCAGGGAGCTACAGAAAGTAACGGTTTAAATGTACCTGAAAGTTACA
>CAYNHC010000382.1:0-1528 GCA_964396705.1 uncultured Paludibacter sp.
GTAGCTGCAATAACTAACATACTGAATAATTTAATTGTCTTCATTGTTTTTTAAATTTTAAAAGTTAATAATTGATTTGTTTAAATAATTTTGTTTGATTGTTGTTTTTTAGTAAATTTAATTGATTGATTGTTATTTAATAATTTGGATTTTGAGTTAATAATCCTTTGCTCAAAGTAATTTGTTCTTCCGGAATTGGGAAAAGTTCGTGTTTACCCATAACGAAAACCTGACCTACCGCTGTCATTGCAGTCGAAGCCTGCCCGGTACGTACAATATCGAACCATCGTTCGTGTTCCATGGCCATTTCTAACCTGCGTTCTTTATATATTTGATTCAATGTTACTGAAGTAAGAGTATCTAAACCTGCTCTTGTACGGATTTTATTCACAGGCTTTAATGCTTCAGTTTGGTTACCACCATTCTGTAATGCAGCTTCAGCTCTTATAAGCAATACATCGCTGTATTTAAGTAATCTGACATTTTTGGCAGTTTCGCCTTTATTATCGTCCCACGTTTCTGCAGTACGACTTTGGTATGCTTTGTAATTGTAACGTGGATTTGTCCATCCACTTGTTGGAGTTTGAAAACCATCCCACAACACTTGCCCTGTAAACATAATGGTAGCTTCGCGTCGTTTGTCACCGGGTTCATACGCATTGGCCAGATTTGAAGTAGGGGTATTAAATCCCCAACCGTGATCGGGCGTACCACGACCACTCTGAACATCGGTGTAACCATTTACACCCTTTCCCAATGTTGCCTGAATTTCGAAAAGAGACTCAGCTCCGTTTTCACCAACTTCGCGCCAAACTTTTGCATAATCAGGTAGCAAACTGTATTTACCACTACTAATAACATTGCCGGACATAATGAAGGCATCATTCCATTTTTGCTGATATAAATATACTTTCGATAACAAACCTTGTGCTGCTCCTTTTGTTGCACGACCCACATCAGCGCTTCCGTATTGTACAGGTAAAGCAACAATTGCATCTTTCAAATCGTTTTCAATCTGAGTATAAGTTTCTTCTTTTGATTTACGGGTATAAACCACCTGATTAACAAGCTCTTCATTTTTGAAATCAATTTTATCGGCAATTACAGGCACTCCACCAAAACAACGTACTAAATCGAAATAAAACATGGCACGCAAAAACTTTAATTCACCAATAAAACGCGCTTTCAGAGATGCTTCTAACTCAACCTGACCGAGATAATAAATACCTTCGTTGCATCTGTAAATACCGGCATAACGTTGTTTCCATATATCGTTGAACGAGCGCAAAGTAGGATCGAATGCCAGTTTGTCCAGCTTATCTTTATCTGTACCAGCATCACCGTCGGAAGATCCTTTGTCAGCATCGTCGGATGTAATACTGGTTATTCCAATCCACGCAAATGAATACATTTCGAAATTCAGCAATTGATTATAGGCTGAATTTACCACTTCAGCAGCATATTTTTTATTGGATAAAAAATCATCTTTTGAAATTTTATCTTTTGGCAAAACATTTAAATCACTTTC
>CAYNHC010000382.1:1628-3105 GCA_964396705.1 uncultured Paludibacter sp.
CCATCTTCAATGTAGTAAGTCGAAGCACGAGGGGTATCAGAAAATGGTCGCGGATTTGCAGCCGTCTGACTTGGAGCTGAAGGTATCCAGAAATCTCTCAACTCGCTTCGTTCTACGTTTTCGCCACCCCAGCGTTGAGCTTTTTTACCATTAAATACTTTGTTACCAGCTACTCCATACCAATCGGTGGACAATTCAAAGTTTTTATATTCAACACCAAGATTGAAACCGTAAGTAATTTTTGGAATATATGATCCGGCATTAACCCTCGCTTCTGAATAGGTAAATGCTCCATCAACATTGTAACCTGTAGTTTGATACACATAGAATGAACCAATCGGGTCGCCTTTGTGAATTTCCTTTGTATATTGACCATTGCCTAAATCACCTCCGGTCAGTTTGTCAAAATACCCACTGTAAATTTCGGTAATCGCATTATGATTGAAGGCGAAATTGGCTCCAACCCGATAAACCAGCGATTTGCCTATTTTATCTTCCCAACTAAAAACTGCTTCTACCCCGTTATTTTGAACTACACCTGCATTTAAAAATACAGCATCAGGCGACAACACGGTAGGAAGTTTAACCGGGAGAATAACATTATCTGTTTTTCTGGTATAGTATTCAATGGAACCTGAGAATCTCTGATTCAACATTTTAAAATCAACTCCACCACCAAACTCAATAGTTGTTTCCCAGGTTAAATCAGGATCAACTGCGTACGGTACGTAAGAACCGGGATAAATTGTTTCACCTATTCCAAAAGGATAAGTTGCCCCATTTTGAAACAAAACCTGATTAACAGATGGACAAGCATTTCCATTCCCTATTTCACCATATCCGCCTCTAAGTTTTACATAATCAATTGTACTACTTAATTCTTCGAAGAAACTTTCGTTACTAATGACCCAACCTGCCGAAACAGCTGGAAATATTCCCCATTTATTTTTTCCCTGAAAATCGCTGATACCATCGCGACGGACAGATGCGGTTAACAAATATTTTTTTGCATAATCATAATCGGCTCTGGCAAAATATCCAATATTTACTAAAGGAGTTTGACTTGAATTCGAAATTAATGCTCCTGGGGCAGTTTTATCATCGTTTTTTGATAGATTTAAGCTCCAGTAATTCGATTGTGGAGGAACATTATAACGCGTTGCAGATAAATTCTCGGATGTACGGGAAGTTGAGCGCGACATACCCAAAACAAATGACAATCCGTGTGAATCAAAATCTTTGGTGTAAGTTAAATAATTATCCCAATTCCATACAAAAAAATTACTTCTTCGCTGTTGCAGTGTACTATAATATTTATTAGGAAATTCAGTGCCAGTGGGATTTTGACTAAACCAATTCTCTTCGTTTGGAGTATATGTATAGCCCTGACCGGTATCATACGTTGCTCCAAAATTTGAGTTGAATTTCAGGTCTTTGTATATTTTAATTTCGGCTCCTACAGTTCCAAATAATGTGA
>CAYNHC010000383.1:0-3092 GCA_964396705.1 uncultured Paludibacter sp.
ATGGAAAAAACATTATTAATCATTAAGCCAAGCGCTGTTCTCCGAAATTTAATTGGTGAAATCATTCGTCGTTTTGAGGCAAAAGGTCTCCAGATCTGCGCTATGAAAATGATGCAATTAGATGATAAAATTCTTGATGAACATTATGTGCATTTACTTGAGCGACCTTATTTCAAGTACATCAAGAAATCGATGATGAAAAGTCCGGTGATTGTATGTGTGTTGCAAGGCGTAGAAGTAGTTGAAATTGCGCATCACATGGCAGGAGCCACCAACGGACGTGAAGCAGCTCCCGGTACTATCAGAGGCGATTTGAGTATGAGTATTCAGGAAAATATTGTACATACCTCCGATACGATTGAAAATGCTGAAGCGGAGATTGCACGTTTTTTCAAACCTGAAGAAATTTTTGAATTCGATTTTTTGAATTCAAGTATAATTTATGCCGATAACGAAATGTAAAAAAATAAGATATGAGAAATAAGAAGAGTTCAAGGGATCTTCAGTTGTATCCCTTGGAAAAAGTTAGATTTATACTGAAAGACACTTGTGCGTTAGATGTTGCTTATGCTTTTGACGATTTGGTTTTTGCAGAGCATGGGCTGATAATTATTCAGTTTGGTGACAAAGCAGGTCAACAACTCAATTGTTGGTTCAATATTGAAATGATTGAAACAGAAGAAATTAGATTGTTCGATTCACTTGCTAAGACGGCCTCGTTAAATGATACTAAACTTACATACAAAGGACGTTTCAGTATGAAACAAAGCGACAAGAGTGAAAAAATTGATATTGAGTTTGTTGACAACTTCCACATGAAGATACAGTAATTTCAACGATTGTTTTAATCTCCTACTTGCCAATGTCCCCATTTAATGACATTGAAATGACTATCATTTACTTTTGAGTTTTCGTTTTTGTTATATATAAGTTCAATACTTTCTTCAGTATTATCATAATATAAAAGCCATGGCGATGCAATCTTATCTGCATTGGAAATTAAACAATGGTTCATTATTGCTTTGTCAGTTTCATCAATATTAAATTCAATTTCAATTTTGAAAGAGTTGTCAAACTTATAATACTTTTCAATATTTGTTATTTTTGAGTCTTTGCCTAATTTCTGAACTATTGTTTCAGCTAATTTGTGAGCTTTGCTTATTAGAGTTTGATTTTCGGTAATAACTGTCAAGCAAACTTTCTTTGCATTATTCTTCATTGGCATTTTAAAGAATGTCGTGCATTTGAGATAGTTTACAAATTTGCATAAAGAAAAGTTGAAATAATCACAATTATTTAATTTCCAATAAAAATAAGTCTTTTGTTATCTGCGTTTTTAGAACGAATATCCCGACCATGTTCTGGTTTCAATATCGTAAAGCCAAATTTTATTATTAGCATACGAAAAACAGAAAAAATCATTACTGGTAGCATCTGATGGTAATTCAATAGTTGCACTAAACTTCCCTTTTAAATCGAAAAGATAAATTTTTTGCGAATTATAATCCAACACGCCTAATTCAGAACCCTTTATATCTGTGTAAATAACTGTTGTTGAATTTAAATTTTCAATATCAGTAGGGCAATCTGTTATTTTAAATGATTTTATTGCTTTACCACTTTTAAGTTTGTAAGGGTATATTTCTCCTGTATTATAGTAATAAATTATTTGTTTTTTCGAGTCAAAAGCACCTACACTTTGAAAATCGGGTTGAATTTGTCCAGCCATTACTACTTTTGCATCAGCAGGATTACCTATTCTGTCCAGATCTATACTGAAAATTCCAGCATCACCTGCACTGTTTCCTTCCAGCCTTTTTGATTTTGCATTGTACCAAAGTCCACGTACATCGATACCGGCTTTTCCACCGTAACGTTGTTCGCCTCCTACTGAGAATACCTCAAGTGGATAATCCTGGTTGCCGGCAAAAACGGCATAATAGAGTTGTTTATCCTTATTCCAAACTACTGCTGAAGCATTTGTACCTTCTTCCAAGGTGAATTCCAAGGTGATGACTTTCTTTGCTTTGTAAGTTTTGTTGGCAAAAGTAGTTGATATTCCAACCACTAAAATAATTGCAATAAATAGAGCTTTTTTCATTTTTCTTAATGTTTTTATTTGTAATTAAAAAATGTAATGCTTTGCCATTTTACTTTGCCTGATATTTTACAGAATATAATAAACAGAAAGCAATTATTGTTTTCAAACAAAAAAATAAAGAAAAAGTTTGTAATAATTGTAAAAATAAAATGATTACTATAAAATAATTCAATTTTCAAAATCAATTTTTACTTTAAAATGTAATTACGTCATTAAATTTTAATATGTCAAATCATCCAAAAAGTCTGAACCACGCTTTCACTTCTTTTACCCTCCCTGCTTGTTCATAAGTTTGGCATTTTAGCTCCAACACATTAAATGCATCTTCAATTTCGTCGGGTGTAAATCCCATTTTGTTCTCGTTCATTGCGCGTAGTAACTCCGATTGCGATTTATAGGCATAGCACGACTTGCGGAAATCGTTGTCGGAATCTACTTTTGAAATGAAATTTATGGCGTTTTGTAAGCTCATCTTTGCATTTACTATTTATTCATTTACCATTTACTATTTAAAAGAATGTGACATTCTCACTTCACAGCATCATCAAATCATCACATCAACATATCATCACATCATCGCATTTTCTTCTCCTCATCACAAACATCTGTGCTACAGGTGGTACATTCGCCTCCACAAACAGTTGCAAGTTCCATAGCGGCTTCATGGCTGTATAAATCAAGCTTTTTATTCTGAAATAACTGAATATTCTCTTCGAGTTGATTCCCTTTGGCTTTGTAAACATCAAACCCTTTGTTCACCAATATTTTTAGCGCCATTGGATGAATTTGACGCGTGATAATGACAGAAATTGTCAACGCTTCGAGAGCAGGCAATAGCTCTCCCATATTAGGTGCTAAATCATTTGTTCTCTGCCATTTGCCAAACTCTGTATCCGTATTATATAAACATAAACTTCCGTTTACATTTAATCCTGAAGCAATTATATTCTTGTTTGTTTCAGTGTCTTGAATGGGTATTGCTATATTCATA
>CAYNHC010000384.1:0-3080 GCA_964396705.1 uncultured Paludibacter sp.
GGTTAAGTGTGTTGGGCGTAAATGTTGAAGGCGATCATTTGGATAAAATTTACGAAGAATTTCTTAAATTAGCCGACAAAAAGAAAGATATCAACGATGATGACGTATTATTGTTAGCCGGTAAGGAACGTACAGAAAAACAACGCATTCAACTTGACTTTTTACAAGTAACTTCTGGCGTTGGCGTTCAGGCAGTTGCGAGCATTGGATTAATAATTGCAGGTGAAAAATTCGAAGCCGCTGCTTCGGGCAATGGTCCTGTGGATGCAGCCATCAAAGCATTAAAGAAAATTATCAACCGCACCATGACTTTGCAGGAATTTACCATTCAAGCCAATAGTAAAGGAAGTGATGATGTGGGTAAAGTACACATGCAGGTGGAACATGCCGGAATCGTTTATTACGGATTTGGAGCGAATACCGATATTGTGGCTGCATCCGTAGAAGCGTATATTAATGCAATAAATCAGTTTGTGAAATAATACAGCCCCCTAAATCCCCCGAAGGGGGACTAAAGAGATGTACTTCTTTTACTTTTAAATAAAAAAATATAGAATTTAATTATATGAACGAAACTAAAAATTCCCCCTTCGGGGGTGAGGGGGCTACCCTCTTTGACAAAATCTGGGATGCGCACGTCGTATCATCGGTCGAAAATGGACCGACACAGTTGTATATCGATCGTCATTTTTGCCACGAGGTAACAAGTCCGCAGGCTTTCAATGGACTTCGCCAACGGGGTTTAAAGGTTTTCCGTCCGGAACAAACAACCATGACGGCCGACCATAACACGCCAACTATTGATCAGGATCAACCGGTAAAAGATCCTATTTCACGACATCAGTTGGATACATTTGCACAAAATGCGGCTTATTTTGAAATGCCGTTATTCTATCCACTCGGTCATCAGAAAAACGGTGTTGTTCACATTATCGGCCCTGAAAATGGCTTTACACATCCGGGTGCAACCATCGTTTGTGGCGACAGTCATACTTCTACGCACGGTGCTTTTGGCGCTATTGCTTTCGGTATCGGAACAAGTGAAGTAGAAATGGTGTTGGCTACGCAATGTATTTTGCAAAGTCGCCCTAAAACGATGCGCATCACTTTCAACGGAAAATTGGGCGAAGGTGTAACTGCTAAAGATTTAGCACTTTACATGATTTCGAAACTGACAACCGGTGGTGCTACAGGCTATTTTGTGGAATATGCCGGTGAAGCTATCCGTAACATGAGTATGGAAGAACGCATGACGGTTTGTAACCTTTCTATCGAAATGGGTGCACGTGGTGGACTAATTGCACCCGACCAAACTACTTTCGATTATGTAAACGGTCGCGAATTTGCTCCAAAAGGTGAAGAATGGGATAAAAAATTAGCATACTGGAAAACATTGAAAACTGACGAAGGTGCTTCATTTGACAAAGAATTAGTATTCGATGCTGCTGATATTCAACCTATGATAACTTACGGAACCAATCCGGGTATGGGAATGGGCATTACAGAATCAATCCCTACATTGGATTCTATTGACGAAGCCGGACGTATTTCATACCAGAAATCGTTGGAATACATGGGTTTTGAAGCCGGCGAAAAACTGGAAGGAAAAGCCATTGACTATGTATTTTTAGGAAGTTGTACCAATGGTCGTATCGAGGATTTCCGTATTTTTGCTAATTATGTAAAAGGCAAAAAGAAAGCTGATAATGTAACTGCATGGCTTGTTCCGGGAAGTTGGAAAGTTGAAAATCAAATCCGAGAAGAAGGTTTGTACGATATTCTGACAGAAGCAGGATTTGCTTTGCGTCAACCGGGTTGTTCAGCTTGTTTGGCCATGAACGATGATAAAGTTCCTGCCGGAAAATATGCAGTATCTACTTCAAATCGTAACTTCGAAGGCCGTCAGGGTCCGGGAGCACGTACTATTTTGGCCGGTCCGCTTGTAGCTGCAGCGGCTGCAGTAACAGGTCGCATCACCGATCCACGTTCTTAGTTTTGAACGCAAATTACGCAAATTGTCGCAAATCAGATGAATTATGGAAGAAAATGATGAAATAATTCCACAAGAGTTAATTGATATTATTTTAAAACAGTTTTATCGAATTTACAATGATTTAGGTTATGGATTTCTTGAAAGAGTTTATCAAAATGCACTCTATTTTGCATTAGTAGAACAAGGATTGAAATGCGAACCAGAAAAGCCGATAAAAGTTTACCATGATGGTCATGTAGTAGGAGATTATCGCGCTGATTTATTGGTAGAAGATTGTGTGATTTTAGAATTAAAAGCTTGCGAAGAACTAAATCCTGCTCATGAAGTTCAGTTGATAAATTATCTAAAAGCAACTGAAATAGAAGTAGGCTATTTGCTAAATTTTGGAAAGAAAGCAAAATTCAGCAGAAAAGTATATTCAAATAACAGAAAATTTCTATAACAAATTTAAAGAACAAAATTTGCGTTTATTTGCGTAATTTGCGTTCAATCAATATTAAAATGGAAAAGTTTATAACATTAACTTCAACAGTTGTTCCACTTCCTATCGAGAATGTGGATACTGATCAGATTATACCTGCACGTTTCCTGAAAGCGACAGACAAAAACGGTTTTGGTGATAATCTTTTTGCCGATTGGCGCTACAACAAAGATGGCAGCCCAAAAGCCGATTTCGTATTGAACAACCTGGTTTACAGAGGTACTGTACTGGTTGCCGGCAAAAACTTCGGTTCCGGTTCAAGTCGTGAACATGCGGCATGGGCAATCGACGGTTACGGATTCAAAGTGGTAGTATCGAGCTTTTTTGCTGATATTTTCCAAAACAATGCATTGAACAATGGAGTACTTCCGGTTGTTGTTTCTGCTGAGTTTTTGGCTGAGATTTTTGCTTCTGTAACTGCGGATGCATCATCAACATTGACCATCGACCTTGAAAATCAAACAGTAACCAATAATGCCACCGGAAAATCAGAAACATTTGTAATTAATCCTTACAAAAAAGAATGTTTGCTAAACGGATTGGACGATATCGATTATTTGTTGAGCAAAAAAGCGATGATTGAAGCTTACGAGGCTGCAAGATAAT
>CAYNHC010000385.1:0-3060 GCA_964396705.1 uncultured Paludibacter sp.
AAATTATCGAGAATAGCATCTGAAATCTGATCGGCAACTTTGTCAGGATGACCCTCAGAAACCGATTCTGATGAAAATAAATAACCCATTTTAAATTTATTTTATTAGTTTATAATTTTACAAACAAATAAAAAGGCAAGTTGTTTGGATGGACTTAACAGAGTGCAGAAATGATGTAGCAATTTAGCATTTTTTTCTGTGGTTGCAAGCAGTCCAAATCTTTCCACTTTTTATATCGGCACAAAATTACAAAAAAGAATTTGGAATGTTCATTTATTCCGGACTGAATTTTTAAGTAATTATTTATTTTTAGCAATGCAAATAAAATATTGCTTTAGGTTTCTGAAAATTTTACAGTTTTTTAATGCTTCTATTTGTTTGATTTATAATTAGATAAATTGTTAACGTGAAATATTCTACTTATAAATTATATTATTATTATAAAATGGATTTTACACTTTCGTTATTCGTTTTTTTTTACGAAATTTGCAGACTTAAAAATGCGAACTTTTTGAATAGTAATTTTAAGTAAATAATTCATAGTGAAAGATACAAAATACATCTTCGTTACCGGTGGAGTTACTTCCTCGTTAGGAAAAGGAATAATTGCCGCTTCGTTGGGAAAATTATTGCAAGCACGCGGTTTTAGGGTTACCAACCAAAAACTTGACCCCTATATTAATGTCGATCCGGGCACATTAAATCCTTATGAACATGGAGAATGTTATGTAACCGTCGATGGGCATGAAGCAGATCTGGATCTTGGACATTACGAACGTTTTTTGGGAGTGGAAACCCACAAAGCCAATAATGTTACTACAGGTAGAATTTATCAGAATGTAATCAACAAAGAACGTCGCGGCGATTTTCTGGGTAAAACCGTTCAGGTTATTCCGCACATTACCGACGAGATTAAACGCAATATCAAATTACTGGGTGCAAAAGGTGATTTTGATTTTGTAATTACCGAAATTGGTGGAACTGTTGGTGATATTGAGTCTTTTCCGTATATCGAAAGTGTGCGTCAGTTACGTTGGGAACTTGGAAAGAACTGTATGATCATTCATCTTACCTACGTTCCTTATCTGGCTGCTGCCAAAGAATTGAAAACAAAACCTACTCAACACTCGGTAAAAGCATTACAGGAACAGGGAGTTCAACCTGACGTTCTTGTTTTAAGAACTGAACATAATATCTCGGCTGAATTACGTAAAAAAGTTGCTTTGTTTTGTAACGTTGAAACCTCAGCTGTGCTACAATCGATAGATGTTCCTTCCATTTACAGGGTTCCACTTAATATGCAGATGGAAAAACTGGATGAAGTGGTGTTGACAAAAATGGGTTTTGATTTGGATAAAACACCCACTGCCAATATGGATAAGTGGACAGAATTCGTTGAAAAACTTGAAAACGCAAAAGATGAAGTACGGATTGCACTTATCGGAAAATATGTTCAGTTGCCCGATGCTTATAAATCAATTATTGAATCACTTATACATGCCAGTGCGTACAATAATCGCAAATTGAAGTTAGATCTTATTCTCTCTGATAAATTAAATGATGAAAACGTTGCGGCGAAGTTAAGCAAGGTGGACGGAATTGTTGTTGCTCCCGGATTTGGTACACGTGGAATGGACGGAAAATTTGCAGCACTGCAATATGCCCGCGAAAATAACATTCCATGTCTCGGAATTTGTATGGGAATGCAAACCATGTCAATTGAGTTTGCCCGAAATGTATTGGGATATGCAGATGCTAACAGTACTGAAATTGACCCAAATACTAAAAATAATGTGGTTGATATAATGGAGGAACAAAAAAATATCCTCGATTTAGGCGGAACAATGCGTTTAGGAGCATTTAAATGTAAATTGAATAAAAATTCAAAAGTTTACAGCATTTACAAAAAGGAAAATATAAGTGAAAGACATCGTCATCGTTACGAGTTTAATAATGCTTATATTGAGGAATTTGAAAAGGCCGGAATGTTATGCAGTGGTATGAATGTGGAGTCTAATCTGGTGGAAATTATCGAATTAACATCGCATAAATGGTATATTGGCGTACAGTTTCATCCTGAATACAGCAGTACAGTTATCAATCCCCATCCATTGTTCATAGGTTTTGTAAAAGCTGCTATCGATAAATAATATTTTTTAAGATATTGATTTTAATACGTAAAACAAATTGGAATTTTAGATAAATGGATAAAAATACAATAATAGGATTTGTTCTAATCGCAGCAATACTCGTTGGTTTCTCAATTTTAAATAAACCAAGTGATGAGGAAATTGCACGTCAGAAGAGGTACAATGATTCAATTGAGATTGTAGAACAAAACAGAATAGCTAATGAAGAAGCTGTTCGGAAAGCTAACGAACAATTGCAACCTGATACAGTTGTTGCGGGTGATTCCTCCACAGTTCAGGCACAAATGTCGAATACTTTTGGCGATTTTAGTCCTTCGGCAGCAGGTGAAGAAAAGTTTTTTACGCTTGAAAATGACTTGCTTAAACTCACATTCACGAACAAAGGAGGAAGACTGTACGCAGCGGAACTTAAAAATTACAGAAAACATGATTCACTACCTTTAGTGCTTTTCGATGCTGCTGAAAGTAACATGGGATTTACATTGGTATCAAATAACAATCGCGTAGTAAATACTAAAAATTTGTTTTTTGAACAGGTTTCTGAAATTAAGATAGACAAAAAAGGTAATCAAACGTTGGTTTTACGTTTGAAAACAACAGGAAATGCTTACCTCGATTTTTCATATACTTTACCGAAGGACGATTACATGATGAATTTTTCCATTCTGCCCGTAGGAATGAATTCAATCATGCCTTTAGGTACAAATTTTCTTGAGATGCAATGGATGACACGCATCAGGCAACAGGAAAAAGGAAGAACTTTCGAGGATCGCTATTCATCAATTCATTATAAATTTGATGCCGATGATGTTGAAAACCTGAGTGAAAGTAAAAATGATTCGAGAAAACTTGATAATAAAGTTAAATGGATTGCATTTAAAGATCAGTTTTTTAGTAGTATAATAATTGC
>CAYNHC010000386.1:0-3050 GCA_964396705.1 uncultured Paludibacter sp.
CTGCGCGTCGGTAATCGGCTTCGTGCCGTACAATGCTGGCAGTGTCAATGTCAACAATTACAACATCATTGTCGATATATACAACAGGTTTAAAACTACCGTATGCGTAATAATCAGACAAAACGCTGATAATCTGCTCGTCGTTGCTGTTAGCAAGTTCGGGAAATAAAGTATAGAGAAAATCTTCTTTGCGGTGTATAATTGTCATTTGGCTTGCCGGGTGGCTGCCATTGGTCAGATAAGGATCATCCGGATGCAAAAAGCGTGGACAAAATCCTTACCCGCCCACCGAGCCCCTGAGAAGGCCACACAAGAATGATAAGTCAAAAGCCCACGCCGTTCCGACGTGAGCATTCGCTCATTACTCCATTCTTGTGTGTGTTCGCTATAAAGAAATTTCTCAGGTTTCTGGTGGGCGCGAACAATAGCAGAATGCTATTTAATTAATATTTTTGAAAAATTTGGTTTTATTCGATAATTTATTTTTGTTTTTATGTTATAGACGCTATTCATAGCTTCTGTACAGTAATAATTATTTCCAGCATCAAAAGTATAATTTTTAATCCATTAAAGCAATATAAAATCGTTTAAATTATAGTTTCGCTTATATAGACAAAACCAAACTTTAACAACAATTATACAAATTTATGCTTTAATTTCATTCTACTCACCTCATTAAAGCGTTATATTTGTGCTGTTTATAGTTCAGAAACTATATTTTTTCTTCTTTTTACATTGTTAGGTAAAAGTTCAGGTACTTTTTCGGAAAGTTTAGTAAGTTTTTCGTAAACTTACTGAAGTATTGAGCAAAAGTTAAGTAAGTTTCGAATAAAACTTACGGTAGTTTTTGGAACAAATACGCAAAAAAAACACCTCCAGGCAGCTCTGCAAAGCTATTCGAAGGTGTTAATTTGAGATGTTTTTTGGTTTGGAACTTCGCGTTCGAAATCGAAAAAAAGGAATCAATGCGGGAGTGTATATCGGTTTTAAACCGTTAGCGTGTACTTCAGGTTTTGCAGACTGTCTGCAATTCGTCGTCCCGGACGAAATTTTACACGCGCTCCTTTCACTTGCAGTCGGGTGGTTTCCGCTTCGGATTCCACACCGCTGCTATTGAGTGCTAACTGAAACGATCCAAAAGTACCAAATCGTACAATCTTCCCATTCATCAAATGCTTGGTCATCTCAATCATCAATGCGCTCAATGCAGCCAATACATCTGTTTCTGTTAGCGTACACTTTTCGGAAATGAGTTGCGACATTTCTTCGAGTGTAATATCTCCACCGTTTTCGGCCGTAACATAAAATTTATGCGGGTCGGTCGGTTTCTGCGGATTCGGACGCTGAATTTTCTTTAACTTTATCATGATAATAATGTTTAAGTGGGTTACTTGCCTCGCAACACGTCGTTGTGTTACATTGACTAATCGACTGCAATATTAGATATTATTCTTTGATTACACAATCTTTTTTAAGAGCGGAAAATAGATTCAAATACTTGTTATACTGCACTATACAAAAATATTTTTAGAAATTTACGTCAGTTTACGTCGGTTTACTTTCGTTTACGTTAATTTACTTGTTGGCCGTAAAAATAATTAGGTTTTAGAATATGCTTTTTGATAGTGTTAAAGTTTATTAAATATTTTAGACACGAAAAGAGAGTTGATTTTGACTTATTTCATTCAATAAATAAGAAGTAACGAGTAACTAATTATAAACTAAACTTTTTTGATTTATTGAAAAAATACCTATATTTGCAGTTGATATTAATTCACTCTAAAAACATATTTATCAGATAGAAACAAACTAATTTTCAAACATATTTATTAAATAGCATTCTGCTGTAGTTCGCGCATTCGAAACCTGAGAAATTTCATAAACACGAACACACAAAAACTAATGAGCACAATGCTCGCGCCAAATGGCGTGGGCTTTTGACTTATCTTATTGCATATATATACTTGCACATACAAGTACATATAATGTGGTTCGAAAGTTTAATAGCCCACGCCATTTTCTATTTTCGTATTCAATATTTTATTGATACACATAATTAAGATATTCAACGTATAGTTTTACATGACAGATTTAATTCAACATAGTATAGTAAACAAGGTTGAGATGGATGTTCCGCAAACAGACAATCTCAACCTCACTGACGTGCTGTGCGAAGTAATGAAGAAGATGAATACTAATTTTGAGATTACAATTGATAAGCTGGTAAAACAAATAAATTTATCGAAACAGACAACCATTTACTTTACTTCTGATTTGTGCCAAATGTATAACGTAAGCGAAAGCACTATATATCACTACCGTAAATCGGGCAAATTGCATTACTGTAGCGATGGTCAGAAAGTATGGTTCACGCAAGAACATATCGATGATTTTAACTGGCTCAACGATAGCAGAAACAAACAATCGACCATACGCAAAATGGCATAATTGCATTTTTTGTGTATATGATTAAAATAACGAAGGGTTTTATGTAAATTTGCAGCGAAATAAAATAGGGCGTGGATTTTCTGCTTTATCTTCGTGTAGCCTTCTCAGGGGCTCGAATGCGGATAAAAATGGAAGTTCACGCTTTTTTGTGTTTTATTCAAGGTAGAAGTACAGCATCTATATTATTCAGTTATCAAATAATTATGTTTAAATAGTAAGTACTCTACAAAAAACTTATATATTTGTAAAATACAAAATAGATAAAAACTGATTTAAGTATTAGGAAATAACCCCGATAGCTATCGGGAGTCGTATTTTTGTACGCTAAGTCGCTACGGCACAAAGTCACAAAGTTTAAATATTCATAGCGTCTTAGCGACTTTGTGCCTCCCGCTACTCGGGATGTTCCATTTGCGTTCAAAAAAAATAGTTGAATAAATTTATACGACATTTAATTATTTCAACTACTTAAGTGGTTTAATTTGGAATGTTTTTTATGAAAAAGTTTAAATCAACACTCAAATTAATGGCAGTAATGCTGCTGCTATTTTTCTCCATTTCCCATTTGTGGGCATGGGACGAGATGTTCAGATTTAAACATT
>CAYNHC010000387.1:0-3027 GCA_964396705.1 uncultured Paludibacter sp.
TGACTTTCTGATTGCAATGCTTTTGTAAGTCTTGAGATCGATTTTTCGAGTTCTTCCGATTTGAAAGCACTTTTTTTGATTTTAGATTTTAGTCGGGCAAGTTCTTCTTTATTTGCTTTTAGCATTTCGTTCAGATAAACAAGATCCTGATTGATTTTACTACGTGTATCATCATCAAATTCGCTCTCGGTGGACTGCATCGAAACGATATTTTCGGTGCTTTTGATTTTTTCGATATTTTGCTCAATCTGATTCATTGCCGAAATGTAATCGTCAAGCTCTTCCTGCATCTGATGTCTTGCCCTGATCAAAGAATCATTTTGATCTTTGAGCTGTTGATATTCGGCAGTTTGCTTGATGCAAGAAGTCGAAAATACAAGCAAAATTGTAACCAGAAAATATATGGGTTTCATAATGTTGGACATTTTAATTGAATTGTAACAAATTTGATTGTATAAGTAGTTGATTTTGTTGAAAATAAGTAATCTTATTATGACTATTTAAATGATTTGAATTTTTCTGCAAATTTAGTGTAATTATTCATTTCCTGCAACAATTATAACTATTTCTCCTTTAGGTTGATGAAGTGTGAAATATTCAATTAATTCGGATAAAGTTCCACGTTTGGTTTCTTCGTAAATTTTTGAAATTTCACGCGACACAGAAGCTTTTCTTTCGGGTCCGAAAACTTCGCTCAACTGTGTAAGTGTTTTCACCAATCTGAATGGAGATTCATAAAAAATCATTGTCCTGGTTTCGCCCGAAAGATTGTTAAGTTTTGTTTGTCGTCCTTTTTTTTGTGGCAAAAATCCTTCGAAACAAAATCTGTCGTTGGGCAATCCAGAAGATACAAGTGCGGGAACAAAAGCAGTTGCTCCTGGCAAACATTCAACTTCGAGTCCATTTTCGATACATTGCCGCACCACCAGAAACCCCGGATCGGAGATGGCAGGTGTTCCGGCATCCGAAATAAGAGCAACAATTTGCCCACTCAAAATTTTCTGAACAACAGCATCTACTGTTTTATGTTCGTTAAATTTGTGATGCGATTGCATTGGAGTTTTAATTTCGAAGTGTTTTAATAAAAAACCACTTGTTCGGGTGTCTTCTGCAAGTATCAGATCTGCTTCTTTAAGCACTCTTATTGCCCGAAGGGTCATGTCTTCTAAATTTCCTATTGGTGTGGGAACAACGTATAATTTCATTTTACAGTTTGCTGATGAACAATTTTTTAAAAACGGGATTCTAAATCAATTAAATTTTCTTCTTAAAATCTGATTAAAATCGTCAGCTGTTTCATTGCTGTAATCCCAATTGTATTTAGTCGATAGAAATGACATAACTTCTTCTAATGTAGCCAATTGGTTAATGTAATTCAAAGTCTTATTCATATCTTCGCCGTTTCCGTTGAATAGTTCGCGTTGAAACCTGAAACGGTCGCCAATGCTGATGGCTTGTTTAATATCCTGAATTTTTTTATTGGCCAGACTTGCACTGAAAGAATTATCGTTTTTCGAAAGTTTTTCATTTCTCGAAATGGTGGTTGGTGCAATTTTTTCGGCAATGGTCGTTTTTTTCATTTCGTCGCTTGTCAGTTTAATTTCGCCATTTTTGGTTATTTGACTGATTTCTTTGGCGTCTTTGGTTTCAATGCTAATTTTTGTTTCGTCATCGGTTTGTACCATTGAAAAAACTTCATCTAATTCTTCTTTAAATTCTACATCATTGGAAGAACTTATTTTAAATTTTGCATTTTCGACAAGTGTATCAAGATCAACGGTTTCAATTTCATCCTCAATTTCTGGTTGGATGATAATTGGCGGTACAATTTCAGTAAGCTCAGGTTCAATAGTAACAGGTTCTTCAGCTGGAGGCGCTATTATCACTGTTTCTTTGATCACCGGTATTATTTCCGTTGCTTCTTGAATAGGAGTGGGGGTAGCAATAATCTCCGGTTCAGTTGCAATTTCAACAGCTGCCTGTTCCGATACTGAAATTGTTTCAGCTATTTGTATTTTGTTTTCAGTTATATTAACGACAGGTTTCACCTCAGACAATTGATCCAGAATAGATTGTATGTCTTCAGTTTTACGACTTGCTAATTTTAAAATTACAGGCGGAAATTCATTCATTTCCATAAAACCATCTGTAATCATCTCTAATTCTTCAATATTTTTTCGAAGTAAGCTTACTAATAACTTTCTGTTCATATCTTTTTTAGTGAATCAATTTTATTACGCACAATTTTTTTATTTTTGCAAAGATTAAACGGATTTAATCCAATAATTAATAAACGGCTGTAAAGTTAATATATTCAGTAGAGAAACGTAATAAAAAAATATAAAAAAAACAGTAAAAAAAGCATGATATATTCTGAAATTAATCATCCCATTCAACAAAAGCGTGGTAGTATCGAAGTAATTTGTGGTTCAATGTTTTCAGGTAAAACCGAAGAGTTGATCAGAAGACTTAAAAGGGCTAAATTTGCAAAGCAAAGTGTGGAAATATTTAAGCCCAAAATTGATACACGTTACTCCGAAGATGAAGTTGTTTCGCACGACAGAACTTCAATCCGTTCCACCCCAGTTGAATCATCTGGTAGTATTTTACTGTTTTCAGGCGAAGTTGATGTAATTGGCATTGACGAAGCACAGTTTTTTGATGAAGGATTGGTTGAAGTATGCACTACGCTTGCCAATCAGGGTGTTCGGGTAATTATTGCCGGACTGGATATGGATTTTCGTGGTGTACCTTTTGGTCCAATGCCTGCTTTATGTGCAATAGCCGAAGATGTGTATAAAGTTCATGCGATTTGTGTAAGATGTGGTGCTTTAGCTTACGTATCACATCGACTTGTGGATAGCGATAAACGGGTGTTGCTTGGTGAAATGGCTGAATATGAGCCAATTTGTCGTGACTGTTTCAATAAAGTCAATAATAGTAAATAGAAATAAGTATATCGAAAATAGGAATTAAGAAATTTGAAATTGTAACTGAAAAATCGTAAATTTTAAAACTATGGATACA
>CAYNHC010000388.1:0-3024 GCA_964396705.1 uncultured Paludibacter sp.
TCTTTGTTCTTTGTTCTACTTACAAAAATCCAAGTTCAAGTTTAGCTTCCTCGCTCATCATTTCTTTGTCCCAGGCAGGTTCGAAAACGATATTTACCTCAACTCCTGTTACACCTTCCACACTACCGGCTTTCATTTTAACATCTTCCACTATAAAATCAACTGCCGGACAATTGGGTGCTGTAAGCGTCATATCAATATTCAAAAAACCATCTTCGGCCAAATCAATTTTATAAATCAATCCTAAATCGTAAATATTGACCGGAATTTCCGGGTCGAAAACATTTCTCAACATTCTTACGATTTTCTCTTCTGTCTCTAAAAACTCATTCATATTTTATAATCTACAATTTAAACATTTACCATTTACTATTTCTGTTTTAACCAACTAATATCCAATTAAATGCAATAAAAAACAACTATACAATTTAGTGAATTTTGTAAAAGCATATTTTCAGAGTTGAACATTTTGATTATTTGTTCAAACAAGTTTTAATAAAAATAGTTTAGCATTTATAGGTTTTTCTTGTTGTTTTATAATCAAATTACAGAACAACGTTCCGCAAGGGAATCAAATTCAGGCAATGATGCAGCCAGTTTCCCATTAATAACAACCACAGTATCTACTTTTGCTTTAATACATAGCTTATTATCTGTTTTGCGATGAATAACCTGATAAAAAACATACTTTATTCCTTCTTTTTTTACATACAGTTTCGAAAGAAATTCATCGCCGGATCGCAATGGAAATTTGAAAGCCATTTCGATTCGTGCAACCACCGCATCGATACCCTGTTGATGCAACTTATCAAAACTAACATTATTTTCTAACAAAAATTCGTGACGAGTGTGTTCTAAATAATTCTGATACACCGCATTATTTACAATTCCCTGTAGGTCACACTCATAATCGCGAACTTTAAATTCTAATTCGTAAAGACCCCCAACCCCTAAAGGGGAGTTGAAGGAACCCCTAACCCCTAAAGGGGAATCTAAGTTAGTATCGTTATCTTTATCTTTATTGTTTGTAAAATCCATATATACTTGGTCTTTAAGCCCCTTTAGGGGTTTGGGGTTGTTTCGTTATTTTTTCCTGATGATTGTCAATCCATCGCGCAGTGGCAGCATCACTTTTTCAATGCGGCTGTCTTGAGCAATTTTATCGTTAAACCGCATGATTTCAATAGTTTGTGTATCATTTGCACTCACATGTTTCAATACTTTTCCATCCCATAGCGTATTATCAGCAAGGATAAAACCACCGTTCCGCACTTTCGGAAAAACGGCATCATAATAATCGGCATATTCCCTTTTATCACCATCGATAAAAACCAAATCGAACACTTCGTCCAATTTTTCTATAATATCAATAGCATCACCAATATGTAATCTGATTTTATTAGCAAGTCCCGATAATTCAAAATTCTCCAATATAAAATCTTCAAGTTCATCATCGCATTCTACGGTATGAATTACTCCGGTTTCGCCCAGTGTTTCGGCCATGCACAAAGCCGAATATCCTGTAAATGTGCCAATTTCGAGTATTCTCTCAGGCTTAATCATGCTGCAAAACATCGACAATGCCCTACCCTGCAAATGTCCCGACATCATGCGCGGATTAATCATTTTCAGATGCGTTTTTCTATTGATTAAAGCCAGATAATCGGGCTCAACATCTGAATGTGCCAATATATATTCTTCTTCAGTCACAATTTTAGCATTATTTTTTAAACAAATTTCAATACGGTTATCATACTTTCATCAAAAATCTCATTAGCAATTTCCTGCAACTGTACAGCTGTAATCGAATCAATTTTCTTTCGTAGGATGTCCATATCATCTACTTTTCCGTAACGCATATAACTTTTTCCGATACTTAATGCCAGATTTTCTTTGTGTTCCGACGAAATCGCCATCTGACCCATTAACTGGAGTTTGTACTTTTTCAACACATTTTCGGATAAAGTCCGTTCTTTCAGCTTTTGCAACTCATTATGAATCAACTGTTCACATCGTGCAGCATTTTCATTGTCTGAACCAAAATATACTGTCCACATACCTGTGTCGGTCATTGGCTGAAATGAAGATTCCACATTATAAACCAACCCATGTTTCTCGCGCAAAGAAAGGTTAAGCAAACTATTCATACCCGGACCACCTAAAATATTATTCAGCAAGTACAAACCCATTCTTTGAGGATGGTAAAGATCGTAAGCGCGATTCCCCATTATAAAATGAGTTTGAAAGGTATTCTTTTTTATTTCCTTCTTGTTAACCACATAATTTCCGGGTGCCAATCGTTCAATTCTTTCAGTTCTATAATTTTCAGGAGTTAAATATTTGTCAGCCCATCGAACTAAGGATTTAAAATTGATATTTCCGAGCGAGAAAAATACCATTTCCTCTGGTCTGTAATGTTTTGCTGTAAAATTCACTGCATCCGATGTAGTGTATTTTTCGAGTAATTCCATTCTCCCCAGAATATTGTGACCCACCGGATGATGTGCGAATAGCATATCTTCAAAGTCATCAAATATCAATTCGGAGGGGCTATCGTTGTACGATTGTATTTCATCAGCTATTATAACGATCTCTTTATCAATTTCTTTTTGTGGAAACAAAGAATTAAATACCACATCTCCAATTAAATCTACAGCCCGTTCGGTGTGCTCTGTCAACACTGCTGCATAAACAACTGTTTCTTCTTTCGAAGTAAAAGCATTCAGTTCACCACCTACATTTTCCAACCGATTGATAATGTGGCCGGCACGACGTTTTTTTGTTCCTTTGAACAGCATGTGTTCAATAAAGTGTGCCATTCCTTCCTCTTCAGCACTTTCGTCGCGCGAACCGGCATTTATCACCATACCACAATAAGTAACAGCGCCAATATCAGGCTTATGTATCAATTTTAAACCGCTGGGAAATGTATGTGTCTGATAATTCATTGCTTTATTTTATATAGCTTGCAAAAGTACAATTTTTTAACGATAAGACAAACAGACGTTTCGGGTTCTGTGTTTC
>CAYNHC010000389.1:0-3017 GCA_964396705.1 uncultured Paludibacter sp.
ATGTAACTTATTAATAGAAATGTGTAATGCCTTTCGGAGCAATCATTCGCACCTTTGCAGAGTAATAAATAACCCCTAAATCCCCAAAAGGAACTTGAAGTTAGCTTCGACAATTATAATTTTTGATAATAAAAATACATTAACAATTTAATAAATTAAACAAAATGAAAAAACTTAGTTTCATCATGATTTTATGCGCAACTTTTCTAATGATAGGTTGTTCGGCTTTAAACAAAACACAAAAAGGTGCTATTGTCGGAACTGCCGGTGGTGGTGCTGCTGGTGCAGTTATTGGCAGAGTTGCAGGTAATACCGCTTTGGGAGCAATTATTGGAGCTGCTGTAGGTGGTGCTTCAGGTGCTATCATTGGTCATCAAATGGATAAACAGGCTGATGAAATAGCCAAAACTGTTCCAGACGCAAAAGTTGTAAGGGTGGGTGAAGGAATTGTGGTGGAATTCAGCAGTAGTGTGCTTTTCGGATTCGATAAATCAAATTTATCAGCCGATGCCAAAACAAACCTTGACAAACTTGTAAAGATACTAGACGGTTATTCCGAAACTGATATCGAAATACAGGGACACACCGACAGCAAAGGTAGTTTAGCGTATAACAAAACATTATCTCAACAACGTGCTGCTGCAGTTTCGAATTATTTGAAGTCGAAAAATATTAAGGACAACCGTTTATCGATCGTCGGTTTTGGAGAAACTTTACCTAAGTATCAGAATGAAACCGAAAGTGGACGCTCACAAAACCGCAGGGTTGAATTTTTGATTACTGCCAACGAAAAAATGAAATCTGAAGCTGAAAAGCAGGCAGTTAAATAGAACAAAGATCAAAGAACAAAGACTTTTTTAAATTTTCAAAACAAAACTAAAAACTAAGATGAAAACAAAATTAATTTCAATTGCATTTATGCTTTTACTTTTTGCCACTGTTGCAAACGCTCAGATATCTGTTGGTGTGCTTGGAGGTGGTAATTTGCAGAATTTGAACGGAAAAAATTACAGTGGTGACGCACTTGAAAACACAATGATTCCCGGATTTCACGCTGGATTAAATGTTGAGATTCCGGTTGCACCTGAATTTTACTTCCAACCCGGACTGTTGTTCAGTACCAAAGGAGCTAAAAATGTGGGTAGTTTATTAACTACTACAACTAATCTGTCGTACGTAGAACTTCCATTGAACTTCTTGTATAAAGGAGCTCTCGGTAATGGATTTGTGTTGCTTGGCGTTGGACCTTATGTGGCTTATGCCATCAAAGGAAAAGTTACTACCGAAGGTGGTTCGGTATCGCTCGAAAATGCCGTTAAATTTCAGAATGTAGTAGAAGTTGGCGATTCTCCTTTAATTCCTTATTACAGAGCATTGGATGCCGGTGGAAACATATTTTTCGGTTACGAAATGTCAAGCGGAATATTTGCGCAGGTAAATGCTCAACTTGGTATGTTGAATATCAATCCTGAATATAAAATATTGACTAATGATAAATCTGCTGTAAAAAATACAGGTTTCGGATTATCATTGGGTTATAGATTTTAACTAAAAATGATTTGTTTGGTAGAAGACCATCTTATTTATAAGATGGTCTTTTTTATATAGTATGAGACAAGCGATCCAATGGCTATCGCATAGCCGTCAGGATAATACGATTATATATCTGAATATAAGTTTAATATACCGAAAATGGTATCTACTTTTAAGGTCCCTTCTCACATATATTTTTTTTAAGGTGACATATAATCATTCAAGAGGGGAGTAGTTTCGCTGTTTACTGTAGTGATAGTCTCACCAGTTATTTTGAGCTATTGTTGCAAAAGTATGGCGATTTCGCTGTTTACTGTAGTGATAGTCTCACCCGGAGTCAGGCTATCACTCTTTAGGGATAAGGTTATTGATATAATCAGACCCTATTTAGCTTTTTATCAAGATATATTATAATGCTCATTGAGAGTTCCCTTTTACATTTTTTTTTGAGGTAGAGTGGCAGAAGTTGGTGGTTAAGTAGTTTTTAAGAAACATAATAACTGCCTGACTTCAAATATTACCTGACACCTTGTATTTTTTGATTTTTCTTATATAATAACTGATTTTTAAGATTTTAATAATCTCAATCTAAATATCAGAAATATAGACAGATAGTTGTATTTTTCTGTAATATACAAATTTATCCGTGTGCGAACACAGCATTTTATTTGTATATGCCATTAATTTGAAATATCTTTGTAACGAAATACGTCTGTGTGCGAACACGAAACTTTTTCAGGCATTTTCGGTTTTGTTGTATTTAGTGTGTAAATTAGTAGGTTAACAAATATTTTATCAAATTATTATTCAAAAATTTAAAATTAGTTTTTTATGGAAAGGTTAAACAGGAAATCAGCAAACATTACAACTTCTTATCCGGAACGCATTATCCAGTTTGGTGAAGGTAATTTTTTACGTGCATTTATCGATTGGATGGTATGTAATATGAACAAAAAAGCCGACTTTAATTCAAGCGTAGTGGTAGTACAGCCCTTAGCAAATGGTATGATTGATATGCTGAATGAACAGGATGGATTGTATCATGTTAATTTGCAGGGACTTGATAAGGGTGTTACTGTAAATAGTATTGAACTTATTGATGTTATCAGCCGTTCTTTGAATCCATATTCTGATTTTGAAGCTTACCTGAAATTAGCCGAACAACCTGAGATGCGTTTTGTGGTATCGAATACTACCGAAGCGGGTATTGCCTTTGATGACAAATGTAAACTTGATGATGCGCCTGCAAGTTCATATCCTGGTAAACTTACTCAGTTACTTTACCACCGTTTCAAAACTTTCAATGGTGCTGCCGATAAAGGCTTGATCATTTTTCCTTGTGAATTGATTTTTCATAACGGAACCGAATTGAAAAAAACAATCAATCAATACATTGAATTGTGGAACCTGGGCGCTGATTTCCAGAAATGGTTCGACACTGCCTGTGGTGTTTATTCAACGCTGGTGGATCGTATTGTTCCCGG
>CAYNHC010000390.1:0-3013 GCA_964396705.1 uncultured Paludibacter sp.
GGGTTTTACCGTTCTTTGTCGCTAAATGTCTTAGCTATTTTTGCGGAGAGAGAGGGATTCAAACCCCCGGTACCTTGCAGTACGGCGGTTTTCAAGACCGCTGCAATCGATCACTCTGCCATCTCTCCAGGGATCGTCTTTTCTTCAAAGGCGGTGCAAAGATAGTGCTTTTTCTTGAACTACCAAACGCATTTATTTACTATTTACACATTTACCATTTACAATTTTAATAATAAAGGTAAATGCATTTGTAAATCAGTAAATTGCATGTCTGTAATATTCTAAACCGTTTTCAAATAATCTACAACATTTTTTTCTATACGCGCTGTAATGTCGGCTATATCTGCTTTATTGAATGCTTCACCCGAAATATTTTCGAATAATTCGATATAACGTTCGCTGATGCCGGCTACTATTTCAGGAGTCATTTCTGGTACTTGTTGACCTGTTTTTCCCTGAAAACCGTTATCCATAAGCCATTCACGAACAAACTCTTTCGAAAGTTGTTTTTGGGCTTCTCCCTTTTCGAAAAGTTCCTGATAACTGTCCGCATAGAAGTAACGCGAAGAGTCAGGCGTATGAATTTCGTCGATCAGATAGATTTTTCCGTCGCGGTTTCCGAATTCGTATTTGGTATCTACGAGGATTAATCCACGCTGAGCTGCAATTTCAGTTCCACGCATAAAAAGCTCCATGGTATATTTTTCCAGCAAAGTATAATCTTCAACAGAAACCAATCCTTGTTTCAGGATTTCTTCTTTCGAAATATCTTCGTCGTGCAATCCAAGTTCAGCTTTGGTGGTAGGAGTGATGATTGGTTGTGGAAAACGTTGGTTTTCGCGCATGCCGTCAGGGATTTTTACGCCACAAATTTCGCGTACGCCGCTTTTGTAAGCTCTCCATGCACTTCCGCAAAGATAACCGCGTACAATCATTTCTACAGGGTATCCTTCGCAGCGAAGACCTACTGTTACCATTGGATCCGGGCTTGCCAGTTTCCAGTTAGGAACAATATCAGCAGTTGCGTCCAAAAATTTAGCTGCAATCTGGTTGAGCATTTGTCCTTTGTAAGGAATTCCTTTTGGCAAAACCACATCGAATGCCGAGATACGGTCGGTAGCAACCATTACCAGCAAGTCGTTTTTTACTGTATATACATCACGTACTTTGCCGTGATACACATTTGTTTGTCCATCAAAATGGAAATCGGTGTTTGTTAGTGCGTTCATATTGTTGAGTTTATTTGTTTTCTTTTGTCCGTAGGTCGTTGACCGTACTATTATGAATCCCGAAAGCTTTCGGGAGACTTTTTTAAGTCAATTATCCATGATTATTTTTATTACAATTGTTTCTGATTTGTCCTGAAAGGACAGATTTTCATAACCTTAGGTCATAGACCTAAGGAATTAGAAATCTATAGATAATCTGCCTGAAAGGCAGAATTTTATCAATCTTTCAAAAAATATCTTTCATCAATCTCAATTCCGTTTTCAATCAAAAACTGTCGATATTCATCTTCAAAACTAACTGTTTTATGATGTTCTTTCTGATTCATAATATAATTAACGACCTTTTGCTTGTCATTTAAGCTGTATGTAAAAGCGGCAAAACTGACTGCCCAACCGTCAAAATCTGGAAAGTTTGAATTATTAGACAACCATTTACTCGAATACTCTTTAAGCTCTTTCATAAAATCAGATACAGCAAAAGTTGGATGAATATCAACTAATAAATGAATGTGATTTTCTATACCTCCAATTCGATATAATTTTGATTTTTTGTTGGTAATTATACCCATAATGTATCCGAACAACTCCTTTTCATGTTGTTCAGGAATTGTATTTTTTCCATATTTAGTTCGGAAAACGATATGATACAAAAATTTGGTATAGCTCATTCAGTTTGCTTTCTGTCCTGCCTTTCAGGCAGTTGTTGTGTTGTCTATAAATTCCGCAGGTCGTTGACCGTGCGGTTATGAAAGTTTTGACTTTTCAAGTTAAATTAATTGATTATCAACTTTATAATTTTGTTGTTCAGCTCTTATTTATATATTTTCTTTTTCTGTTTTATTCTGAAAAACTTATTCCTTTTCCCCTTTAGGGGTTAGGGGTGGTTTTTCTTCTCTTTTCTCATAGGCCTCTACAATCCTCTGTACCAATTTATGTCTCACAATATCTTTTACATCAAATTCAACTTTGGCGATACCTTTTACATTTTTCAACACTTGTAATGCATCAATCAAACCGGATTTTTGTTGGTATGGTAAGTCAATTTGCGTCATATCTCCGGTAACAATCATTTTAGCATTCAAGCCCATGCGTGTCAGGAACATCTTGATTTGCATGGTGGTGGTGTTTTGTGCTTCGTCGAGAATAACTACTGCATCGCTCAGTGTTCGACCACGCATAAAAGCCAATGGTGCTATCTGAATAGTGCCGTTTTCCATGTATTCTTTCAGTTTGAGCGGGGTAATCATGTCCTGCAAAGCATCGTAGAGTGGTTGCAGGTACGGATCAATTTTTTCCTTCATATCGCCGGGCAGAAAGCCAAGCTTTTCGCCTGCTTCCACAGCAGGGCGACAGAGGATAATCTTTTTAATTTCTTTGTTTTTCAACGAGCGAACAGCCAACGCAATAGCTGTGTAAGTTTTGCCCGAACCCGCTGGTCCGATGGCAAAAAGCAAATCGTTGGTTTCAAAATCCTTTACCAGTTTTTGTTGGTTGGCAGTGCGTGCCATAATAGATTTCCCATTGACACCATGAAGAATAAGGTTGTCGAATCTAATTTCGACTGGTTCACTGCCTTTGACGATTTCGATGATGTTTTCTTCAGTAAGATTATTGTTAGAAAGGCAGTATTTCTCAAGTTTTTCTATGTTTGAAACCAGTTTTTCCACATCTTCTTCGCTACCATTTATTTTAATAGTGTGCCCGCGCCCAACTATTCTTATATTTGGATGCAGGTTTTTCAACAATTGCATATTACAATTATTTACACCATAAAAAACCGAGAC
>CAYNHC010000391.1:0-2996 GCA_964396705.1 uncultured Paludibacter sp.
TTTTTTTGCAAAACTAATATTTTATTGCTTTCCCCCCAACTTTTTGACTTGATCCAAACAAATTTAGAAATGTAAGAATTCAAAATGATGTATCACCTTTACATCCTTCTATCCGAAACTACCAATAAATTCTACATTGGCTCTACCGGCAATCTGGAAGATCGCTTAATCCGCCATAATTCAGGACGAAGTAAAGCTACGATAGTTATTTTGTTTTACTGATTCGTATTCCAGCGAATGCTTACTATGATCTCATTTCTTCTACCCCAAAACTGATAGGGTGCATTATAACCCAGAAAACGGAAATTTCCATAAAACTCAATTCCATTAGCAATCAGCGCTTCTCTAAGTTTTGTAGAATATTTTTTTATTTCACTATCCGAAGCATAACCACTAAAGCGTATTGCAGCAACATAATCTTCAGAACTTGTACTGATAATTACATTTGGGTCATTTGGCCTGGGTAAGTTGTCTTTTGTGTAAGCTGATGGCATTACAAAACTCATAGTCGATGCAGTATCATTTATGTCCATGTGTACCGGTGTAGTCATCGATATTGATGTATTGGACTGATTACCACCGAAAATATAATTTGCCAGTTTTCGGAATCCCGGACTTGAAAGTTCTTTGTACAATTTTGCCGATGATGTAACTGTAGCTAAAGTAGCAGGTGGGTAAAAACGAATTTCAAAATCTTTTTCAGTTTTTATTACCCGATAAACCTGTGTTTCTGTCTTATTTTCAGCCATTGTTGTGTTTATTAGAATGAAAAAAATTATGATAGCAAATATAAAAATACCTATTGAAATTATTTTCTTTTTCATTTTATAGTTCGTGTTCTTAGTACATGACAAAAAAAACATAAAGGCTTGAAAAGCCTAATTTTCATAACCGTAGGTCTTTGACCTACGGAGAGAATAGCCATCTAAACACTGCCTGAAAGGCAGGACAATGATGAGTCTTGCCTTTCAGGCAACAATTTCTTTGCTATTCTACCGCAAGTTACGCTTCGCTTACATGCGGTTATGAAGATTCTGCCTTTCAGGCAATATTTTACACATCAGATATTTAGGGACGTTTGATTATTTTTTTGTCATGTACTATAGTTCGTATTAATAATTTAATCAACCTATAACAATGCAGGCTTATCAATGTTCAATACCTTGTACTGTACTTCTGTAAGTGTAAGTATTGATTGCTTTAAAAGAGCTTCTTCACAACTCAAAGGTTTGTTTGCAGTTACTATTTCTTTTTTAATTCAGCAAAAAATAACCTAAATTCAGCGCAGTAGCAAAGCTTACCCACATTAAATAGGGAATGTTGAGATAGGCTGCCAGATGTTTAATTTTGTAAAACATAACCAGCATTGCAACGATGCTTAACCACAACAAGCTAATTTCTACCAGTGCTAAACCAATGTAATTGAAATAGAAAAAGATAAAACTCCAGGCAAAGTTTAAAACAAGTTGAACAATAAAAATCAGCATTGCCATATTGCGCTCCCTGCTTTTTTCCTGTTTCCAGATATGATACAATGAAACACCCATAAGCAGGTAAAGAAGGGTCCAAACGGGTCCAAAAATCCAATTGGGCGGATTGAATGATGGTCTGTTCAATGACGCGTACCATCCCGGAATAGCTTCTGATGTGAACATTCCGGCGAAAGCTCCTATGCTCAATGGCACTGCTATAGCTACAATTAATTTGAGAAATTGAGATTTTGTCATAATATTTAATTTTTAGTTTTCCACCATTTAATATCATCTATACTCAAAACCAGTTGGTACGCGTCAACATTTACAACAAATAAAGTGCAGTCTGACGACTTTAGAAAAGTGTTTTGTTCGGGATGAACCACCAAATGTGCATTGAGTACTGCTTCATAATTTTCAACATCAAGCTCTTTGGCTTTTCCGAAAGCGGTTAAAATTGAAATCTCCTGCACGTTTTCTTGTGCATTTCTGTTTTCAATAAGAATCGAAACATTCTCGTTTTGAATCAAATTTCTGTATTTCTGCGTGTTCCGATAGGTTGCAAAATAGAGTTGCAACAAATCATCTGTTGCAGTAATTGCTATAAAACTCGCATGTGGTTTACCCTGACTTTCGGTAGCCAAAACAGCAAAACGATTGTTTGCAAGCATTTTAGATATATAATCTTTGAATTGAATTTCTGTTTGCATAATTGTAAATAAAAGAAAACAATTATTGATATTTTTTTCAGCACATAGTTCACAGTAGCTTTCAATATAAAAAGATAAGACTAAGAACAGCATATGGAACATCCCGAGTATCGGGAGTTTTATCCCGAATTTCGGGATAATTTACTGTTATTCAAAAGAATCGTCAGATACTTTTACTATGTGAATTAAATCTTTTTTTCATTATTTCTCCCGATACCCTGGATGTTCCATATGTTATCTATTGTGTTTAAAATATATCATTAAATAATACTCACTACTTAATTTACTTTGTTAGCGTTTGTTTTTAAACAGTTTCTTAATATCGGCTTCTATTTCTTTCAGGCTTTGCTCCTTTACAATTGTTTGTTGAGCAATTATATATTTCTCAAATTCCTCGTTCGATTTTTTCAATGCTCTGTCGTGGCTAATTTTTCCGGCATGTGTGAGTAATTCTCTGCCATTCAATTGTAGAATTGCATCCAGGCGTTGCATCCAGTCTGCCATATACATAGGTGTGTGCTGTTGTGCCATTGTTTCAGCAAAAGCCAAATACTGTTCAACCAATAAATCCAGTAACTTTATTTCATCTTCTTTCAAATAGTTTTGGCAATACTAATATCCGTTTTCTTTACCGCCAATGTATTCTTCTTATCTAACGACTGCATACCCATTAAAGGCAACGAAGCATCCACCCTGCGATACACCAATTCGTCTGCTGTTTGCTGGCTGATAGCCCAGAGTAATTTGTTTTGTACCACTTTGAAAAACTCAATGGTTCGTTCATCTTTTGCATCATAATCAATGCTGGTGGTGT
>CAYNHC010000392.1:0-2990 GCA_964396705.1 uncultured Paludibacter sp.
AGTTACGCTTCGCTTACATGCGGTTATGAAGATTCTGCCTTTCAGGCAATATTTTGCAGATCAGATATTTATGGACGTTTGACTATTTTTTTGTCATGTGCTAAAAAGAAGAAATCAAATAATTTTTGAAAAATATTTACGACATTCTTCCTTTAAAATCTTCGTATCCAAATTCACGAATCAATCTGAACTCGTTTTGCTTTGTCCATATCCCTATCGAAGGGTGTGAAACTCCATTAAACATTGTAGTTTTAACCATCGTATAATGAATCATATCATCAAAAATAACTTTGTCGCCAATTTTTAACTCATGATCGAACGACCAATTACCAAAGTAATCACCTGCCAGACAACTATTTCCACCCATACGATAAGTTGGTTTACCCTGAATTTCATCGGTTGCACCTAAAATGACCGGTTTATAAGGCATTTCCAAACAATCGGGCATATGACAGGAAAAAGAGACATCAAGCATGGCTGTTTTAATACCCCTGTTTTCAACGATATCCACTACGGTTGACAGTAATACTCCTGTTTTCCATGCAAAAGCGCTTCCGGGTTCGAGTATAAGTTTTAAATGAGGATATTTTTTATTAAAGTTTTTCAATAGTGTAATTAGGTGATCAATATCATAACCTGCTTTAGTCATTAAATGTCCGCCTCCCATATTCAACCATTTGATGTGAGGAAAAAAATGTCCAAATCTCTTTTCCACTTCCATCAGTGTTTTTTCCAAATCATATGAATTTGATTCGCAAAGTGTATGAAAATGTAATCCTTCAACACCTTCCGGCAATGTGTCACCTAATAATCCGGCAACAATTCCTAAGCGGGAACCGGGAGCACATGGGTTGTACAAATCAGTTTCAACATCTGAGTATTCAGGATTTATTCGCAAGCCGCACGAAATGTTATAAAACTGAGTCTGTGGGTAGAATCTATTGAATTGTGCTATCGAATTAAATGTAATATGACTACTGCATTGCATAATTTCGGGAAATTCACGGTCGGTATAAGCAGGACTGTAAGTATGTGCCAAACTTCCCATTTCCTCGAATGCTAATTTAGCTTCGGACAATGAACTTGCCGTTGAATAAGGGATATATTCGCGAACTATCGGAAACGCACTCCACATTGCAAATGATTTGAATGCGAGAATTATTTCTACTCCCGCACGCTCTTTTACACTTTTTATTAACTCTAAATTTCTACGAAATGCAACTTCATCGAGAACAAAACAGGGTGAAGGTATTTTTGAATAATCCATTGTAAGAAATATGATTGTGTACTGTTTAGTTAAATCAAAATATTGAATGCAAAGATAGTTATTTTTATTCTTTGCTATATATTCAATGGTTCGTTATAAAAATTTCATTTTGAACGCTACGACGCTACGACACAAAGCTACAAAGAAAACTTTTAAGTTTTCTTCTTTGCGCTCTTTGCAGAAAATATTTGATTATTAACATGTTATGAAAAATGAAATCTTAGTGTCTTTGCGTTTAATTTTGTAATTATGAATTATTCAAGTAATACAATTTTAAAATATAAATAGCTGTATATAAACATGTTATATGTTTCTGTGACGAACCTTTGTATATTTAAAACGGCAAACAAGTTTTTCATTTTTGATATGCTTTAGACAAATTTTAAAATGTAATCAGAGTAAACAATTATGAAGTACTTCGTAAGAAGGTGTTAAAGAAGGTTTATTAATTTCGATATTTTAAACATTAAGCTCTTTTCCAAGGCCCAAAGCAGTTTTCGATGTAGGATTATTGCATTTGAAAGTATTCTTTCGGTGAAAATTTACACTGAAAATAAAAGCCCTTTGTTCGAGTGAACAAAGAGCTTTCAATTATTCCCCTTCAGGGGTTAGGGGTCATCTTACACTACATAAGTTGTAGAAGCAGTATCGCCACCACGACCAGTCCAGTTAGTGTGGAAAAACTCGCCACGAGGTTTGTCAATGCGTTCGTAGGTGTGAGCTCCGAAGTAGTCGCGTTGTGCTTGCAGCAAGTTAGCAGGTAAACGTTCGCTACGCAATCCGTCGAAATAGCAAAGTGCTGATGTTAAAGCAGGTACAGGTACACCGTTAGTAAGTGCAGTTGCACACACACGACGCCATCCGGCCTGAGCTTTTTCAACGATTTCTTTGAAATGTGGGTCGAGCAACAGGTTTTCTAAGCCCGGATTAATATCAAATGCTTTTTTGATATCTCCCAAGAAAGTAGAACGGATAATACAACCACCGCGCCACATCAATGCGATGCCACCGTAATTCAGATTCCATTTATATTCGCTGGCTGCTTCCATCATCAGGTTATAACCTTGAGCATACGAAATAATTTTAGCTCCGAATAACGCATCTTTCAGGTCGGAAATCATTTGTTTTTTGTCACCTGAGAACAGAGCTTCTGGTCCGCTGATTACTTTCGATGCTTTAACACGAATGTCTTTTTGAGCTGATAAACAGCGCGCAAATACCGATTCACCAATCAATGTCAATGGAATGCCTAAATCCAACGCAGCAACGCCAGTCCATTTTCCTGTTCCTTTTTGTCCGGCTGTATCAAGTATTTTTTCAACCAATGCTTCACCATTTTCGTCGCGGAAACCCATAATGTCGCGGGTAATTTCAATCAGATACGAATCAAGATCACCTTCGTTATATTCTTTAAATACCTGATGAATTTCGTCGGCATTCAGTCCAAGTAAATCTTTCATTACCTGATAAGCTTCGCAGATAATCTGCATATCGCCGTATTCGATGCCGTTGTGTACCATTTTCACAAAGTGACCTGCACCACCTTCGCCAACCCAGTCGCAACAAGGAACGCCATTTTCTACTTTAGCAGAAATAGCTTGTAAAATGTCTTTTACAGCTGGCCATGCAGCAGGAGAACCGCCAGGCATAATCGATGGGCCTAACAAAGCACCTTCTTCACCACCCGAAACACCTGTTCCGATGTAAAGTAATCCTTTGCTTT
>CAYNHC010000393.1:0-2985 GCA_964396705.1 uncultured Paludibacter sp.
AAATATAAAAATTAGTTTTTTCATGTTTGTATGTTTTTTTAAAATCAAAAATAAAGAACCAAAATGTTGAACTGTAATTGTTAAAAATCAAGATTAACGCCTAATGTAATAGTCCGTGATTGTGGATAATTTGCATAATCTACTCCGTTACCAACTTCGGGGTCGTAGCCGGAATAGCCGGTAAGAGTCAGTAAATTACTTCCTGACAAATAGAACCTTGCACGATTAATATTGGCTAATTTAATTATCTTTGCTGGAAGCGTATAGCCGAGTTGTACATTTTTAAGACGTGTATAAGCGCCATTTTCAATATAGCGACTTGAAGATACTAAATTAACAGAGTTCAATGGATTAGGAATTGTACCATTGGGATTAGAAGAGCTCCAAACATTTCGCATAGAGGTGCTCAGTGTTGCTTCTTCGCCTTTACCTTCGATACGTAAAAGAGTTGCATTATAAACTTCATTTCCTGCTACACCCTGAATAAATAATTGCATATCAAAACCTTTGTAATCGACGCTTAGATTTAACCCATAAGTCATAGAAGGAAGATTGTTTCCTAAATTTGTTTTGTCCTTATCATCAATTCTTCCATTTCCATCCAAGTCGGCGAACTTTGCATCACCGGCATGGTATTGTATCTCTTCGCTGGTATAACCAAACAAATATTCTCGTGCCTCTTCATCTGTTTTGTAAATACCGTCATATTTATATCCCCAATAAGAAAAAAGTGGCAAGCCCAAATCCGATTTAACCCGATCGCCATAAATAGCATCGCCACCATTCAAACTGGTAAGCTCATTCTTAATAAACGAGATATTAGCTCCAACAGAGTATTTTAATTTACCTATATTATTTTGATGATCCAATGTGAGTTCAATTCCCTTATTATTAATATTTCCAACATTTGCAACAGGATCATAACGATTCCCAACTTGAGCCGGTGCTTTCACATATAATAATGCATCAATTGTATTACGACTGAAAACATCAATACTTCCATTCAATTTTCCACCAAACAATCCGAAATCAATTGCAGCGTTCACTTGCTCGGCTGTTTCCCAACGACCATTTTTATTGGGAATTGTCAGTAGAGTCGAGCCACTTGTAAGTGATTGATTGGCTCCAAGAACATAACCTACAAAAGTTGGACCTGCTGAGAACATGACTGAATTAAAAGCATTTGTTGGCACATTGGCATTGCCAATACGCCCCCAACCTAAGCGTACCTTCAAATTGTCAATTTGTTTTATCTCTTTCATCCAACCTTCTTCACTAACACGCCATGCAAATGCCGTTGAAGGAAAATAACCCCATGGATTGCTTGGAAAACGACTCGATGAATCACCTCGGAAATTAAGAGTCACCATATATTTACTTCCATAGGAATAATGAATACGTCCCAATAACGAAAACATGCGACTACGATCTACATTGTCTCCTGCAGGATTTTTTAGTCTTGTTGATTTCAAATACCAGTTTTCCTCTACCGGGTCTAGTATATTTGAACCAGAGCCTCCCAAAGTATAATAATTATATTCTTCGGTAGTTTGACCAATCATAGCAGTCAGACTGTGTTTGTTGATTGATTTATTGAATGTTAGTGTGTTTTCATAAATCATAGTATTGTATCTGCTAATGCTGCTTTGGAAAAAATTAGGACCACCTGATTTGTCGAATGATGAAAATTCATATTCTTCTTTGAATAACTGATCCAGAACATATGAATGATCGAAATTAATTGCCGAACGGAACATCAAACCTTTGAAAGGTGTAATTTCAACATGCACATCACCAACCCAACGTTCAGCTCTGTTTAAGGGATGAGACATTTCCACCATCGAATAAGGATTGGTTACATTACGGAAATTCGACGAAGCAGCAATTTGTCCGCTTAGGTCTTTACCAATATTATTAACTGAACCGGTAGGATAACGAACTGGATCCCACGGTGCCATGCCCAATGCTGCCGAAAGTACGGATGCGCCGGGACTTGAATTGTTATTCATTGCATTACGACCGGTTGAACTGTTGAAAGCCAGATTTTCACCAATTTTCAGCCAGTTATTCATTTTATGTGAACTATTCACACGAAAAGTAAACCTTTGGTAATTTGACCCGATAATAGTTCCGTTCTGGTTAAAATAACCTGCCGAAATATTGTAACTATCCTTAGCAGTTCCGCCATCGAACGAAAGATGATAATTCTGTACCATTGCATTTTCGTTAAAAACCTCATCTTGCCAATCTGTTTCCACTGTTGAATAATCCATGCCTGTTGGATTAGCATCCGTTTTCAGTTTAGGGAAATATGGTGAGTTACCCAGGCGATATGCTGCAAGCCATTTATTAAAACCATAGTTTTTAAAGAAGTTTTTTTCTGACTGGATATTATTCAAAGAGATAATAGTTTTTACAAATTCATCGCGTTGCATCAAATCCAATTTATTACAACTGTTCTGAATACCACTGTAAACATTGAGCGAAATATTTGTTTTTCCTTCTTTTCCTTTTTTTGTTGTTACTAAAATAACACCGTTAGCACCTCTCGAACCGTAAATAGCAGTTGCAGAAGCATCTTTCAATACTTCAGTTGATTCGATATCGTTAGGGTTCAGAAAAGATATATTACTAGTAATCATACCATCAACCACATAAATTGGATCGCTGCCACCCATTACTGAGCCAATACCACGAATACGGATAACAGCATTTGCTCCGGGCTGCCCTGAATTGGCATTAACCGTTACCCCAGCGGCACGTCCTTGCAAAGCCTGGTCTAGACCGGCAGCCGGAGTTTTTTGAAGAGCATCCGATTTAATTGAAGTTACAGAGCCGGTAAGGTCGCTTTTTTTCATGGTGCCGTAACCAATCACCACCATTTCATCAAGCAGTTTTGTATCAGAGCCGAGGGCAATATTTAATACTACATTGCCTTTTATCTCTTTTATTTGTTCTTTGTAACCAACATAACTAAACGAAAGA
>CAYNHC010000394.1:0-2974 GCA_964396705.1 uncultured Paludibacter sp.
ATTAAGCCACCACTTATTGACTTTTTATTCAATATAATCTTTCACCTTTTTGAATGCCTTTTCGAGTTTAATCATGTCATCGGCCATGAATTTATAAAACTCCATCCAATGAATGCGACGATGAATGTCGATACCACTTTTATGCGTATAAATACGTGAAACCACGTTACCGGCCTCTCTTATATATTCCAAATCCCAAATCAAACCACCAGGAAAATCCTTTTCCATAAGTGCTTTACATTGTTCAAATTTACTGTAAAGCTCCAATCTGCGATTAATATCTGTAGGATTGATTTCAAGAATTACAAATGATCCTTCTCTTGTTGCATCAAATTTTAATTCCACACCTTTAAGTTTTGTATTGTATAGCATAAACTTGCTTTTGCGACGTTTCAATGCTGGAATCATAGTGCAATACGTTCCGAAACCTTCCCAAAATTCTTTTTTCAACTGCTTTAATTCTTCTTTGCTATACATTTTAACTATAACTTAAGAGTCTTTTTTCTACTGTTTCAATTATTATTTTACAATCCGATATAAATTTCCCGGAGAACATTTTACGATACCCTTAAACTCCATTTCAAGAAGAATAGCCGATATTTTACTTACGGGAAGTTCTAATTGTATTGCAAGTTCATTAAGTTGCTTTCCATCCGGGAATTGTCGCAATGTGGCTACAATATTTTGTTCAACTTCCGACAAGTCAACGAAAAGGGATGTCTGAATATTTTTCACAACTCCTGAAAAGTTATTTTCCCAACTCATTGCTTTTAAAATATCTTCAGCAGACTCCACCAACGATGCTTTATTGCTTTTAATTAGCGCATTACACCCTGTTGACCATTCATCATTCACCCTACCCGGAAAAGCAAAAACATCCCGATTGTAATCGTTGGCAAGTTCAGCAGTGATAAGCGCACCTCCACGACTTGCCGACTCAACCACAACAACTGCATCGCATAACCCGGCAATAATTCGGTTACGGTTCACGAAATTCTGACGATCAGGGTTCGTTTTGCTAAGATATTCAGTGACTAATGCACCACTTTCGAGCATTTTAACTGCCGATGACCGATGCGTGGCAGGATAAATTCTGTCGAGACCGTGACCCAGAACCCCGATAGTTGACAGACTACTGTCTAATGCTGTTTTATGGGCTGTGATATCTATCCCATAAGCTAATCCACTAACGATGATAGCATTGGGAAGCATAACTGATAAATCGCCAATCAGATTTCTGCAATATTCTTTGCCGGTTTCGGTGGCATTACGTGTACCAACAATCCCAATAAATTTTCCATCATTCAAATTACAATTACCTTTGCTGTAAAGCATTATCGGATGATCATGACATTCCTTCAACCTATATGGATATTCACGATCGGTAAAATAATAATATTGAATTTTGTTTTTTTGAATAAATTCAATTTCTTCTTCGGCACGCGACAAAACATTCTGTGAAACTATCTCTCTGGAAATCACCTCTCCTATTCCCGGTATTTTAGCTAAGTTATGTTGTTTTTCCTTGAACACAGCTTCTTCACCTCCAAGATAAGCGATAAGATTCTTTGCCAGATTATTACCTATACCTTTAATCAGCGTAATACCGATTTTATATTTTAAAGTTTCGGTATTCATGTGGTTCCAGCTTTTATTCTTTGAAAAATGCTTATTATAAGCCATGCTGATAAAACACCACATAAATTGGAAGTCCAGTCGAGCCACTCGGCTGTTCGGGGTGGAAAAAAGTATTTTTGCATAATTTCTATTACTCCACCCAAAACTGCAGGATAAACAATACAAATAACAAATAAAACCTTGGGCTTAATATCCATTTTATAATTGCTTTTACTTTCCCAAATCAACATAAAAGCCAAAAGAAAATACATAAAGAAATGTACTACTTTATCAAAATGTTCAAATAAGTTCATTTCGGGTAATTTCTTAAAGCTTGACGGAGTTGAAAAAGAGAGAAATAATATAAGGATGGTAACTAATATTGATTTCAGATATTTTTTAAAAATTACTATTGGCATTGGTATTGTAAAGTGTGACAACCGGTTAATATTTGTTTTTTGGAGACATTTTTAATTATTTGTAAAAATGAATATTTATCTTTGCAAAGATAAAATTATTGAAACAAAAAAAATACATTCAAATAAATTAATTTAAGCAAATGAAAAAAGTAATATTATTTACAATTTTAGCTTTGGTTCTTACTTCGTGTTCCAGCGTTCTTATTACCGGAAGAAAACAGTTACTTCTTGTGTCCGATGCTGAAATATTATCGATGAGCGCTCAAAGTTATAAACAATTTATCGATTCAGTTCCGGCATCCAAAGATATTGCGAACAATCAGTTAGTTAAAAAGGTCGGTGTAAATATTTCCAATGCTGTTGTAAATTACTTGAACAGCAATAAGTTAGAATCGGAAGTTGCCAATCTGGTTTGGGAGTATAATCTGGTTAAAGATACCACGGTAAATGCATTTTGTATGCCGGGTGGTAAGGTGGTGTTTTACGAAGGAATATTACGAATGACTCTGAACGAGGCAGGTATGGCCGTTGTAATGGGACACGAAATTGCCCACGCAGTAGCCAAACACAGCAATGAACGCCTCAGTCAACAATTGCTTTTGCAATATGGCGCTTCAATAACTGACATTTTACTGTCAAACAAATCAGAAGTTACCCGAGTTGGAATAAATACACTTTATGGAATTGGTGCACAGGTTGGTGTTTTACTTCCATATTCCAGAAAACATGAATATGAAGCAGACCGTTTAGGTCTCATTTTCATGGCAATGGCAGGATACGACCCCAATGCAGCCATTGAATTCTGGCAAAGAATGTCTGCAAACGGTTCCGGTTCAGTACTCGAATTTATGAGCACCCACCCCACAGATGAAAAACGTATTGCCAAGATGAAAGAAGTACTTCCTGAAGCCCTTTTGTATTACAAAAAATAATATTGA
>CAYNHC010000395.1:0-2963 GCA_964396705.1 uncultured Paludibacter sp.
ACACTAACCAATCCATTGGCGATGTGGTTAATACCTTCCGGGCAAAAGGATATCCAGTTTACCTAATGAACTGGAACACCATGTATAATACTGTGGCAAATGAATATTCTCAAAATGACATGAATAACGGATATGTATATGAGTCTTCCACAAAAATATCTTATCCAAAATTCAGAATGCCTTCAGGAAATTATTATGTTTCTTTGCGTTATGGCATTTGGGATAATACTTTGAAAACATACGACCACAACAAATTGTGTATCATTGATTTTCCGGTTCTGAAAGCGCATAGTGTAGCAGGAGCTACTATTGCAATTAAAAATTGGGTCGGTGTGCTTACCACAGCATATAGCACAGAAAGATATGGAGGCTTCTGGCCAATGCACAACGACTATTTTTTCAGTTCTTTTGCATTAATTGCCAAAGTAATGGCAGTTACATATCCAAAACTCTGTATTGTAGATGCAGCATGGACAAACACCCGGGTTGGTAACGACCTGAATGCACTTGTCAAAACAAACTGTTTGCTTGCATCTACCGATCCTTTTGCTGTTGACTGGTATTCTTCTAAATATATTTTAACCCCGGTAGCACAAGACCCTGCATCTACAAATCCTGATTTAGCAGGTGGAACATTTAATACAAACCTCAGATATTGGTATAATTATTTACATGATGTGGCTGGTTTTCAGGTCACAAAAAATCCAAATGAAATATCTGTTTTCGACAGAACAGTTTTAGAAGAAACCGGATTAAATGGCATTGCACAAAGTGTAAATCCTGAGCTAAAATGCTACTTTAATCAGTCGAACAATTTAAAAATTGAGGTTAATCCAAAAGGAAGTAGCAACATTAGAATTGATATTTTTGACCTTAAAGGCAAATTTATTGAGAATGTTATCAATAAAAAGGATATGTCTGGCTCATACAGTGCAGATTACAATACAACAAAACTAAATGAGGGTATTTATTTAGTTACATTGCGTAGTGGAGTTAAGACAGTTACAAATAAAATAATAATTTCAAAATAAAATTGTATGGAAGCAACAACATTAAAACTTCAAACTTTAAATTACAGGAATTTAAAGACTTATTACATAGCAGCACTTTTCGTTATCGGAAACATCCTGTTACCTCAACTTTGTCATTTAATACCCAACGGTGGATTTATATTATTACCCATCTACTTTTTTACACTTGTAGGAGCATACAAATATGGTTGGAAGGCTGGACTTTTGATTGCCATTTTATCTCCAGTCGTAAATTCTTTGCTTTTCAGTATGCCTGTGCCAGCTGTATTACCTGCAATTATTATGAAATCAGCTTTGTTGGCTTTTGCTGCTGCATTTGCAGCAAACTATTTTAAACGTGTTTCAGTAATGGTTTTAGCCTTGGTTGTGCTATCATACCAAATAGTGGGTACATTAGGAGAATGGTTACTTGTCAATGATTTTAATCTGGCCATTCAGGACTTCCGTATGGCCATTCCGGGTATGCTATTGCAGGTGTTCGGTGGATATGTTGTAATAAAACTCATATCTCAAAGACTACACGATTAATTGTAAACCCGAATAATCCAATTGCAATTATTATATAGAATAAATTTCACTATCACTATACTATTTTCTGAAAGTCACCCTAATGAGCCTATAGTAAACTTATTAGGGTGATGTTTTTTTAAGCAAATACCTGTTCCATTTATGAACCAATTTATCCCTAAGCTAAACATAGAACTCAACTCCAGGCTTCATGCTATTGATATTGAAGAAACTGACTTGATACTAAAAGCGCAAAAATCAATTGTTTGTATCAAAGATATTTTGAGCAAACTCCGGGCATTTATAGTAAATTATAAATTCAAGAACGAAGAGGAAGAAATTTATTTCTTCAAAGTCATTAAACCCGAAATAGTAAGCCAACTTATCTATCACGTCAAAATAAATAATTTTGAAAGCAAACGACCATTGGGAAGTCTCGAAATACAGCAATGCTATATTTTAAAGGAGTTCGAAAAACTTACCACCTATTTCAATAGTCACCTTGAATTCTACCGTTATTACAGAATGAATTCAACATTCCTGGACGATAAGTTTTTTGTTCGTGGAAGAGAAGATCTGCACTTACATATTGATAATCTTATGATTCATATTGACCCCGAGTTTTCAACCAGTCAGGACTACATGGTGGCAAAAATCATTGCGAATGACCGTTTGGAAGTATACCTCAAAACAGAATTGGATGTTTTATCCAGAAAAATCTCTAATCCATATTGGTTACCAACCAATAATGTGAATAACAATTTGTTTCATTGGACTGATAGTAAAACGGCATTAGTTGAATTAATTTATGCAATTTGTGCTGCCGGGAGTCTTAATCATGGCCAATGTGAAATAAGAGAACTGACTGCTTTTTTTGAACAAATTTTCAACGTGCGTTTAACAGATATTTATCGCACTTATCTCGAAATAAAAGTTAGATCCATTCCGACGAAATATATCGACAATCTCAAAACAGCATTGTTACGAAAAATGGAAGAAGATTTATAGCAAGCAATCAAGTATATTAAGTGCAAATCTAACAACACATTACCATTATTTAGTACTCCCAATTGTGAGTAACTTGGGAATTTGTTAAAGTGAAATTTTAGAGGGAATATAATTATTCCTTAGAGAAAAGCCATTTACAGTCACTATCACTATTTTAGCTTACCCGGAGCGTATTTATAATTGATATTTTCAATTATAAATACGCTATTTTTTTTGCAATATTTATTTTATCCCAATTGGGAACAACTTGTGAATAAAAACCATTAAAACCCACCAATTTTGCCATATCTAATTATCGTCTATGTACTTTACTCTTTATTTTGAGTATTGGCACATTGGCATATTTTCAAATTATCAAATTAATATTATGGCAAAATTCAATCTCGCACTTTCAAAAGTGCTTTCTCACGAAGGCGG
>CAYNHC010000396.1:0-2957 GCA_964396705.1 uncultured Paludibacter sp.
CTTTAGTAATATGCGGATTTGAATTTTATTTTTAAAATTAATCCTGTTTTTAAAACGAGAACAAATTTACACAATTTAAGTTACATGATTCTTACCAATATTGATTATTTTTGTTTTGATAGAAAAACAATTTTTATATCTTTGTTGTTCTTAAGGTTAATTAAAATCACGTAAATGACATTAAATTTACTAATTAATAAGCTTTTTGTTAATTGTTCTTTAAAAATTGAACTTGTTTGTCTTAATTTGATGATTATTTAAACCACATTAAACAATCCATATTTATGAAATTAAAATTAATTACACATTACATAAATGCTAAGAAACCAGATGGGACAAGTTTGAAGAGAACTTAGATTCATTACGAAATATTCATTTAATTATCTAAATAATCGAAAAAGAAATAATAAATTATTATATATGAAAAACAAACTACTTTTACCAAAAGTAATAATTAGTGTATTATTGCTGTTTTTTATCGGTTTTCAGGCTTTTGCTGATGGAAGCCGAAATCTTTTTCCATCAACTGCTACTGCAACTGAATACAGGGCGCTTTTACAAACCCGAAATCCGGCATTTACTTCATCGGTACAGTTTGACCCTTTCTCCACTTTGGGTACTATGAAGGTTTATGCTAATGTGGGAGAAGTCATATATGTTGGCTCAAGTGCACAAGGGATTACTTCAGGTTCATTTACAGGTACGATTAATTTAAGAGCGCCAAACGGCGATACTTATTCATCTGGTACAAGTACTACGATTGGAAAAATAGACAATAGAACTCAGGAGTTAAACGGACCTAAACGAGGAAGTTTTAGCAGTAATATTAATTATTACACTCCTTATACAAGAACGGTAGCCGCAGGTCAAGCGGGTATTTGGGAGGTTGATTTTGTACCTTCAGGTGATCCTGCTGCAACAGGTATTACCATTAATAATGATTTAGCAGCTAATATGAGTTGGACGGGTACTGATTTGACAAGTTACCAAAATGGAAAAGCTGTGGTTTTCGCTTTTGATGTTTCAATTGGAGCCTCAGGTTCAGATAACCTTTATTCGGGTAGGGTATTTTGCAATAATCTTAATCTGAATATGCGTATTAACGCAGCAACAGGAATTTATGCCCCTTTGTATGTGCTTACCAATGCAGGGTATGTTTATTACATGAATACAAATGGATTAAACGGCGGTGGTTTTAATATTTTTTCTAATAATAAAGGACCGCAAAGTGGTGGAAGCCAAAATGGCACTATGATTTCATGGAGAAGTGGTGAACCAAGTTATGAAAGTATAAATTATGGTGAAGCTCCAACTAGTGCAGCGCCGGTACGCATGTATGATCCCCGCCTTCCGGATAGTAATATTGATACTCATGATCATACTCATAAATTATTCTTTACAAAACCCGACATGTCAATGCCCGATAGCGCCAATTTTCGCTATGGAGCTTCAACACTAAAAACATGGTTAATGCATGTGGTTGCTTTACCGGAAATAACTAATTTGAAAGTAATAGGGGTCGAGGGGGGAGTTGATAATATAGTTGGACCCGATGGTGCATACATAAGTTTCACTTCAAATGTTGAAGGAAAGTATAAAATAAAATTAACTTTTCCATCAGGAAGTGGTTATGTAGATCGTATTTTAGTTGGTGAATGTTTTGACGGTGACAACAACCTTGTTTTGTGGGATGGAAAAGATAATAATGGAGTTAAAGTAACAGGAAGTACTCAATTATCAATTTTGGGATCAATTACAGCTGGAGAAGTTCATTTCCCCTTAGCAGATGTTGAACACAATAGCAAAGGAATGATTGTTGAGTTACTCAAACCTGTTGGAACCACAGATTATATTTCTTACTACCAACCATTACCATTAGTACAACGGAAAGACACGGTCTATTGGCATGATTCTAATTTAACAGGCGGTGCAGATTCTCCACTGCTGGGTTCACCAAGTACTACACTTGGTCATAAATGGCCAAGTGCTTATTTTGGAGATCAAAAAATATTAAATACATGGAGTTACGTTTCCAGTGAAGGTGAGACAATAACTTCAACTCCTGCTGTTTTAAATCTTGATTTAGCAATTAATAGCATATCACCGGGTGTAACATCAACTGTCGTAGGCAATAGTATTACATATACAATTGTGATCTCGAATTTGACAGGAAGTGGGGCAACTGCAGATGCAGTGGGAGCTACTTTCGGTTTTGAAGCACCTACAGGATTCACAATTACTGGCTATACTCTTGGAAGTGGTACCGGCACATTTGTTGAAAACAGCCATGTAACAGGTGTAAATACCTTTACCTCTAATTTTAATCTTACAAATGGAGGTACTCAAACATATACAATTACAGGAACTGTTGGAGTGGAATTAGCACATAGTGAAATTTCACCTTCAGCTTATGTAATACGCCCTGCAGATGTAACAGATATTAATGCAACGAGTGATGTAAGTGGTTTTCCCGGGACTACATTAGCCGATGCGCTGGCTGAATGTAATACAGGATGTAATAATGTGAAGACATCTGCTACGACAGTAATATCAAATAGCATACCTAAAGCTAATGATGACGCAGGCTCGGTAAATGAAGATGCTACATTAAATGTATCTGAAGCAAATGGAGTAATTGATAATACCACAACTGGTGATACCGATGTAGATGGTGATAACTTGTCAGTTTCAGCTATTCGTACAGGAACGGAAACAGGGACTGGAACTGCCGGAACTGTAGGTTCAGCACTAACCGGAATCTATGGAGCACTTACTTTAAGAGCTGATGGAAGTTACGATTATGTTACTTCTCATGCAGCTACCGACACACTTGCAGTTGGTGAAACAGTGACTGATATTTTCACATATACCATAAGCGATGGCAATGGCGGAACAGACATTGCACAATTGGTAATTACAATCACAGGTACAAATGACGCTCCGATTGCAGTTGATGA
>CAYNHC010000397.1:0-2941 GCA_964396705.1 uncultured Paludibacter sp.
TTTAGAGCGCCAAATCGATGAATTAGTCTTCAAACTCTACGACTTAACCTACGAAGAAGTATTGGTAGTTTGTCCTGATTTTTGGCTAAGTGAGGAGGATTATGAAAAGGTGAAAATTGAATAAAATATGAAATCAAAAAAAGATGATAGACATCAAGAACTTCTTGAAAAGAGGAGAATTGCAGAAGGTCAATTTGATAAACAAATAGTTTATTTATCAGGCGGTGGTTTGATTTTCTCAATTGGTTTTGTAAAAGATATAATTGGAGTTGGCAAAGTGGCAATATTTAAAGAATTACTTATTGCAACCTGGATATGCTTTGCCTTATCACTTGTAATCAATCTTTTTTCATACATATTTTCGAGGAAGACGATAGATATGGAAATAATTGGAGAAGATTGTAAATCAGACTTCTATAATTTTATAACACAATTACTAAATTGCCTATCAATAATTTCCTTACTTCTTGGTATTGCGTTATTAATTTGGTTCTCAATATTAAACTTATAAACACAAAAATTATGAGCGATTCAAGTCAAAAGCAGTCACAAGACGTGATTGAAATTAAAGGTGGTACAAAGACTCCTGTTAAAAAGTAATCACACAACACCATCGGTGTTGCCTTTGCATAACCCCCAGTTTCACTGGGGGAAAAAGAGTAAAGTTCCGATCAAAACTCCATAGGAGTTTACCATTGCTTAAAAGCGGCTTTGATGGTGGTGTTGAACTCCTACGGAGTTCTGTAGGGTGAGTTTTTGCACATCCCCCAATTTCATTGGGGGTTAAGCACAGTAAACGCCTACGGCGTTTTGAAGAGTTTTTCGGGCGACGGGTTCGAGGGGCGCTTTGCACCGTCGCCAATGGAATAGTAATGTAAGTTGAAACGTTCGGGGCGACGAAGTGTATTCTTCCTCTTTGCCTTGTCATCCCGCAGCGAAGCAAGGGATATAAAAATCTGCGATACCGTAGGTGTCGCAGATCGATAAAAAATGCATTAACGCGGTGATTGTTCGACCCCATTCGGGGTCGTATGTCTATGGTTGATAATGGTTTTCTATTGATATGTTATCCCGATGGGATAAAGAACGCATCGAACCGTCGCCAAGAAAATACTTCTGCAAAATCTCCATCAACTGTACTGTGTAAAACATTAAATAAAGTTCAAACGCAGTTTAAAAAGGATATAGGTTTAGTTTAACAAAAAAGTTTTTTAAGGTTACTAAAGAATGTCTGAAGATGTAAGATTTTCGGGCATTCATTATTTTGACCTAATAGAATCGTTGTCTTAACCAATTCATAATTAGTATATCTTCCAACCATTCTGAGATGTAACTATCGCTGCAAATTAAAGGGAATTAGCAATGCTTATGAGCTCTTACCGTCCTTTTAAGACAAAATATATTGTAAGTTACCGTCTTTTTACGACAAATGTTGAATATTTGTATTTATTCTCAAGAAATTAGCGATTATGGAAAGGATATTGATAACAGAGTTGCGAAAGTGGAAGCTTAGCGCAATAAATAAACCGAATTATATTTATTTATTCTGCGAAGTTTAAATTCGACAATGCGTATAATGGGATAACTGTTACTTTGGGATAGCTTGAAAAAGGTTCAAGACTAAAGCGATAGCCAAAATCACAATTTTTTATTTCAATAAATTTGTACATGCTTTGCATTGAACCCGACTTACTTGCTTTTACTTCAATGGGATAAATCTTCCCTTCTTTAGTAATCACATAATCCACTTCTGCTTGTGCATTTCGTTCGGCGCGTTGCCAGTAATAAAGTTCAGGCTTTTTAAGGTAACTACTGTATTTAATAAGTTCCAACCCGGCAAAAATCTCTGACATCCCTCCTTTGTTTACAAAATCAATTTCAGACGAAAGAATAATATCTTTGGGTTGCAAGCCTAAAAGCGATTGCAGAAGTCCAATATCCAGAAAAAGGAATTTTCGATATCTCGAATTTGTTTCTGCCCCAAGCGGAATTCCGTTAGCTGAAGTGTGTATAACAGGAATAATAAGGCCGGCAAGCATTAGTAAATCCAATGCCTCTTTTATAAGTGTTGAATTTAAATCGACACCAACTTCTGAATATACAAACTTATTTCCGGCCTGAAGTGCTACTGATTTCAACGTGTTTGAAATAATCAGCGGCGAAATGCGTGTTTTGTATTTGCTGAAATCGTCGAAATAAGTATCTAAAATATCGTTATGCACCGTAGCACATTGTGCGAAATCTTTGCTATTTACCCATACCTGAACTGCCTCAGGCATGCCACCAACCAAATAGAACGAACGTAATAAGGTTACCAACTCTTGATGCAAAGCTAAAGGCATAGGGCGTTCACTATCAGCTTGGTGTCTTTTATATTCAGCAGGGTAAACAAGCCCTTGCGCCCAGAGAAATTCATCGAAAGAAAATGGATACATATAGAGCGAACGTACTCTGCCAACCCCATACGAAGGTAATTCTTTGAGCGCAAACTCTAATAGCGATCCTGCAGCTATTACATGGAGTTCGGGAAAATCTTCGTAGAAATAACGTAAAGAGGCAATTACTCTTTCAGATTCTTGAATTTCATCGAAAAACAACAGGGTTTCGCCAGCAATAATGGGGGTATTGTAAATGGCACTTAACTGGCTACATAATAGTTTTATATCAATGCTCGCTTCAAAAAGCTGTTTTACATTTTGCTGTTTTTCGAGATTAACTTCAACAAAATACTTAAAACTTTTACTTAGTTGACGAACTGCTGAAGATTTGCCTACTTGCCGTGCGCCACGAACAAGGAGAGGCTTACGGTTAATATCCGTTTTCCATTCTTCTAAATAACTATCGATATGCCTTTTGAAGTATTGTTTCATGCTTCATATTTATTTTAATGATTATCCGCATTAAGACCTAAACTAAACCAATAGGGGTTTCACCCCTAAAA
>CAYNHC010000398.1:0-2926 GCA_964396705.1 uncultured Paludibacter sp.
AGTACTGCTATTGAAAATGTAACCATTAAAATGATTGAGAAGATATAACCATACTTCCAGTTCAGTTCAGGCATAAACCTGAAATTCATACCATACATGCTTGCGATAAGGGTAGGGGGCATAAAAATAACTGAAACCACAGTAAATATCTTGATGATTTTGTTCTGTTGCAAATTAACCAAACCAAGAAACGTATCCTGTAAATAATCCAAACGGTCGAATCCAAAGCGTGTGTATTCGAAAAGCGAATTGATATCTTTGATAATCATGGTTAAGCGTGGAAGCAATTCTTCGGGGAAAAAATCGCATTTCAACATGTTCGAAACTACCCGCTGCTTGTCCACAATATTTTGTCGTATGATCATTACCTTTTCCTGCAAGTCCTTGATTTGTATCAGGATATCCTGATCCAGATCGTCTTCGGTATTCAGCGTTTTCGAAAGGTTGGTAATCTGATCGGTAATGTCTTCAATCAGGTCGGCGTCGTATTCAACCCGTGTTTCGAGCAGGGCAGTAAGTACATGAAAACCTGTAGGAAAGCTTTTTGTGTTGGCAAATATCTTTTTTATGGTTTCGTTGAACGATTTAAGTTCCGCATCGCGAACGGATACCAGAATTCCATTTTTGATGATAAACGAAACTGGTTGCATTTGGTAATTGTCCTGAAGAAAATTGGAGTTGGCTACAATACTGTCTTCGGTTTGTATGTAACGCGAACTCATTTCGATTTCTTCAATTTCTTCGTCTTCCTGAATATAAATTTTCAAAAATTGTTCCAATTCATTCTCAATGGCTTCCGAAACATTGTTTAAGTCGATCCATATCAGGTTTTTAAGATCAACTTTTTTTAATGTTTCAATATTTTTTGAGATTTTTAGTTTGTTATCTTCGTAGTAAAATAATCTTAATTCGGACATGTTTTTAGCTCCTTTCTAAATTTATACGAAATGAAATTTTACAAATTTAATTTCGGTTTCAGGCTTTTATCCTGAATCGTTTGCTAATAATTGAGTTGATTTTGTCGAATAAAAACACTTAAGTTAATGGAACTATTTAATGTGCCATTTAAAAACCTTAATAGAACGCTGATTTTCGCTGATTTAGCGGAAAATGACGGATAAAATTAAAAGGATTTTTCCCCGATAAATCGGGGCGGATTAAGACTCAACTGTCTGAAAATCATTCCGATTTATCGGAATTCAAATCCGTTTTCAAATCCGCTCTATCAGCGAAAATCAGCGTTCTATTCTTTAGTATTTTTCAAAAAAAACACAACATTTTTTTCTTTATATTACTAATTTATAACCCTAAACAAATTATTTGTTGTTCATCGCCGCTTCAATCATATTGGTAAGATTGATAAAAGCAGTCACATTTAATTGTTCCGGTCGCTTATCGAAAATCGGGTCGGTAAACATAATGTTTGTTTTGTCAACCATTGATTTAAGTGAGTTACGCATTGTTTTTCTTCGTTGGTTGAAGGCTGTTTTCACCACAGTTTTAAATAAAACTTCGTTGCAGTTAAGTTTCGAAACTTCATTTCGTGTAAGGCGAATAACAGCCGATTTGACCTTGGGCGGAGGGTCAAAAACATGCTCGTGTACTATAAAAAGATATTCGATGGAGTAAAATGCCTGCATCAGAACGCTCAAAATACCGTATGTCTTATTTCCTTCTTTGGATGCCATTCGTTCGGCAACTTCTTTTTGAATCATACCCACCAAACATGGAATTGAATCCTTATTTTCGAGCATTTTAAAAAATATCTGACTGGAAATATTGTATGGAAAGTTCCCGATAATACAAAACTTATCGGGGAATATTTGTTTTAAATCAATTTTCAGAAAATCGGCTTCAATTACCTTTAAATCGGGATAATGTTCGTGCAAATAAACTACTGATTCGGAATCGAGTTCGATGGCTTTGAGATTTGCAAGTGGGTTTTGAAGTAAAAATTGAGTGAGAACGCCCGTGCCCGGACCAATTTCGAGTACGTTAGTCCGACTATCGAGCGGTAAGCTCGCAGCTATACGACGCGCAACTTCCAAATCGCGAAGGAAGTGCTGTCCCAAATGTTTTTTGGCGCGTACTTGAGTCATAACTATGATAGTCGTCGGGCATAAGAGTTTTTAAATTGTGAAAAATGTAAAATGTTGTATTACAATAATGCTGTAAGTAAGTTATGTTATATTATCTTTGCAACAATAATAAACAACCTTATTTGGAGCTCGCAAAGGTAACAAAAATTGTTTGATTATACTACATTTTATTAGCTCAACATCATTTTAAAACAAGCTCGTTGTAAAGAATGAGAAAATTATTCGAATCCATAGGTCGTTTGATTACAGTTATCATCGATTTTTTTTATCCGCCTTTTAGAAAATATGTAACGTTACAGTTTTTCCGTTACGGTGTTACAGGTGTTGCTAATATGATTTTCGACTGGGTGTTGTTTTACATCACTTATCATTTTATTTTACAAAAAGAAATTCTGGAATTGGGATTTACTGCCATGAGCTCGTACATTGCAGCAATGGTTATCGTGTTTCCCATTAGCTTTACAAGTGGTTTTCTTTTACAGAAATACGTCACTTTTACTTCGTCCGAACTGAAAGGCAAAGTTCAAATTATCCGGTATCTGACGGTTGTTGTTGCCAATTTATTGCTTAATTACCTTGGATTGAAAATTATGGTTGAATTTTTGCATTTTTTTGCCACACCATCAAAAATGATTATCACTATTTTTACTACCATGTTCAGTTATTTCTCGCAAAAGAAATACACGTTTAAAGCGCCGTCCATTCAGTAATTAAATAGCCAATGAAACTGTCACTTGGAAAGCTTCAATATTTTTCAAAAAGTGAGAAAAATTCACTGCTTAAAATTATTGTTTGGGTTTTCATGTTTGTTTCAATTTTTTATCTTG
>CAYNHC010000399.1:0-2917 GCA_964396705.1 uncultured Paludibacter sp.
ACGAATTGAGTGTTGACCTTTCACCCAAATCACCTAATACAATGAAACGAATTTTCGCAAACTTTCTTCTTGTTTGGTTTATTATTTTTCAATCCTGTACTCCCGACAAGACAAATCAAACCAAAGTCATTGGTGTGTCGCAATGCAGCGATGATGCATGGCGTCGCTCCATGAATGAAGAGATTTTAAGGGAAGCATCGTTTAATGGCGATTTGAAAGTAAAAATTAAAACCGCCTACGACAGTAATCAAAAGCAAATACGGGATATCGAAAGCTTTATTGCTGAAGGTGTTGACTTGCTGATTGTTTCTCCGAACGAAGCCATTCCGCTTACTCCGGTTATTGAAAAAGCGATGCAAGCCAATATTCCTGTAATATTGGTTGACCGAAAAACAAGCAATGGAAAATACACCGCTTTTGTAGGTGCCGACAATTTTCAGATTGGGAAAGAAGTGGGCATTTATGCTGCAAATTTATTGAATGGCAAAGGAAATATTGCCGAAATACGAGGCCTGGAAGGCTCCACGCCGGCCAATGAACGTCATAAGGGTTTTATTAGTGTTATTCAAAATTATCCCGAACTAAAAATTGTTTACGAAAATCAGGGCGACTGGTTGCGCGCTAAAGCAAAAGAAAAGATATCGGAAGCTTTAACACAAGAAAATTCTATCGATTTGGTTTTTGCTCAAAACGACGAAATGGCAACCGGAGTTTTTGAAGCGTATAAAGTGAAAAGTAATCTGAAAAAACCGCTTATTCTCGGAATTGACGCTTTATCTGGAAGTGATGGCGGCATTCAGAAGGTGATTAATGGAATTATTGATGCTACATTTATTTATCCTTCCGGAGGTGAAAAAGCGATACAAATTGCCATGAATATTCTTCACAACGAACCTTACAGCAAAGAAAATATTCTCTATACAGCCGTAGTTGATAAAACTAATGCTCGTGTTTTAAAACTACAAACCGATCAGATTATTCATCACCAAAATCGTATTGGTCAATTAAATGTTGTGTTGGATAATAATCTTGCTAAATTCACGACCCAGCAAACTTTTTTGTTTTTAGCACTAGGCGGATTAATGCTTATTTCAATCCTGTTAATATTATTATTTCAATTGTACAGAAATAAAATTAAAACCAATAAAGAACTGGAATTAAGAAATATAGCCATTAATAAGCAGAAAGAAGAACTGTCGGAACAACGCGATCAATTGCTTACCCTTTCGAAAAACCTGGAAGATGCCACGCAAGCAAAACTGGTATTTTTTACTAACATATCGCACGAATTTCGTACGCCCTTAACGCTTTTACACGGACCGCTGGAAAGTATTCTGAAATACGAGCAACTTAGCGTTGAAGGAAATAAGCTTGCGCAATTGATGCGCAAAAACGTTCAAATTCTGATGAAATTGATCGACCAGATCATTGAATTTCGCAGGTTCGAAAACGGTAAAATGCAGATGTATTTTACCTTAAGTGATTTGAAATTGTTTATGAGTGATATTTGCGATTCATTTATGGAATTGGGAAAAAAACGGAGAATTAATTTATCCTTTTCGTCAACCAACGACGATTTCACCCTTTGGTTCGATTCTGATAAAATGGAAAAAATTTGTTACAACCTCATTTCCAACGCTATGAAATTTACACCCGAAAACGGAAGTGTAAAAGTTCATTTATCACAAGAAAATATCAATGGTGAATTATTTGCAAAACTAAGCATAGCCGATACCGGAATTGGAATTTCGGAACAACACAAGCATCAGGTTTTCGACCGTTTTTATCGGGTTGACAAAAATGTTTCAGGTTCAGGTATTGGGTTGGCGCTCACCAAAGTGCTTGTTGAACAACACAATGGGACAATAGATGTAGAAAGCGCCGAAGGAAAAGGCAGCACATTTTATATTTCCATTCCGTTTAAGCAAAAGGACATTTCTATCAACGAACAATACCCGGTTCTGAATAGTAAATCCGAGAGAAATGAAGAAATTTTATTGATTGAGTCGGATCTAAATAACCTGACCATTGATGAAACAAAAATGCCAAATGATAAACCGTTGGTTTTACTTGTAGAAGATAATGGTGATGTTCGTCAATACCTGAAGAGTTTGCTACAAATCGATTTTCATATTATCGAAGCTGTGAATGGACAACAAGGAGTTTTGAAAGCCATGCAATTTGTACCTGAATTGATAATCAGCGATGTAATGATGGATGTAATGGATGGTTTTGAACTTTGCAAGCACATAAAGGAGAACATTACTACCAGCCATATTCCGGTGATGTTACTCACCGCTTGTGCGCAGGACGAACAGCGTGCTATGGGCTTCGAAAGTGGTGCGGACGCTTATATCCCGAAACCTTTTAACGAAGATTTGTTGAAAATTCGCGTTCGGAAAATTGTTGAAAATCGCGAAAAGGTAAAAGCGTTTTTTCAGAAAAACCTCACTTTTGGCGAGCGAAAGGATCATGTGGCCGAAATTGATAAAACATTTATAGCTAAATTCCGAAAAGTTATTGAAGATAACCTGATCGACAGCGATTTAAATGTAGATGAAATTGGCAAAAATCTCGGCTTATCACGTGTGCAATTGTACCGCAAAATAAAATCATTGACCAATTACGCACCTAATGAATTAGTCCGAATTATTCGTTTGAAAGCTGCCGAACAGATGCTTATCAATTCCGAAAAATCAATTTCGGAAGTAGCTTACGATACAGGATTTACCTCACCTTCCTATTTTACAAAATGCTTTAAAGAGTATTTTAACGAAAGTCCAACTGATTATATTAACAGGTTAAAAAAATAGTACAACTTCACCAAATTAACCTGCAACAGTCATTTGAAAATAAATTGTTGTTTAAACCGCTCAAAAACAGCAAAAATCATATTCTGAGGTTGCAAATGTATTAC
>CAYNHC010000400.1:0-2914 GCA_964396705.1 uncultured Paludibacter sp.
AAATAAAATCATGTGTTATTGCTGCTTAGTATTTTCTTAATTTCTTAATTTCAAATTAACATTACACTAGTGTTTAATAATTAATTTTTTCATAGATCTCATTTTTTCATTTGTCAATTGAAGCGTGTAGATACCAGATGGTATATTTGATACGTCAATATTAAAGTCAGAATTTTGATTAATATTTTTACTCAAAACCAATCTGCCGTCCAGATTAATTATTTCAAGTTTCGATAGATTGTAGTTGCTTTCAGTTGTTAATCTTACATTTAAAATATTATTAGCAGGATTTGGCCATGTCATAAAGTTGTTATCGTAATCAATATTCTCAACTTTAGAAAGGACTTCTGAAATTTTAGCAATTTCGATTGGTGACAATGCATAATTATAGACTCTAAAATCATCGATCATTCCATTGAATAGCGGATCTGTTGTGTATTGACTGCGACCAATATAATTCAAGACCGGTTTAATATCTAAAGGATTTATGGTTATTGTATTCGATTCGGCAACTTGTACGCCATTTACATACATACGTGCTCCGGAAGCACTAAGTGTTACAGCCACATGTGACCAATTGAAAAACGGTAAAGCAGCAGCATTTAAACTTTGTTCGGCTCCACCATTTTTAATGGAAAAGCGGAGTTGAGCTGTATTTGATCTTGGTGTTAAAAACATATACTGATTCTGATCGTTTCCAAAATCGAAAATTCGTTGCCATGAAGTTGTGCCTTTCAAATAGACCCAAGCAGCAATTGTCATCTCTTTGTGATTGGCGATGTTGGAAGGCAATTGCAAAAATGTGTTTGTTCCGCTTAACGAAATAGATTTAGCTCCCGATTTACCATCAACGTAAGTTGGAGTGCCGTAAGTGGCAAAGTGATTCAAATTAATAGTACTGTCCAATGTGTTTGTTTCAAACTTGTAATGCGCTATCAATTCATTGTTGCCAGTAGAGCTTGCATTTGCTTCATTTGAATATTCTGACCTATTGAGCGATTTGTCCACAGCTCTTACGGTATAAAAATATTGCTTTCCGGTAAGGGCTGTATTATCCACAAATGCTGAAGTTTTTACGTTTCTGGCTATTGTATTGTATGATCCACCTGATTGTTCCGAGCGATAAATAGTGTAACCCTCCACGTCGGTTTCAGTGCTGACTGACCAATCTAAACGAATGGATGCAGCATTGGGAGTTGCTACCAAATTGACAGGTGCCGCTGGCGATACATACTCAATAGGTGCACCTACGGGCAAAAAACGCCATTGTTGATTTGTTCCTCCATTAAGGTCTTTTTGTTGAATATTTGCTCCTGCTAAAGTGCTGGAACTTGCTACTTCAATACATTTGGCACTATGGCGGCTTCGAATATAAAACCAACCATTTTCAGCATATTCAAGATACCATTGCTGGTTAACATTTTTTGCATCATCCCATACAACTATATTCCCTCCATTATCAAGAGAAAAGTTATAAATGTCTAACGATTTTGCGCTGTTTAAAGCTGTGATCGTAAAATAGCTGTAATCTCCACCCACTCGCGAATCTACAGGAATAACATTCCATTGTTGGTATGTTTTATCAATGTATGTGTTTTGTCTTACATTGGCGCCTGCATTAGTAGCTCCACCCGCCACTTCCATTACTTTTCCACTATTCCGGTTCACTAAAACATACTGTCCGTTTATAACAGGTTGAATATCATCTCCCCAGGTTATGTTCACTACTCTCTCGGCATTTGTCTGACCTACCTGGTAGCCCGTTCCGCCCGGTAAAACCATTGTATATTCCCGTTGGGGTCCATAGCCATCATAATATACATCTCTGTCTTTCGAAACAAAACGATAAGTTGTAGTGGCAGCTTGTCGTTCAGAAGTTCCTCCAAAAGCCTGCAATTTTCCATCAAGTCCACGATATACAGAGGCAGCTGTCCAGTTAGGGCGATGTTCGGCATAACCTAATCGCATTCCATCACTTGCTTTAACGAACTCGCCACGGGCATATTCTGCAGTTCCCCACCAAATACCGGTTTGCATTCCATATTCAACACCAACCATAGCTTCCATTACATTGTGCAATTCATCAGCGGTTGCATGATCTCCGTTGGCTCTTACTGTTGTAAAAAAGTTGGCATAGTTGTCGAAACTGCCGGCAAGTTGATGGGTATTACCTTCATCTAATCTCCCTTTCAGATAATTGTACCAGGGCAATGACTGATCGCAATTAAGTGTGTTTCCACCACATAAACGAATGCTATCGAAGCGTGTGTTTTTTCTTAATTCACCACAAATATTATAAAAATCAAGTTGTCCGTTTGATCCTGAGAATTGTCCCCAACCATAATCCGGCTCATTAAATGGAGCAACAGAAATTACAGTACGTCCCCTATCCTGAACGCGCTTTGTAGTAGCATCTATCAACGCTGCCCAATTAGCCGCATTTCCAATATACCATGAATTCACACTCGGATGGTCGCAATTCAGTACTACCTTGGTTTTGGTTCCGGTTAAGTTTATCAGGTTAAGGCGGTTGTTCAAATCGGTTATTTGAGCGGCTTGAAGGTCGCCGTTTACTAAAGGAAGTGTTGGTTGAAATGATGCTCTGACAACATCTACCCTGTCAGCGCCCATAAAGGCAATGCCACGTTTTATGTTGCTTTCGCTGAGCCATGCAAGGTCTAATCCCCAGATAATTGGTTTAGCAACACCTGTATCAGTTGTGCTATATGATACTGTTCGATCGGGTACAGGCTGGGCTATAAGGTAGTTGCTTGAACTGGTTATTTGTCCGTTAACAGGTGTAAGTCCAATTCCTGATAAAAGAACTATGAAGATGAATTTGCATTTTCTCATATATTTAATTTTCTTAATTCAACAAGGTTAACACGGTAAAAAGCAAAATAATAGAAGGATG
>CAYNHC010000401.1:0-2895 GCA_964396705.1 uncultured Paludibacter sp.
ATATTAATTGCTCGGTTTTCACAATAAAAATATATCTTTGTTTATCCAAAATATCAACAATATGAAAAAACTATTTCTCATAGATGCTTATGCTATCATTTACCGTGCATATTATGCATTTATTCGTGCGCCGCGTGTAAACTCCAAAGGATTGAATACTTCTGCCATATATGGTTTTGTAAATACGCTCGAAGATGTATTAAAGCGTGAAAAACCAACACATATTGCAGTAGCTTTTGACCCGAAAGGAAAAACATTCCGGCACGAAGCTTACGAACAATACAAAGCACAACGTGAATCAACGCCCGAAGATATCCGGCTGGCAGTTCCAATTATCAAAAAATTAGTTGAAGCTTACAATATTCCCGTGCTCGAAGTGCCGGGTTACGAAGCAGATGATGTGATTGGAACTATGGCTAAACAAGCTGAACAAGCAGGTTTCGAAGTTTACATGCTAACACCAGACAAAGACTACGGTCAGTTGGTTTCCGATCATGTTTTCATGTATCGCCCTAAGCATACAGGTGGATTTGAAGTGATGGGACCCGATGAGGTAAAAGCAAAATACGGATTGGATAGTCACGAACAAGTCATTGATTTATTGGGATTAATGGGTGACTCGTCTGATAATATTCCCGGTTGTCCGGGCGTTGGTGAAGTAACCGCTGTAAAATTATTGAAAGAATTTGGAAGTATCGATACGCTGCTTTCCAGAACCGAAGAACTCAAAGGCGCTTTGAAAACCAAGGTCGAATCTAATAAAGAACTTATCATCTTTTCAAGGTTTCTTGCCACAATAAAAACTGATGTGCCTGTTGAATTTAACGAAAAATCATTGGAAATCGAACCTGTGAATGAGCCTGAATTGCGTGCTTTATTCGAAGAATTGGAATTCAGAACTATGACTGATTCAAAATTCAAAAAGCCGTTTTCATCGCTGCCACCCGACGAATTTTCAAACAATATTCAGTTAGCCAGACCAAAATCACCCGCTGGACAAACATCTCTTTTTGATGCTTTTGATGAAGCAGAAAAACCCATTCAAAATAAACCGGCTAAAAATCCTGAAACGCCGCAAATCCTTGAAGCCGCTCCTGAAACTGGTTTGTTGTCCCTGAAAAATGTTCCTCATAAATATATTTTGGTGGACACAAAAGTAAAGCGGGCAGATTTGATTTCGAAGCTTTTTATGCAAAAATCAATCTGTTTCGATACAGAGACAACAGGAGTGGATGTTTTTGCGGCTGATTTGGTCGGTTTGTCTTTTTGCTTCACCAAAGGCGAAGCATATTACGTCACCTTACCGGCTGACAAAAATGAGTCAATCCTTATTCTACAAGAATTCAAAGCGATATTTCAAAGTGAGCAAATAGAAAAAATCGGACAAAATATTAAATTTGATTTGCTCATGCTCTCCATGTATGGTATTGAGTTAAAAGGGAAATTGTTCGACACCATGATAGCGCATTATTTGGTTCAGCCCGAGTTGCGACATGGAATGGATTATTTGGCCGAAATTTATTTGCGCTATCGGACTATTCATTACGAAGATTTGGTGGGTGGGAAAGGTAAAAATCAGATGGATATCCGGTTTGTTGATTTGGATTTATTGTGCGATTATGCTGCCGAAGATGCCGATATCACCTTTCAGTTGAAGCAGATTCTCGAAAAGGAATTACATGAGAATGGTCTAGATAATCTATTTTACGAAATTGAAATGCCTTTGATGCGGGTGTTGTCCGAAATTGAACGAAATGGAGTGCGAATAGATACTAATGCGCTTAGTCAGAGTTCTGAAATTCTGACAAAAGAAATGATTGTTCTCGAAAATGAAATTAAAGAAATGGCAGGTTACGATTTTAATGTATCGTCGCCTGCGCAGGTAGGTGAGGTTCTTTTCGATCGTTTAAAATTAGACGATAAAGCAAAGAAAACCAAAACCGGTCAGTATTCTACTTCGGAGGATGTGCTTGAAAAAATACGGTCAAAGCATCAGATTATTGGTAAAATTCTTGATTATCGCGGGTTAAAAAAACTGCTAAGCACTTATATTGATGCATTACCGCAATTGGTAAATACTAAGACCGGAAAAGTACATACATCATTCAATCAGACAGTTACTTCTACAGGACGCTTGAGTTCCACCAATCCTAATTTGCAAAATATACCCATTCGAGATGCGCAGGGAAAAGAAATTCGCAAAGCATTTATACCTGATGATGGTTGTGTTTTTCTGAGCGCCGATTATTCACAAATCGAACTCAGGATTATGGCTCATTTAAGCAACGATGCCAATATGCTCGATGCGTTCAATAGCGGTTTAGATATTCATACTGCTACTGCTGCCAAAATTTATAAAATTCCAATCGATGAAGTTACTTCCGATATGCGAAGAAAAGCCAAAACTGCCAACTTCGGGATTATTTACGGTATATCAACTTTTGGTTTGGCCGAGCGGCTGAATATTCCACGTGGCGAAGCCAAAGAACTGATAGAAGGTTATTTTGCCACATATCCGGATGTAAAACGATACATGGACGAAGCTATCCAAAAAGCGAAAGAAGCCGGTTATGTAGAAACCATTTTCGGCCGAAAGCGCTTTTTAGCTGATATCAATTCTCAAAACAGCATTGTACGCGGATATGCCGAACGAAATGCAATAAATGCTCCAATTCAGGGTTCGGCTGCCGATATTATTAAAATTGCCATGGTAAATATTCAAGCCCGATTACGAAACGAAAATTTGCAAACCAAAATGACTATGCAGGTACATGATGAGTTAAATTTCAGCGTACCCGAAAATGAAATTGAACAGGCAAAAATTGTGGTTGTTGAAGAAATGGAGAATGCCATTAAACTTAAAGTTCCACTTATTGCCGATTGCGGAGTGGGTGC
>CAYNHC010000402.1:0-2889 GCA_964396705.1 uncultured Paludibacter sp.
CAACGACCCCGAGATTACAAATCACGTGCTCTGGCCAACTGAGCTAAAGAGGCAAAGTGCTATTAGATAACGATTTCCGCCGTTTAAAAAGCCGCTTGAATAACGCTATTCAAACGGCTTGCAAATGTACGAAATTATTTTGGACTACAAAATATTTATCTTATTATTTTATTTATTAGTGAGTTTTTCCTTGAATTTTCTGATTTGTTTTTCTAAAGCGCCTAATGTTAAATCAATTGCCTCTTCAAATGTATCGCATGTTTTAGATGCGAAAAACTCAACACTTGGAATAGAAACTTTAATTTCGGCTTCCTTATTTGTAGCCGTTTCTGGTTTTACTACTTTTAAATATACTTCAACGTTAATAATTTCATCAAAAAACTTTTCAAACTTCAAAGTTTTTTTGTTAATGTAAGATTCCAATGCAGTTGTAGCATCAAAATTAATTGATTGAATCCTAAGTTTCATATTTCCTCCTTTTTTATTTTGCTCTTGGGTGAGCATGTTTATATATATTGTATAGTTCCTTAAAACCGGTATGCGTATATACCTGAGTTGCTGCCAGACTGCTGTGACCTAACAAATCTTTAACCACATTGATGTCTGCTCCACCGTTTAGTAAATTTGTGGCGAAGCTGTGTCGTAATACGTGTGGACTTTGTTTATGCAGGCTACTTACTTGTGACATCGTGTCATGTACAATGTTATATACCAGTTTAGGGTACATTTTTTTTCCGTTCGATAATAAAAATAAATTTTTGTCGGTTCTGTTGTCAATTGATTCGTTTCTCTTTATTACATAGTCTTCTACTTTTTTGGATAAAAGTGTGCTTACAGGAATTACTCTTTGTTTATTTCTTTTCCCGATTACGCGCAAACTACATTGTTTGAAATCAAAATCATTGTCATTGATTGAAATGAGCTCCGAAAGACGGATTCCTGTAGAATAAAACATTTCAATGATTAGTAAATCTCTGATTGCTTCAAAATCATTCGGAATATATGGATTGTCCAAAATGTTTAAGATCTCGTCGTGCTTATAAAACGCAGGAAGAGGTTTATTTGTTTTTGGCAAAATAATTTTTAACGTGGGATTTGTGATGATATATCCTTGCTTTAGTAGAAAATGCCAAAATGATTTTAAAGTGGAGATTTTTCGCGAAATGGAACGCTCCGAAACTTTTTCGGACATCAACTTAAGTATCCATTGTTGAAGATTAACTGCTGTAACGAGTTTTGGATCAAATAAGGTGGTTTCAATTTTTAGAAAATCGCAAAACTGTTTTATATCTGTATGATACGACAAAACAGTATGAGATGAATAATTCTTCTCATACTGTAAATATTGCAGAAATTCGTTTATCATAACCGTAGATATAATTCTGCAACGAAAATAGAACAAAAAAATCAGGAAAACAAGTTTTCCGGCATTTTTTTCTTATTCTTCGCCAAGTTGCATTTTTTGTACGTAAACAGCGTGAATTTTTTCTTCACGTTTTACGATAGAAGGTTTGTCGAAACACTGACGACGACGAAGTTCCTTAACTACTCCGGTTTTTTCAAATTTGCGTTTGAATTTCTTTAAAGCTCTCTCAATGTTTTCGCCTTCTTTTACAGGTACTACGATCATAATTTATTTTATTTATTAATTAATTTTCTGATTTTTAATTGGGACTGCAAAGATAGATAATCATTTTTGAAATTCAAAGAAATTGAAAATATTTTTTCAAGTTAAATCAGATTAATAAAATCAGATTTCAATTTCAAATTCGCAATGATATGTTTAGGATGCTTTTTCTTTGTTTTTTTCGCTGGTCGATAACATACCACATGCAGCAAATATATCCTCGCCCCTCGATTTTCGGATAGTGGTTGTAACTCCATTACTTGTTAAATAGTCTCTGAAGAATATCATTTTTTCTGTTTTTGAAGTTTTTAGTTCAACTCCGGGAATTGCGTGAAAACGAATAAGATTTACCCGACATGAAATGCCTTTGAGTATTTTGACCATTTCGACGGCATGTCTCATTGAATCATTAAGACCATCGAACATAATATATTCGAATGACACTCTTCGTTGTTTACTAAAATCGTATTTTTTAATTTCTTTCAAAACATCATTTATAGGATATGCTTTTTCAATTGGCATTATTCCAATTCTTTCGTCAGAGAAAGGAGAATGTAAACTTATGGCTAAATGACATTCAGATTTTTCAAGAAATATCTTTAAGCCCGGAATCAATCCAATTGAAGATACCGTAATCCTGCGTGGACTCCAGGAATATCCGTAATCGGCTGTCATTATTTCAAGGGCTTTAAGTAATGGAAGAAGGTTATCAAGTGGCTCTCCCATACCCATAAATACAATATTGGTAAGTTGGTCAGCTTCATCAATTGACATGATCTGATTCAGAATTTCGGCTGTCGATAATTGAGCTACAAAGCCCATTTTACCTGTCATGCAAAATTTGCAGTTCATTTTACAGCCTATCTGAGACGAAACACACAAGGTTTTTCTTTCTTCTTCAGGGATATAAACGCTTTCGATATATTGTTGTTCAGGTGTTTTAAACAGATATTTTTTTGTGCCGTCAACCGACTCCTGAAAATGAACAGGCAGTGTTCGACCTATTTCAAATGATTCATTGAGTAAAGTGCGATTTTTAACTGAAATATTTGACATTTCATCAATGCTGAATACCCGTTTTTTGTAAATCCATTCAACAATTTGTTTTGCAGTGAATGCAGGCATACCCAGTGGAACGATTAGATCTTTAATTTCATCGGGCGTTTTTCCTAAGAGAATTGTTTTATTCATGTATAAATCTACAAATTAATATAAATAGTTACAAGTTACGAGTTACTAGTTATGAGTTACAAGTTGATAGT
>CAYNHC010000403.1:0-1627 GCA_964396705.1 uncultured Paludibacter sp.
AAAACCTGCATTAACATCCCAATTATTGAAAGTCCCGACCGAATTTACCTGTTCAGATTTTCCTTCAATTTTACTATCTTTAAAATAACTTTTCATTTTATCATAAACAGCAGTTTCGAAAGGCGATGCGTTAAAATCTCCAACACAATAGGTAGTTTCCGAACCTGTTATTTCTTTTACTTTAGAAATTAACAAATTTGCACTTTCAGAACGAGCCGTGATGCCCATATGATCAAAATGAACATTGAAAAAACAGAAATTCTTCTTTGTAATTGTATCGTAAAGTTTCACCCATACACAAATCCGGTTTAGGGCAGCATCCCAACCTTTAGAGGCTACATTTGGAGTTGGAGACAGAAAAAAGAATCCACTGTCGATGACATTAAATCGGTTTTTGTTATAATAAATGGACAGCCGTTCACCACTGGTTCCTTCATTATTATCTCTTCCTTTTGAATAACATTTATAGGAAGGCAAAAGCTTATTTAAGTCTTTCTCCTGAGCTAAGTTTACTAATTCCTGAACCCCAAAAACATCAAATCTATAACTTGAGATCAATTGAGCTACAAAAGATTTTCGTTTATCCCACGATCTTTCATTTGTATCACCCGTCGTTTTTATTCTTACATTGTAAGTTGCAATGTGTAATGTATCCGAATTAGAAAAAATCAAATCTTCTTTCACAACTTCGGCTTTGCAAGTTACTAAATTGAAAGCAGAAAATAGGAAAAACAGGTTGAATATCAGTCTTTTCATTTAATTAATCTATTGAATCAAGATGAAGTATAACAATAAAAAATTATACAAACCTACAAAAACTTTTATCAAAAACAAGTATTAAAATTTAAAATTCACATTAAAATCTTACTTCGAACACTTTTTACTTTCGACACATACAAGTATCTTTGCAAAAAAATCAGGAAATGGCATTAGTAAAAGAAGTGCGTGGATTTACCCCGCAAATAGGCGAAAATTGTTATCTGGCTGAAAATGCTACAATTGTAGGCGATGTAATTATTGGGAATGATTGTAGTGTTTGGTTTAATGCAGTGTTACGTGGCGATGTAAATTCGATACGAATTGGCAATAATACAAACATTCAGGATGGTGCAGTCCTTCATACACTGTATCAGAAATCTGTTGTAGAAATTGGCGACTATGCAACAATAAGTCATAATGTAACAATACACGGAGCAAAAGTTGATAATTATGCACTCATTGGAATGGGAGCTGTAATACTTGATTATGCAGAAATAGGCGAAGGCGCTATTGTAGCAGCAGGGTCTTTGGTATTAAGCAACACTATTATACCACCTTACACACTTTGGGCAGGCGTACCGGCTAAATTTATAAAAAACATAGAACCCGAGAAGACCAATGAAATGAATCGGAAAATTGCGCATAATTATGCAATGTACGCTAGTTGGTACAAAGAACCGGAAGTATAAAATGTTATATTAACGATGTACTTATATTTTAAAGCCCGATCATTTATTGACCGGGCTTTTTAGTAATAAAATGAGAATTAAATTGATTTCACAAGTTCATCGAAATGAATCACCTGATCTAATTTGAATTTTTTATATTCAGCTTTCACTGTTCCACACTCAGTATATAGATCGTGTTC